>JAZURW010000132.1:0-34764 GCA_045606405.1 Candidatus Ornithospirochaeta sp. | reverse complement strand
CTGCATCCAAAAGCAGCTCCTTCACCTCATCATTGGACATCTCCTGGCCCAGAGGGTTGTATAAACCCTTCTTTTGGTCCTTTACTCTATCATTATATGCATCAAGGATATATATGAATCGTCCAAGCCCGCAACCGATGAGACGGAGCTCGGATGCGAAGAAGTCCTCGTCATCTTGCACGAAGATCTCGCCAAGTATCCTTCCAAAGAGAAGAGCCATTAGGCTAATGTCCTTCTCATTGCTTTCCTCTCTTGAGATGATTTCGCTCAACCCCTCGCTCACTGCCTTGCATTGTCTGGGGTAGTCCTGCTCAAGCTTCTCGATGAATTCCTTGTATTTCTCTGCTTTCCGCCTGTCCTTTCCCTCATCATGGACATTGTCCAGAAGAGCATGGTAGTAAAGCAGCATTTGCATATCCGCAGCGTACTTTGAGGCTCTTGTATAGACATAAGGATGTGCCTTCACAGGGTGAAGATTGCACCTTTCCATGCCTTCTGTCCTTCTCTCGTCGTGCAGATCCGAGAGAAGCATCTCCAAGAACACCATGTCATAGGAGAGCGCCATCGTGCCCTTCTTTCCATATTTCTCATTAAGCACATGGCAAAGCCCGCAATAATGGCTTTTGTATATCTCTCTATCTTTCTCTGATGAATTCTCTTTGCTTAAAACAACAAAACCAAACATATCATGTCTTCTTTATGAATTGGGTAGAGCACTTAGGGCACTTGATTCTGATCTTGCCCTTGCCTCTTGGGACTCTTAGCTCTGTATCACACTCGGGACACCTGTAGTAAACGTGTGTCTTCAAGTCCTCTTTTCTTCGTTCCTTTCTTTCCTTCTTCAGGAGCTTCTCTCTTCTTCTTTCCTCTCTTTTCGCCCTTTTCCCTGACCTGGAGAAGATTCTTAGGAAGACTTCATTCTCTGTTCTCCTTTTCGCGATGTTCTTTGAGAGCATCCTGAATATCGATAGTGCCGCAATAAGGAATGCCCCCATCGTCAGAGCAAATTGGACTTCCTTCATGCTGAATAAGGGATAGATGATCACAAGCAGGAACGCTATTCCTGCCAGGAACACTGAAAGCTGATCGGACCCGTTTCTCCCTTGGAAGAATGAGGGCCTACCTCCATTGAAACCGTTATACATACTTAGAGAATAAACATTTAATCGGAAAATAGAAAGAAAAAGGAGGTGTCTTTCTCTGTATATTAGGTGTAGAAGCACTTGAATATGTGTCAAATTGGGGTTATTACAGGGGATATGAGAATAATCGCGCATCGCGGCTGGAGCGGCAAATACCCAGAGAATACAATGCTTGCCTTCAATGAGGCGATTGGAGTTGGCGCTGATGGAATCGAGCTTGATGTCCATCTTTCAAAGGACAATGAGGTCATGATAATCCATGACGAGTCCTTGCTTAGGACAGCAGGAGTGGATGCTTTGGTCTCAGAGCTCACAAGAAGCGAGCTTGAGAGGATTTCCGCTGGAAAGACAATGAACGATGTGCATGGTTTCACTCCGATACCATCTTTGGAGGAGTATTTGGATGGAGTCTCAAAAACATCCATCATCACGAATATCGAGCTTAAGACAGCCCCTTGCCACTATCCTGGCATAGAGAGGAGGGTTTTAGAGCTCGTGAAGCGCTTTTCCTATGAGGACCGCGTGTTATTCTCCTCCTTCAATTGGCTGAGTGTCATGGAGATGAAGAGGCAGGCAAAGGAGCTTCCTTGCGCGCTCCTGATTGAAGGCATCTCGATCAAAAACATCGCAGAGCAGATTTCATCCCTGGGCTTTGAGTACTACCATCCAAGCTTTAGCATTCTCTCTGATGAGGATGTCAACTCATGCAAAGAGCATGGTGTTGGCTTGAACGTTTGGACTGTCAATAAAGAAGAGGAGATGGCCAAATGCAAAAAATGGGGCATCGATGGAATGATAACAAACCATGTCGATGCCGCCTTGTCATTCAAAGGATGAGAGTGCAATCCTCTATTTCTTTATTTCCTCACACCATCTTCTGATGAATACCTCTGCAGAGCGGTTCATCTCATCCATGAACTCGGATGAGTATTTTCTGTTGAAGTAGTAGTCAGCATAGGTGCCTGTGTTGTTGTTAGGCAATACGCCCCTTTGTCTGTATAAATCCTCATGGACCTTGTACATCTCGAGGCATTCCTCTGGAGTCTGCACCCTGTAAGCATTCTCCATGAATAGGTATTCTGGCTCTGGGCGCAGTGTCATAGGAGCTGGATTAGGTGCTTTCTCCTTGCCGAAGATGATCATTGCAGCAGGAGCTGCAAGGGAAGGCAGGTTTAGAAGCTTCTGCATCTTCTCATAGTTCTCGATGACATCCCCGATATAGCAAGAGCCCATGCCTAGCGCCTCTGCGGCAATTACTGCGTTGTGTGCTGTGATTATCGCATCCTGCATGCATAGATGGAAATCTCCGATTCCAGGCTGACGCACCTTTTTGCCGATTCTCTCTTCCGAGCCTCCCTTCTTCATCCAATTGAACCATCTTTCCATATCTGCGACGAACACCCAAACGCCTGGTGCCTTTGCGATCATCATCTGGTTGTCGCAAAGAGTGGCAAGCTCCTTCTTGATCACAGGATCTGTGACCTCGATTATTGAATACATGTTCATGTTCCCCGCAGAAGGAGCTCTGAGAGTGAGTCTCTTCATCTGGTCAAGAACTTCCTTCTCGATTGGCTCGCTGGAGAAGGATCTTAAGGATCTTCTTTTCTCTAATAGTGTGATAGTTTCTTTGCTCATATGGAAAATGATTGCAATAATCGTGAATTTCTTCAACTATCTTGCTTGATTAACCGTAAATTCGCCAATTCAAAATACAAGATGCAAACCATTTGCACTGTAAATAGAAAAAAAGTTCTGTTGTGATGAATATTTTTCTATCACTTTACTGTTTTGATGTGTATAATAAAACCCAGTAAGTTAATAATATTTCCAACGGGATACAATATTGGGGTTTTGTATACTGATTGAAAAAAAGCGATGTGAGCGCTATTTTCGCATACTTACAAACTCTGCATTGGCTCTCGAGTTGTGAGAAGGAGTTCAAAGTGCTCGTTTCAACAAAAGGCCGTTATGCACTTAGGGTGATGATCGATTTGGCCCACAGGATGGATGAGGATTTCATCCCTCTTAGGGATATCGCAGATCGCCTGGGGCTTTCCCAAAAGTACCTAGAAGCTATCTTTAAGCCTCTCAATGACGCAGGTCTGGTTTCAGGCATGAGAGGAAAGAATGGTGGGTATAAGCTGGCAAAGATGCCTACTGAGATATCCATCCTTGATGTTCTGGATGTCACAGAGGGCGGCGTCGCTCCTGTTGCATGTCTTAGATGCAAAGCTAAGCCATGCGAGAATGAGAGCGTATGTGAGACTCTTGACCTTTGGAAGGGTCTTTATAGTGAAATCTCTGATTATCTTGGAGCGTATACTCTTCAGAGACTTGTGGATAACAGCGATCCAAATAAGCTATCCAAAGGATGTGAATGATCAGTGCCCTTCGGGGCATTGATGCTTATTATTCTATATATTGCTATATTCATTACAGAGGTATTGCATGGGAGTAATATGTAGAAGCATCTCTGAGCTTATTGGCAACACCCCTCTTTTGGAGTTGGCCTCCATGGAGGAGAGGCTTGGACTATCATCCAGGCTTCTTGCAAAGCTAGAGTATTTTAATCCGGCAGGTTCAATAAAAGACAGGGCAGCTCTCTTCATGATAAATGAAGCAGAGAGGCGTGGTGTTCTATCAAAGGGCTCCGTTATCATAGAGCCAACAAGCGGCAACACAGGAATCGCTTTGGCTTCTGTAGCGGCAAGCCGAGGATATAGGGTCATCATCGTCATGCCTGACTCAATGAGTCGGGAGAGGATCGCCTTGATGAAGGCATATGGGGCAGATGTAGTGCTCACTCCCGGCGCATTAGGCATGAAAGGTGCGATAGACAAGGCGAATGAGCTGCTTTCTGACTATTCAAATGGCTTTATCCCCTCACAGTTTGATAATCCTGCCAATTGTGCTTCCCACTACAATACGACAGGACCAGAGCTTCTATCTGCCACAAATGGGGACATTGACTATATTATCTCCACGATAGGCACCGGAGGAACGATAACAGGGCTTGGCAGGTTCTTTAAGGAGAAATGCCCTAAGACGAGGATAATCGGAGTTGAGCCATCGTCATCCCCTTTGTTGACAAAAGGGTATGCAGCGCCTCATAAGATACAGGGAATTGGAGCCAATTTCATCCCCTCCATCTTGGAATCATCGCTTATTGATGAGATTCTCACAGTTGAGGACGATGAAGCCTTTGAGCATGCAAGGCTTCTTGGAAGGGTTGAGGGCATTTCCGTCGGCATCTCCTCGGGTGCTGCCTTGAAGGCTGCGCTTGAGATTGCAAGGCGTCCAGAGGCTTCTTCAAAGACTATAGTCGCCATATTCCCAGATGGCGGGGCTAGATATCTATCCACACCTCTTTTTGATTATTGACTATTTGCAAATTGGGAATTATTCTCAATTTTATGAAATACAATACTAAGCGAAAAAAAGAGCTTTTATCTCTGTTTGCATTGAATGAAGAGAGGGCTTTCAGCGCAGATGAGATTCTGTCCCTTCTGCCTGAGATGAGCCAAAGCACATTATATAGACTGCTATCCACACTCTATGAGGAGGGATATCTAAGGAAGGTTGACTCTGGATCAAGAGCCGTTTCGTATCAATATAGAGATGTCTCAAAATGCTCTGGCCACATGCATATCAGGTGCAAGAGCTGTGGGCACATTGAGCATATTGATCAAGGAGTATCAGACCAAATCAGGACTCTGATCTCGGCAAGGGTGGGGTTCGAGGCACTTAGCACAACAGTTCTTGATGGCATTTGCGACAGTTGCAAGGAGCAGTGATGAGGAGACTTGTCATTATTCTAATAGCAATCATGATGCTTGCATCCTGCAGCAAGGAGAATGTCGATGATGGCTCTTTCAAGGTCGTTGCGATAGATTTCCCCTCCTATGATGCTGCAAGGGCGGTGTTAGGGGATAATGGGAATCTGAAGATGCTGCTTCCTCCTGGCGCTGTGAGCCATGGCTATGAGCCAACGGCAAAGGATATGGTGTCTTTGTCAGAGGCCAGTCTTGTTGTCTTCACAGGGGGTGAATCGGATGCATGGGTCGAGAAAATCCTAGTGGCTTTGGATGAGAAAGTCCCCTCCTTTAGGCTAGTTGATCAATTTGAGCTTCTGGAAGCAGAGCATTCAGATGAAATAGACCATGAGGAGCACTCCCATGAGCACGGCCATGAAAGTGAGCTTGATGAGCATGTCTGGACTAGCCCTCTCAATGAAATAAGGATAATAGAGGGCTTGGTTGCCACACTCTCAGAGCTTGATGCGGAGAATGCTGATGAATATGAAAGCAATGGCAGGGCATATATCAAGGAGCTTAAAAGCTTGGATAGCCAGCTTAGGGATATCTTCCAGTCCTCTGAAAGGAATAAGATGATCTTCGCTTCAAGGTTTCCTCTTCTGTACTTTGCGACAGACTATGGCTTGGACTACCATGCTGCCTTTCCTGGCTGCGCCGAGGAGAGCGAGCCTAGTGCGCGCACTATGGCAACCTTGATCGATATAGTCAAAGAGGAGAATATCCCTGTGATCTTCAATATAGAGTTTGGCTCTCCCTTGATAGCGAATACGATAGCGGAGGAGTCCGGTGCAAAGGTCAGGGAGTTCCACTCCATCCATAATATCACGACTTTGGACTTTGAGAATGGTGAGACATATCTGACTCTCATGGAAAGGAATATAGAAGCGCTTAAGGAGGCATTCCTGTGACATTGATTAAAGGCGATGGGCTATATCTAGGCTACGAGAATGGGGCTGTCATTGAGGACTTGAGCTTCAATGTCGATAGCGGTGACTACATATGCATCGTTGGTGAGAATGGCTCAGGTAAGTCCACTTTCATAAAGACCATACTAGCCTTAATTCAGCCCCTGAAAGGCACGATCTCATATCTAAATGGGCTAAAAAGCCGTGAGATAGGCTATCTTCCACAGCAATCAGCAATCCAAAGGGATTTCCCCTCCTCAGTCATGGAGGTGGTTCTCTCCGGATGTCTTAATAGGCATAGAGGCATCTTCGGCTACACTCAAAAGGAGAAGGAGAGGGCAATAAGGATGCTCGAGCGCCTTTCGATGGCGGGCAAGCGACGCGATTCCTATCAGAATCTCTCCGGAGGCCAGCAGCAGAGGGTTCTTCTTTCAAGAGCTCTGATGGCTACCGAGAAGGTCATTTTGCTAGATGAGCCAGCAACCGGCCTGGATCCTAAAGCCTCCTCAGATCTCTACCAGATCATAAGAAACTTGAATGGAGAGGGAATCTCTGTGCTTATGGTGACCCATGATATTCATCCTGCGATCAATGACGCGAATAAGATACTCCATCTATCACAATCCAGCCACTATTTTGGCTCTCGGGATGACTACTTCGAGTCAGAGATGGGGCGAAGATTCCTTAAGGAGGCAGGCCATGATGAGCATCATAGCTGAGATATTCGAATACTCATTCCTTTCAAGGGCCTTTTTTGTCGGGCTTTTAGTCTCCCTCTCTGCCTCTTTAATTGGAGTCAGCCTAGTGCTAAGGCGCTTTTCCATGATAGGCGATGGGCTTTCGCATGTTGGCTTTGGAGCTCTTGGACTTGCAGCCCTTCTATCTATAGCACCCATGGCGCTTACTCTTCCTGTGGTTGTGCTATCAGCCATTTTCCTTCTGAATCTCTCGCAGAAGTCAAAAGGAGGGGATGGGTACATAGCTCTTATATCCTCAGGTTCGCTTGCGCTAGGAGTCATCGCAGTCTCTTTAGGCGGTGTCAACACCGATTTGAATGCATTCCTGTTTGGCTCGATATTGGCTGTGTCCAAAAGCGATGCCGTGATAGCCTCAGTGCTATCGATTCTCACCTTGGCCTCCTATGTGTTCTTCTATCATCAGATATATATAACGACATTCGATCCTGCGTTTTCGAAGGCCACAGGGATAAAGCCGGAGAGATACACCTTCCTTCTTTCCATCCTCACTGCGATGATAGTTGTGATAGGTATGAGGATGCTGGGCTCTCTTTTGGTATCAAGTCTCATAATCTTCCCTGCCATGACAGCAATGAGGCTAGGCAAAAGCTACAAAGCGGTCACAATCCTGTCAGGTGTGGAGTCTGTGATTGCATTCGTCATAGGCTTCATGATCAGCTACGTTTACTCACTTCCCACGGGAGCAAGCATAGTGTCTGTGCACATGGTTATGTATTTATTGGCCCTGTCTTTCTCTTCAGTTAGAAATCTAGCCATGAGAAGGCTTCTCTAAGCCTTTCCTCTTTATCATCGCCGTTGAAGAGGAAGGTTGTGATCCCTTGGTTTTTTGCCCCCCTATGATAGCCAAGGACATCGTCTATGAAGAAAGCATCCTCTCCTTTGACGCCCTCGCTCTCAAGGATGATTCTGAAAAACTCATCGCATGGCTTTGAGACACCCATGTCATGGGATGCATAGACCTTGTCAAATAGCTTTGGGATGCCTATGGACTCTAGCACGGCATAGTGGGGAGCGTAGGTATTGGTTCCGCCGACTACGCGCTTTCCGGCTTTTCGCAGCGCATTGACGAGCCTGACTATTATATCGACAGGCTCAGGAAAGAAGAACTTGGAAAACAGCTCCTCCTTGATAGGTGGAAGATTGAATCTATAGGCAACATGGTCCCAATAGGCTCTGGTGCTGATAACTCCATCCAAGAGAGGCTGTGAATACCAGGCATAGTCTTCGAAGAACACCTCTTTATCCAAGCCAAGAGACTCAGCGATTTTGTGGTTGCAATATATGTTCTGAACAGTGACGTTCCCGAAATCAAAAATGAATAGCTTCAGATCCTGTGTTTTCATATCTCAATTCTAATGCACTTTTTGCGGTGTTGAATGGGTCAGTTCTATTATTTGACAAAAAAAATACACAAATCGCATAAAGTAGCGTAAAATTTCTCTTTAAATAAGGAGAGGCGATGTACACAAGCATTTATGCGGAATTGGAGTATATTCTACGACTTGTTCTCGCAGCTATCTGTGGAGCAGTCATCGGATTAGAGAGAGAGAAAAGGCAAAAAAGCGCAGGGCTGAGAACCCATATCATGGTCGCAGTGGCATCCTCTTTGATGATGCTTGTCTCCAAGTATGGCTTCTTTGATGTTATTGGAATTGATGGACTGGATGCGGATGTCTCAAGAATTGCCGCAGGTGTGGTTTCCGCGATAGGCTTCATCGGTGGTGGAGTCATATTCATCAAGCGCGACAACCTCGTTGGTCTTACAACAGCCGCAGGACTTTGGGCCACAGTAGGCGTTGGAATCGCAATTGGCGCCGGAATGTATGCAATAGGCATCTTCACCACAGTATTCATGATTGTCATCCAGGTGATGATGCACTGGAAGAGATTCAAGACAGTATCCTCAATTGCAGGCAATTTGACTGTCAACATAACCAAGAATAACCTCTCTTTGGACGAGCTCAGGGAAAAGCTTGATGATATTGGCATCTATTTAAGGAACACAGCTGTATCGCGCAATCAGGACGGTGATCTTATCTTGAAGGCCTCAATAGTATTCGCCAAAAAGGACTCTCTTGCCGATATAGTTGAGCAGATGAAGAGTAATGAGTTGATAGACATAATAGATGTCTACGCCCTGAACTGATCGTTATTTTTCGCACTTGCTATGGAGAATGTGGCAGATTGGTTGAAAAAATCCTATTGCGAGTGTGTGAAAATCATAGGACAATAGATATCAGGAATGCCTAAAAGGAGGTCTTTCTATGAAGAAAACTTTAGTATTATTGCTCGCAGCACTTCTACTGATGACATCTCTCTATGCAGAGGGTGCAAAGGAAACTGCAGCAGATCAGCCAATCGTAATCGAATTCTGGACACATGAAGATGCTAATAGACAGCCACTTGAGCAGAAGTACATCGATGAATTCTGCGCTACTCATCCAAATGTGACTGTCAATGTAACAGTTCAGGGCTCAGAGAAGCTTAGAGAGCTTGTTCAGACAGCATTCGCAGCAGGCGAAGGCCCAACAATGTTCAACCTTTCAATCAACGACGAGTATCCACTCATCGCAGCTGGAAGAGTTGCTCCAATGGATTATGCAGCAGCTGGCTATGCAAACGCTGAGGATGTTATCGCAGCTTATGCAGACGGCATGATGGATCCAGTTTACTATGATGGAGAAATCTATGGTCTTCCACTTGAGCTTACAAACTGGTCTGTATTCATCAACAAGAAGGTCTTCAGAGATGCAGGTCTTGACCCAGAGACAGATTATCCAAAGACATGGGAGGATATGATGGAGATCTCTGAGAAGATCGTTATCAAGGAAGGCGACATCATCACAAGAAGAGGCTTCGACTTCAGATATGGCTACTATCTTGAATGGATGGTTCCAATGGTTGAGCAGCTCGGTGGCGCACTCTTCTCAGAAGACGGCAAGGAAGCAATCGTTGGCAAGGACGCTTGGGTGAAGGTTCTCTCATACCTCCAGGAATTCGGACCTAACGGCAAGAACCTCGGCTCATCAACATACGGCAAGGCAAGATCAGCATTCAATAAGGACAATGGCGACATCGCAATGTGTCTCACAGGTCTTTATCAGGAAGCAAGAATCAAGAACGACAACCCAGACTTCTACAACTCAGGAGAGTGGATGGTTGTTCCATTCCCAGTATTCGAGGATGCAGTACAGGACAGAGCAGCTTGCTACTATGGCCACTACTACATGGTAAATGCTGATGCTGATGAAGCAACACAGAAGGCAGCTTGGGAACTCATCTCTTATATGCTTTCACACGGTGAGGAATATCTTGAGACAGTAGCTATCATCCAGCCTACAAACGCTCTTCTTGAGTCAGACACATACAAGAACATGCCATACTCAGACGTATTCAAGCTTGACTTCTCACGCGGTCACATTGTTTACCACTCTGATAACTCTTCAGAGATCAACAGCCTTCTTGGCACAGCAGTTCTTGACGTAATGCTCAATGGTGTCACACCAGAGGCAGCTTACGACGCACTCAAGGCTTCTGTACAGGAGCTTGTAGACGAAGGTTAATCCATTCGTCTGTTATGTTTGGGGGAGCTCTATCTCCCCCAAATTTGTTTTGATTCAAGGAGTATATCAATATGGCCAGGAAAAGCAACTCTTTACTAAAGCAAAAGGCATATAGCATCGAGAGAAAGCAGGCTAAATGGGGCTTCTTGTTCACAATCCCTTGCATTGTGTTCTTTGCCATTTTCGCTTTCTATCCAATCTTCTATGCTTTCATGACAAGCTTGACAAGCAGGAAAGCCATCGACAGAACATGGGATTTCATAGGATTTGAGAACTATGTCTATATCTTCACAAAGGATAATGGTGGGTTCCCTCTTTCAAACTCAGTAAGAGCTACTTTGACATTCACGCTTGGCACCTTTGTTCCAATGATTGTTATATCATTGATCGTCGCTGTGTTCCTGATGCAGCTTCGCAAGGATCGCCAAAGAGGCTTTTTCCAGCTTGCGTACTACACACCAGCGGTTCTCTCCTCTGTTGTAGCTGCTGCAATTTGGATGATCCTTTTCGATCCAAGAGGCCTTGTGAACCAGATTTCCAATACGATTATGGGAACAACCGGCGTTGACTACAACTGGCTTGTCGATTCTGTCATGCTTCAGATATCGACCATGCTTGTATACTTCTGGAAATACATAGGATACTTCGTTATCCTATTCATCACGGGTCTTGCATCAATCCCTCCTACGATTTATGAGGCTGCGACAGTTGATGGCGCATCAAGGTGGAAGTGCTTCTGGAGAATCACGCTCCCTCTTCTCAAGCCAACGACTGTCATGGTTTCAATCATGGCGATGCTGCAGTGCTTGAAGACCTTCTCGACGCAGTATATGTTCCATCAGGGAGGAGCTGCGAGAAAGCCAATCGATGTTATCACAATGAACATCTACTTCACTGGTATCAGAAACGGAAGATTGGGAAGAGCCTGCGCAATGTCGATTGTGCTGTTCTTCATCATGCTTGGACTTGCGTACCTGCAGCTGGCAACCACCAAGTCGGCTGAGGATGTGGAATATTAAAGGAGGACCAGATGAATAAGTTTGTTGGAAAAATCACAATCACTGAAATCTTGATCTGGGCATTCCTGCTGATTCTACTGGCATTCGTTCTAATCCCTATCGTTTTCATGTTTGTAGCATCCTTCATGGATGCCAAGCAGATTCTTGCCATGCCTTTTGACTGGATTCCTTCAAAGGAGTACTTCACTAGGGCAGATAGAACCTTCGCAACCAACTTCATCAAGGCGATAAGAGGAAATAACAATAACAATATCTTCTTCCGAAACCTCGTCAATTCCATTGTTGTTGCCCTCTCTTGCTCAGTTTCCACTGTTCTATTGGCATCTCTTTGCGGCTATGGGCTTGCAAAGTTCAAGTTCAAGGGAAGGACTTTGGTATTCATCGCGATCATGGCGACTATGATGATTCCATTTGAGGCGATCATGATACCGCTTTATATGGTCACTCAGAAGTTCGGGATGATCAACACATACCAAGGCATGATCATACCATTCCTGGTCTCCGCATTCGGTGTGTTCCAGATGAGGCAGTATCTTCTCACATTCCCATCTGAATACCTCGATGCTGCGAGAGTTGATGGATTAGGGGAGTTCAATATCTATGCTCGCATTGTCCTTCCAAATTCAACACCTGTCATCGCAACGCTCTCAATTCTCTCCTTCAGAAACCAGTGGGATAACCTTCTTTGGCCACTTTTGGTTGCGCAGCAGGAGAAGATGAAGACAATCCCACAGTACATAACTAAGTTCAGTGAGGAAAAGCTCACAGATGAAGGCGCAATGATGGCTGTCGCGCTTCTTGCCTCTGTGCCGATGTTCATCCTCTTCTTCACCCTTTCTAAATACTTCTTAGGTGGCGCTGCTGTCTACGAATCCAGAAAAGGCTGATATAAGAAGAGACTTCACCATAGCTATCATAGCCCTGACTTCAGTTGGGGCTATTGTTGTAAGCATATAAAGCATCAAGCAAGTGCCATTCAAAATATCCTTTGAGCATGAAGAGGCGTAATCTTGGATGCTTTCATTTTAGAGAGACTGGAAGTTAGGATGCTTTTTCTTGAAATAGCTTGTGATGAACTCCAGGAAATCTTGCTCTGCTTCTGAAAGCGTCCTGCTCTTAGCCCAATAGATAGTGAATTTTTCTTGCATGAAATTGCTAATGCCGTGAATAGGAATCAATTTCATAGCCTCATCGTTTAGGAAGTCCTGGGATGTCACAAACGTTATTCCAACGCCTCTTTCAACAAATCTAGTAAGCAGAAAAGTGTTGCACTCAGCAACAACATCAGGCTCGAAGCCTGCATTCCTGCATATTGAATAGAAGCTTTTTGTAAGAGGAAGGTCGGAAGGAGGGAATATGAAACGCTCTTTCCTCAGATCTTCCAGAGTGATTGTGTCTTTGTATGCAAGTGGATGATTTTTTGATACTCCAATGCAGAATACTTTGTTTTCTGCGCTGAGTAGTCTTGAATTGAGGAATTTCGAATCTATTGAGCCATCTAATGTGATGATGAATCCAAAATGGTTCTCGCTTAAATCTGTCTCAATGCTCAGCACGTTGCTTTGCCTGTTTATTAGCCTCACATCTGGATGCAGCTCCAAGTAGCGGGCAAATACATCACCGAGCGCAAAGGAGCTGACGGATGTGGAGACGGAGATGATCTTCTTTCCAAGTGTGCTTACATTCCTGATATTGTTGCAGCTGACATCAAGCACATGGAGAATGGTGCTTGTGGACTCCAGAAAGAGCTTACCAACCTCATTTAGATAGAGCCTGCCTTTGATCCTGTCAAAAAGCTTGGCATCAAGATCCTCTTCCAACCTTGATATGGAGTTGCTTAAAGTCGGTGGCGTGATGTGCAGCCTATCTGCTGTCTTTGTTAGGTTGCCGCTCTCTGCTAATGCTTTGAAGTAGCGTAATTGCTGTAATTCCATATTTTCCTTCCTCTTTCTTTATTCAAATTATAATATAATCATTAGCTTTTATACTAACGATTCGTTAAATATTTTTACATTTTCAATAACGAATAGAAAGTATATTCTATACACAATCAAAGAGAATCCTCATGAATATCAAAGATCATAGAACAACCCAAGTTATGGCGCCATATGATGTTATTGTCGTTGGTGGAGGGATTGCGGGAATCAGCGCATCTGTCGCAGCTGCAAGAGAAGGAGCCAAGACCCTTATTCTTGAGAAGGGAATTGTTTTTGGTGGACTTGCAACAGCTGGTCTTATCAGCTGGTATGAGCCGCTCTGTGATGGATGTGGCAAGAAAGTAATCGGCGGAATTGCTGAAGAGCTTATCAAATTATCCATAAAGTATGGCTTTCAGGATCTTCCAAAAGAATGGGGTGGTGAAGACTATGCAAGAGAAGATGGAAGGTATAGCACTCATTTCTCCCCAACAATATTTGCCATGGCAATCGATGAATTCTTAAGGTCTAACAATGTTGATATCATGTTGGATTGCCTTATGACATATCCTGTCATGGAAAATGGGAGATGCGTTGGCATCGTCGCTGAGGCAAAGGAAGGAAAGCTTTTCTTCCCAGCAGGTGTCGTCATCGATGCAACCGGGGATGCTTCTGTTTTTGCATCAGCAGGAGCAGAGACTGTCTTAGGCCGCAATTTCCAAGCATATTACAGCCATGTCTATGATGAAGATACGATTGATTCATACAAGCGAACTGGAAATATAAGCAAGATGAGAAAATGGGTTGTCGCTGGTGTCAATCTATTCATGGAGGATGTCACTGAAAAGAAGAGCTACTATGGGACATCCTCAAAGGAAATCACAAATTTCGTACTTGATGGCAGAAAGAGGTTTTTGGAGAAGATCAAAAGCTCGGATGCAAACAGCAGAGATGTCTCTATGATGCCTTTCATGCCTCAGTTCAGGACAATCAGGAGAATTATTGGAGAAGAGGATTTCTGTGCTGTTGACGGTGAAAAGCATGATGATGCGATAGGTTCCTGCGGTGATTTCAGGAAGAACCACATTGGCAAGCACTATCAGATTCCTTTCAGGGCTCTTTACAATAAGGCTTTCTCAAATCTCTTGGCAGCAGGGCGCATCATCTCTTCCCCTGAAGGAGATGGCTGGGAAGTTGCCAGAGTCATCCCCGTGTGCGCAATGACAGGTCAAGCTGCTGGTATTGCCGCCTCAATGGCGTTGGGGGGTAGTGTTTCTGATATTGATATAAAGACTCTGCAGAAGAAGCTTGCAGACGCAGGCGTGTTGTTTGTCTGAATTAGTTAATCAGGCTTTTAGCCACATCCAAAGATAATTGCAATTGTGCAATGATAGGAGTTCTTATGAAGAAGATTTTAGTCGTAATGATGGTTTTATCAATCATCACATCCGCTCTTTTTGCCCAGGGACAGACAGAGCAGGCAGAAGAGAAGGTCGTCAATATCATTCAGGATGCAAACCTTGCCGAAGCTGAATGGTATAAGAAGATGAATGCTGACTTTGAGGCAGAGACTGGTATCAAGGTCGATGTTCAGTTCGCAGCAAGCACGGGAAACGAGTTCGTTCAGAAGCTTAATATCGATCTCATGGCTGGTTCTGATGTTGACATTGTTCTTGCGAATACTCTCAGAGACTACTCTGCTCAGATGGATGCAGGCTTTTTAGCTCCTCTTTCTTCTCGCATAGAGAACGGAAAGGAAATCTGGGGAAAGAATATCAATATCGAGGAAGATGGTGACTATTACGCAGTTCCACTCAAGCAGGAAATCTACGTTGTATTCTACAACAAGGACCTCTTTGATGCAGCAGGAGTTGCATACCCAACTACTCCTTGGACTTGGGATGACATGATCGCAACAGCTGAGAAGCTCACAGATCCTTCAAAGGGCATCTATGGCCTCTATCTTGACAGATACGGCGCACCATGGGGCTTCCTCCCAGCTAGACAGGATGATGTGCCTCTCTATAAGGAAGATGGAACATCAAATTTCGATGACCCAAGATTCGTCACTGCAATCAACACAATCCTTGAGCTCGATAAGAAGGGCATCGCAATGCCATATGAGGAAATCCTTGCTGGTGGCGGCACATGGAACTATTATGCGATTGTTGGCGACAGATGCGCTATGTATACATCTCTCAACTTCATGACAAGAGAGCTCAACAATGTTGAAGCTTATGGCAGAGACTGGAGATATGGTGTTGCTGCAATGCCTATAGCTGGAGAGAAGAACAGCCTTACAAACGTCTCCTATGCTGGCCTGAATGTGAATGCTAAGCATCCAGAGTCTGCAACAGCATATCTTGAATGGATTGGCAAGAACCAGTGGAAGTATGAAAAGGCTGGCATACCAGCTCTCGCAACACTTACAGCAGAAGAGCAGGATCTTGCACTCTCCTCAATCGCAGCAGGTTCAAACGGCTCCCTCTCAGTTGAAGAGCTTTACAACGCATACTTCAACACAGGCAACGAGAAGAACGTTGCAGCAGAATTCGCAGGAGTTGCCGCAGCTGCTTATTATCAGATCATCACAGAAGAGATCAGAGCGCTTCATCTCGGTTCAACTGCAACAGCAGAAGAATGCGCGCTTAAGATTTTCGAAAGGGCTAACGAAGCAATCAAGAACGCTCTGTAATTGAATGAAGGCTGCCAATGAAGACCAAGATGTTGAAAAAGAAAAAACAAGAAAAGCTGGCATATATCTACATTCTGCCATTTGTTGCAATCTTTTTGATGTTCAAGATTGTTCCAATTGTCTATGGATTGTTTATCAGTGTTCTTGACCGCAATAGCATCAGAAAGGCGATGTCCATGGTCTTTGTTGGCGTTCAGAATTTCCAGAAGGTACTCTCATCGGAGTCCTTCTGGGATGCATTCATGAATTCGCTATTGTATGCTGCAATCTACATTGTCCTAAGAATGGTCATTGGTTTTATCTTCGCAATTCTACTTAATAAGAAATTCGCAGGTAGGACCGCAGTCAGGACAATGATCTATATGCCATTTGTCACCAATGTGATTGCGATTGGAATTGTATTCCAATATCTTCTCGATCCCTTCAATGGACCGGTCAATTCTATTTTCAGGTTTTTCGGGATTCAGGGCCCAATGTGGCTTTTGAGCCAGAGCCTTGCGCTTCCTGCATCCTCAATGGTTGCTGTCTGGGCTGCTGTTGCGTTCGACATCATAACATTGCTTGCATCTTTGCAGGATATTCCCTATTCACTGTATGAGGTTGCGGAGATTGAAGGAGCGACTGAGCTTCAGAAAGTCAGGTACATCACCTTCCCGCTTCTGATTCCAACTCTCTTCACTCTTCTTACGCTCGTGATAGTCGCATCGTTCAAGAGCTACAACATTATCATGGCTCTTACAGAGGGTGGGCCAGGAGGAGCAAGCAGAACTCTTTCTTTCAAGATATATGAGGACTCCTTCAAGTATGGATTCTATTCAGTTGGTGCTGCAGAGAGCGTGCTATTTGCTGCTTTCATCATTTTCGTGAACACGCTATTCAATAGGGTAAGGACACTATGGGAAAGAAAAAACTGACAAAAGACAAATCTTCCGTGCTTTATGCGATCATAATGTGGATTATTGCCCTTATCTGTGTTTACCCATTCATAATGATGGTCATCATCTCATTCAGAAACCAGGGTGATATCTATCTGCCTCTTTTCAGCGATGCCCGAACAACAATAGCCAACTATATCCATGTTCTGAACACCCAATACTTCATGAATTGGTATTGGAACTCATTCAGGACAGTGGCTTTATCCATCATATTCCGTCTCATTGTCACAATCCCCGCATCTTATGCATTCTCAAGAATGAGATTCAGAGGCAAAAACCTCATTTTGTATCTTCTTGTTTCAACCATGATGATTCCAGTTGAGGCAACGATGGTTCCAAGATACCTTTACTTCAAGCAAATACATATTCTCGATACAACGCTTTCGATAATCCTTCCGGAAATAGCCGAGGTGTTCTATCTTGTTATCCTGAATGAGTTCTTCAGGTCGATTCCTGAGTCCTTGGTTGAGGCTGCCAAGATAGATGGAGCATCACACAATACAATCATAGGCAGGATTTTCGTTCCTCTATCTGGCCCTGCGATAGCTACTGTCGTGCTCTTTTCCTTCATCAATATCTGGAATAACTTCATAGACCCATTCTTATTCATCACAAAAACGTCAAAGCAGCTTCTCACGCCCGCGCTCAAGTACTTCCAGGCAAGTGGCGGTGCGAATATCCCTATGCAGCTTGCAGGCGCATCTTTATCTGTTATTCCGATCATCGTGCTGTTTGTATTCACTCAGAAGTACTTTGTCGCTGGCATCACATCATCAGGGATAAAAGGCTAGGAAGAAGGCTATATTGGGAAAGAACGTAATTTGTTCTTCACATCTTCCAGATATTCCATCAGAATATCCATATGCTGCTGATAAAGAATGCGAATCTATATTCTCCATACAAGATGGGAATCAAGGATATTCTCATCTCAGGGGATTCTGTTGAGGAAGTATCTGAGAACATCGATATTCAATATAATGGCGTCAAAGTCATCGATGCAGAGGGCGAGATCGTGCACCCAGGCTTTATTGATGGTCATGTCCATGCCCTTGGAGGTGGAGGGGAGGCAGGAATGCTTTCACGAGTCCCTCCCTTGGCAGAGAGAAGGATAGCGGAAGCCGGCGTGACAACTGTTGTTGGTCTGCTTGGAACTGATGGGCATACAAGGACGATAAGGGATCTGGTTGCGAAAATACGTGGCTACAGGGAGTGGGGGCTCTCCGCATATTGCCTGACAGGCTCTTATCAGATACCTAGTGTCACATTAACTGGCGATGTCGCTGATGATATTATCTGGGTTGATGAGATAATCGGCGTGAAAGCAGCCATATCTGACCATAGATGCTCATTTCCGGAGACAAGGGATATATTGAATCTTGCATCCAAAGCAAGGCTTGCATCTCTTATGAGCAAGAAATGCGGCATCGTTCATCTTCATGTAGGTGCGGATGAAAGAGGCATAGAACAGCTCTTCGAGATAAAGAGGAACACAATACTTCCAATCAAGCACTTTTATCCGACGCATATGGAGGGCCATATGGATCAAGCCAAGGCATGGCTTGAGGAAGGTGGGCATGTTGATCTAACCTGCTTCTCGGATACTGACAGGAAGGCAATTGATCTTCTCTCTATCAATAGCTGCAACGTTACTCTGTCCACTGACTCAAACGGCTCATTTCCTAAGTGGAACAGTGATAGAAGCGCTATCATTGGCATGGGCGCAGGGGCTATATCGGAGCTAGATAGGTACGTCAATAGAATGATCGATCTGGGCCTTGATCGGCAAATAGCATATAAGACCGTGACAGAGAATCCTGCTAGAGCAATGTCCTTTGATAGAAAAGGAAGGATAGAGTGCGGGATGGATGCGGATATCGTCATAAGAGATGGCGATAAGATACGCTTCGTCATATCAAAGGGAGCCATGCTTGTTTCCGAAGGTGTGGCTAAAGAGAGCATGTACGAATAAACCCTATGAAATTGTTCTGTTGAAGAAAGTGTAATTTTAGGGTATCAAATTATTTATGGATAAGAAAAAAATCTCAAACCAGAGGTTCTCCGGCGAGAGGGCCTTGTTCAAAGGCGAAAACCTAATTATCGATAACTCGATATTCGAGGATGGGGAATCCCCATTGAAGGAGTGCAATGATATTGATGTCTGCTGCTCTCTTTTCAAATGGAAATATCCGATTTGGTACAGCAATCGGATCACAGTCGATAAAAGCCTCTTGAATGAAATGTGCAGAGCTGCATTCTGGTATTGCAGAGATGTGCATATTAAGGACACAATCATCAATGCTCCGAAGGCCATAAGGAGATCTAAAGGATTGAGGCTGGATAATGTATCCTTCTTTGAAGGCCCTGAGACACTTTGGTTCTGCGAGGATGTGGTGATGAATCATGTCCTTGCAAAGGGCGACTACTTTGCGATGAACTCGAGGAACATTGAGGTTGATGGTCTTGATCTGGTTGGCAAATATTCCTTTGATGGCGTTGAGAATGTTGTGATCAGAAACGCAAGGCTAATGACAAAGGATGCCTTCTGGAACAGCAGGAACGTAACTGTCTACGACTCCTATATCCATGGCGAGTACCTGGGATGGAATGCTGAGAATCTCACTTTGGTCAATTGCACGATCGAGAGCCTTCAGGGATTCTGTTACATAAAGAACCTGAAGATGGTGAACTGCAAACTCGATAATACAACATTGGCATTTGAGTACTCTGATTTGGATGTTGAGATAAAAAGCCATGTAGATAGCATACTCAATCCAAGAAGCGGAGTGATCAAGGCAGATTCCATTGGCGATTTGATCATGGAAAGCGATAAGGTAAATCCAAGTGACACGAAAATCATCTGTCCAAGCATCGCCAGGCGTCTTGATAAGCCTGAATATTGATCTGATAGAACAGTGATAAGGAGGGACAATGATCATAAATGAGCTATTAGTGAAAAAGGCTCTTGATGCGGCGCTTTCAACAGGCGCTGACTTTGCTGAGCTTTTTGCAGAGGAAAGCCAGAACAATTCCCTGTCCATGGTGGATATGAAGTTCGACTCTCTTACGGACAAGAAGATACGTGGTGTTGGGATCAGGGTGTATCTAGGGCTTAGAAGCGCACATGCATCCACGAGTGACCTGACAGAAAGCGGAGTGCTAAGATGCGCATACGATGCTGCGAGAGCGATCTCTGATGGCAGAAGAACAGCTCCAGAATTTGAGCTTGCAGAAAGAATCTTTCCTGATATTCATCCAATCCAGGTAGTGCCTTCATCAAAGGGCGTGCTTTTGAAGAGGGATTATCTGAAGGAAGCTTTGGGCGCTGCCAAGGCAAAGAGCAGCAAAATCGCTCAGGTAAGTGGCGTGCTACTGGATGTGGACCGAAGAATCCTCGTTGCGAACTCATATGGCCTTTTGACCTCAGATAGGCAAGTAAGGACAAGGCTATCTGTGACAGCAGTGGCATCAGAGCGAAATGAGAGCCAGGTTGGATCCTCCAACCCAGGTCGAAGAATGGGGCTTGAGCTGTTTGATATGATCTCCCCTGCCTCTATTGGAGAGGAGGCTGCAAGACAGGCTCTTGTGAATCTCTCTGCTGACTATTGCAAGGCAGGAGTCTATCCAGTTGCGATTGAAAACGGCTTTGGTGGTGTTATCTTCCATGAGTCCTGCGGCCATAGTCTTGAGGCTAGCTCTGTAGCTTATGGAAACAGCCAGTTTGCAGGAAAGCTGGATCAAGTGATTGCCAATGAGAAGGTCACTGCAATCGATGATGGCACAATTCCAAATGCATGGGGTTCTATAAACATTGATGATGAGGGTACTCCATCTGAGAGAAAGATCCTCATTGAGAATGGTGTATTGAGGCGCTATATGGTCGATCGCTTCAATGGGCGGAGGATGGGAATGCCTTCCTCTGGCTCTGCAAGGCGTCAGGATTACAGCTTCGTGCCAATTTCAAGAATGACAAACACCTACATCGCTGCAGGGGATGATGAGGATGAGGATATCATCTCATCCATAGAGTTGGGCATATACGCAGCGAAGATGGGAGGAGGAAGCGTCAACCCTGCAACGGGCGCATTCAATTTCGCTGTCTCTGAAGCATATATGATCAGAGGTGGAAAGATCTGCGAGCCAGTCAGAGGCGCATCCTTGATTGGAAAGGGAAGCGAGATCCTGATGGATATCGACATGGTTGGAAAGAATATGAAGACTGGTCAGGGCATGTGTGGCTCATCCTCAGGCTCTGTGCCAACCGACGTTGGCCAGCCGCTTATAAGAGTAAGCAAGATTACAGTGGGAGGTAGATGATATATGGATTTCAAGAAACTATTGAATGCAATCAAAAAGGCATCTGCCACTTATGGAATCAAGAACTGGGAGCTTTTAGGCTCGCGCTCTGAGTTCATAAGCGCATCCACATTCGCTCATGAGATATCGAAGATAGCAAGCACAGTCGAAGAGAGAATCTCTGTGAGGGTCATAAGAGATGGGAAGGAAGGCTATGCCTCTAGCGATAGATGCGAAGAGGAAGAGGCGCAGAGCATATTGAGAAAAGCGTTTGACAATGCGCTCGCAAATGATAAGGAGGGCTCAGCTTCAATCTCTCTCCCAGATTCAGGCTATAGAGAGACTGAGAAGGTCGAGACAGCTGAATATACTCTTGAGGATCTTAAGAGGATAGTCCTCGAGAAGGAGAAGGCTATCTACAGCCAAGACGATAGAATAAAAGATGGAACGAACGTCTCTGCAGCATATGAAGCATCAGAGAGCTATATGGCGAACTCTGAGGGTATCGATCTTTCATCAAAGGCAAAGGGCTCCTTCGTCTCAGCTTTCGCAAAAGTCGCAGACAAAGAGGAGGTAGCTGTTTCCAGGGAGATTGCCCTTGGTGCGGAGTCTGAGCTTGCAGAGCTAGTATCCAAGGCAACATCACAGCTTGGTGCTGGTTATGTTAAGAGTGGCCGCTATCCTGTTGTGTTCTCACCTGAGTCAATGATTCAGATTCTTGGTGCGTTCTTCCCAGTTTTCTCAGGAAAGAGCGCTGCATTAGGTCTTTCCCGCCTAAAGGGACGGGAAGGGGAGCGTGTCGCTTCTTTTAAAGTGACAATCATAGATGATCCATTCTACCCAGGATACCCATTCCAGAAGAGCTTTGATGGAGATGGGAAAGCAACTTATAGGAAGAATGTGATTGAGAATGGTGTTCTCAATACACTACTTTACAATAAAGAATGGGCGGAAAAAGAAGGTAAGGAATCCACTGGCAATGCTCTCAGAAGCGCAGAATCCCCATCTGGCTCAATTGCTCCATATTCATTCTATCTAAAGGAGGGTAGCATGAAGAGAGCAGAGCTCTTCAAGCTTGCTGAAGGCGGAGTGTATATCACACAGATGAAAGGCTTCCATGCAGGGGCAAACGCAATTAGCGGAGACTTCTCAATCGAGAGCGCCGGCTTCATGATCAAGGATGGAAAGGCAGAAGAAGCTGTCAAGCAGTTCACAGTAGCAGGCAACTTCTACTCTCTGCTTGAGAATATCGCTGCACTCTCTGATTCCCTTGAGTTTGATGTTACCCTATCTTCATCACGAATAGGCTCTCCTGATGTTCTAATAAAAGAACTATCCATTGCAGGTGTCTAAGAGATAGAGGAACAACCAATGCCCGGATTCCCGGGCATTGCTATTTAATCACCACACAATTGGCTTCTGTCCTGTTCTTTCAAGAAACTCATTGCACTTGGTGAAGTGATTGTTGCCGATGAACCCTCTATAGGCACTTAATGGGCTTGGGTGCGCTGATTCAAGGATGAGATGCGTTGGATTGTCTATAAGGGCTTTCTTGCTTCTTGCAAAGCTTCCCCAAAGGAGAAAGACCTTAGGCCTTTTATCTTCTGCAATGGCTTTGATCGCAGTGTCTGTGAATCTCTCCCAGCCTTTATTTGCATGGGATGCAGCTTTATGAGCCTCGACTGTGAGAGTGCTGTTCAAAAGAAGCACGCCTTGCTTTGCCCAGCGGGTGAGGTCTCTGGACCAAGGACCTCTCAGAGCGTTCTCTCTTTCTATTTCCTCTCTTATGTTTCTAAGAGAAGGCGGCTCATCCACTGATTCTCTTACAGAGAAAGATAGTCCCATCGCCTGTCCTTCCTCATGATATGGATCCTGGCCAACGATGATTACTTTTGTCTCTGACATGCTGGATAGCTTGAAGGCATTGAAGATGTCATGCATCGGAGGATAGATGACTTTAGACGAATATTCCTTCTTAAGGAATTCTCTAAGCTCAAGATAGTATGGCTTATTCTGCTCTATATCAAATAGCTCTTGCCAGTCATTCCCAACGTTGATCATATTGTCTCCTCCATGCTTTGATAAATGCTCTTTGCCTTATAGTCTCATGAAAGATATAGGTATTGCTATATGTAATTCACAGTATCTGATTATGGTCTTTGCCAAAGCATTGTGTCAAAAACTCCACCTTTTTGTCATTTTCCTTTTTGCGAGATCTGCTATGTTATATAATCTTGGCAGGGGATGAAACGATGATTATTTACAAAGCATCAAAGGAAAGATTTATAGATGATGTCAATAATGGTGTAATAGGCACTAGAGTCTATGAGGAATTCAGAAAGAGGATAGGTGGAACATCGGAGAAGGAACAGAACTCGTGGGTGAGCTCCCTAAGGCAGATGAGCTATATTCTGGATGTTGATGACGTTCCTTCTGATGCTACTGTATGCATCGAATACAGACTCCCAAACCAGAACAACAGAATTGATTTCATCATTGCTGGCAGGAATGCTGATGGAGAGGAGAATGTAGTAATCGTTGAGCTCAAGCAATGGCAGGAAGCATCTGCCGTGCTAGAGAAGAAGGATATCGTATCCACTTTTCTTAATGGTGGGAAAAGGGAAGTGGCGCATCCTTCTTATCAGGCTAGGTCATATGCTATTACGCTCAGGGAATACAATGAAGCTGTAAGAAGAGACAATATAAAGCTCTTTCCTTGTGCCTACCTCCATAATTACACGCCAGTGAAGAATGATCCGATTGCAGACAGCAGATTCTATGAGATAATCAATGATTCTCCAGTGTTTCTCCATCCCGATATATACAAGCTAAGAGATTTCATTTCTTCAAGAATCGTAAAGGCTGATGATTCAGATATTATGCATCGCATAGATAACGGAAGGATAAAGCCTTCCAAATCCCTTCAGGATATGGTGTCGAGCATCATGAGGAGCAATCAGGAGTTTGTCCTCATAGATAAACAGAAAGTTATCTATGAAGAGTTGATGCATCATATTTACAGGCTCAGAAATGAGTCCGATAGCAAGAAGGTCTTTATCGTAAAGGGTGGTCCGGGAACAGGCAAGAGCGTTCTTGCTGTAAATATTCTTGCAGCGGTAATACAGGATGGGAAGAGCGGTGCTTATGTATCAAAGAATGCGGCACCTAGGAATGTCTATGTTGCCAAGCTTACAGAAGATAGATACAAGAAGGCCCTGATTCATGCCTCATTCAAAGGCTCTGGAAGCTTCTATGAATCCAGAGAGAATGAATATGATGTATTAATCGTAGATGAGGCACATCGCCTTAATGAGAAGTCAGGCATTTACAGCAACCTTGGCGAGAACCAGATAAAGGAAATCATAAATACTGCAAAAATCTCGATATTCTTCATTGATGAAGACCAGATTGTGCACGCAAAGGACGTCGGCAGTGTCGAAGGCATCAAATATCATGCGAAAAAAGCAGGTGCGAGGATATTCGAAAGCCAGCTTGAGTCTCAGTTCAGGTGCAACGGCTCTGATGGGTATTTATGCTTCCTTGATGATGTGCTAGGGATAAGAGATTCGTATTACACATATGATCCTGATGATTATGATATCCAGATTATCGACGATCCAAATGAAGTATTCGCAAGAATCAAGAATAAGAATCTAGGGACAAATAAAGCAAGGATGCTTGCTGGCTATTGCTGGCCTTGGGTATCCAAGCAGAACCCTGAAATGCATGACATCATCATCCCCGAATGGAATTTCAGAGCAACCTGGAACTACAGCAATACACAAACATGGGCTATTGATGAGAGCTCTGTAAATCAGATTGGCTGCATACATACATCTCAGGGTCTTGAGTTTGAGTACATTGGCGTTATTATTGGCGATGATCTAAGGTATGAGAATGGAGAAGTCGTTGCAGACTACAAGGCAAGAGCAAAAACAGATGCTTCCCTGACTGGATTGAAAACCGATTGCCGCAAAGGAGATGCAACAGCTCTCGAAAAAGCAGACAGGATAATAAGAAATACATATAGGACTCTTCTTTCAAGAGCTATGAAGGGCTGTTACGTGTTCTGCACAGATAAGGCACTCTCTGGATATCTGAAGGAAAGAATCAAAGAAAACAGGGCTTCTTTCGAAGAGTTGAGAACAGAGAGTATTTCCATATAAAGAAAATTATTAAGAGTGTCAGTGTAGTAGCCAAAACCAGGGTATAAAGCATGCTTCTTACAGTGCTAGTGCCTAAAAGAATAGAGAATAGTCGATTTTCCTCTCATATTGGATGTGGCTGCTGTGATAGCCCACCGAACTGTACGAGCTCAGATTGCTTGTATTTGGTTTATGCTTAGCAAATAAAAAAGTGACATCAAATAATGCCCTTTTCTTTTAACTATTTTTGATTTTACGTATTTTTCGGGAAGGACTATTTAAAAGCAAGCTATAATAGTTTGGGAGGATAATTGCTGTTATCAAACATCTTTTCAGAAAAACAAAGACTGATAGCATATTCAGAATACAACAATGATTAAGTCAATCAACAAAGCTTGTAGTAAATCAAACAATAATATTGATTTTAGAAAATGCATTGCAAAAACAGAATCTGTTAATAGCGAAACTGTTCCTGGAATGACTGTTTATGAGCATGCTATTATTACTGGTTTTGTAGCTGAGGCTTTATATGAAAGCCTAGAAATCAAGAAATATGGGATTTTGAAGGAAGATGTTGTTCTTTTAGCCGCATTGCATGATGTTGGTAAGGTATCTGCACCTTTTCAATGTATGATAGCAGATGCATTAGAGGGGTATTATTCAAAAAAAACCGATGAATCAAAACTTTTGATTAAAGAGGGAACTTATGATGGGAATCATAGTGAAATTTCCCAAAAGGCAATAAAGAAATACTTCCAAAGCGAAGCTGCGGGTTTTATCGTTGGAAACCATCATGGCAGAATCATTAATCAGTATCCAGCAAGTGATGACAAGGCTTCCTTTTTTGGTGGTATAGAGTTTAAAGAATCTAGAGATTTGTTGATAAAAGAGATAAGTGAAACATATAAGAAATCTTCGTTTGATCGGATTGAGAATCTTTCTTCATTTCAAAAACTGGCTATATCTGGATTTGTAACAGTATCTGATTGGATTAGCTCGTCTATACCAAAAAGAATGTTCATGGAAAAAGGCAAAAGCATTGCTAATGAAGTTGTATCAAAAATTGGGATGTCAAAACCCCAAACGAATTGCAATTTGACTTTTGCGGATATATTTGGTTTTAAACCAAAAAATATACAATGTGCTTTTTATGAGAGTGTAAGGGAGTCTGGCATATATATCCTTGAATCGGAAATGGGATCTGGAAAAACAGAAGCGGCACTATTTGCTGCATATAAGCTTATTAGTAGTGGAAAAGCCTCTGGTATTTATTTTGGGTTACCTACAATACTGACCTCGCTGAAAATGAAAGAAAGAGTAGATCAATTTATATCTGTCGTGGAAAAAAATCCTACTGAATCAATTTTTTCTTCATCTATGAAAGGCTATACAGACATCCATAAAGATCTAGCACCTGGAGGAAGTTGGTTCGATTATAGGAAACGAACTCTTTTGGCTTCTTTCGGTGTAGGCACTATCGACCAAGCTTTGATGTCTGTAATTAATGTAAAGCACTCGAATGTGAGAGCCTTTGGACTACAGGGGAAGGTGGTTATTCTTGATGAAGTCCACAGCTATGATTTTTATACCAGCAATCTTTTAATTGAACTAATTAAGGCACTTCGCGAAGTTGGATCAACTGTAATTTTATTAAGTGCAACACTCAATAGCGATTTAAAGAAAAATCTCTTACAGTGCACGCAATCTTTTTCATCAGAATATCCGTTAGTGACTGCTCAATACAGTGATCAGATAAATGAATATTATGTAGGTTCTGAAAATGAGAAGGATATTAATATTGCTTTTGAATCAGAAGAACAAAACGCTATAAATAGTGCAATAGATATGGCGTTAAAAGGTGCATATGTTCTTTGGATAGAAAATACTGTTGATAAAGCGCAAGATATTTATTGTCGGCTTGCATCTTTATTATCTGATACTTCTGTAAGTATTGGTATTCTTCATTCAAGATTTACTCCTATGGATAGGGGAGCAATCGAGAAAAAATGGGTAGCGGAGTATGGAAAGCATAATAATTCTAGAGGAGCATTTGGCGGATGTATTCTTGTAGGCACACAGGTATTAGAACAGTCTCTGGATATCGACAGCGATTTCCTAATTACTAGAATTGCTCCTGTTGATATGATTCTCCAAAGGGCAGGAAGATTATGGAGGCATGATAGAAAGGACTGTAGGCATTTAGAAAAGCCATGTTGTGTGATACTTGCCCCGTAATTTAAAGGTGTGAATGACGTATTGAATGATTATGGTGTAGATGGTGTGGTATACTCGCCGTATTATCTGTACAAAACACATAAATGTCTAGTGGAACTGAAAAAAATAACATTGCCTTCAGAGATGAGAAGTATTATAGAAACGGTTTATTGTGATCATGATAATTCCGAAAATCTCAAAAAAGCAAAGCATTTGCTTGAAGAGAATAGAGAGAAGATGAATCGGCTTGCAGCTTTATCTATGAATTCGCTGCTGAATGCTTCTTCTGATACATCGGAATCTTTTACTAGATTTTCAGAAGTAAAATACGTTGATATTTTATTAGTGAAAAAAATACATTCGAATTATTCACTGGAACTTTTATCTGGTGATAATGTAAAGCTATCCAAAGCATCAGGACTGATGCTAAGAAAAGAAATCGCAGGGAAACTCCAGATGAATATCGTTTCAGTTCCAAAGAATAAAGTGTATTTACCATCTTTGCCTGATGATTTAATTTCATTATTCAGGAAATATGTTTTTATATCAAAAGAAAATATCGATTTATTCAATATTTGTATTGTTGATGAATTCGGAAGACTTTCAGATGTTTTTGGAAATAAAATAGAAAAAAAATATTTTTATGACCACAACTTGGGCTACTATCTAAAAAAGGAGTGAATAAAGATTATTGTGATGGAGAACTATTATAATCTTATAGACGAAAAGTGGATTCCAGTCTTAGAGTATGGAAGGATTTCTCTCCGGGATGTTTTTAGCTCTGATTGTTATGAAAATATAGATGGGAATCCAATCCAACAGATATCTTTGCTGAAGTTGTTTTTTGCGATAGCTCAGGCTTCAACAAGCTTAAAAGCAGAAAGAGATGTTAGGGAACTTGGAACGAAAGGGCTTTCCGATAGATGTCTCAAATATTTAGATGATCACTACGGGGATTTCTATTTATATGGTAGCAAACCTTTTCTTCAGATGCCAGCATTAAGGGGTTTGGAGAAGTCAGTAATACAGCCATTATATTTTGATTATCAACCTGATTTGGCATCCGAGAATGATACAATTCTTAAAGAAAGCCAAAAGGGGAAAATGTTAACAGATGCGGAAAAAGCTGTTTTTATCATCTCTTTAATGAATTATGCACCTGGCGGCAAAAGAGTTTCTAATACTCCAGCTTTATCTTTAGGATATAAAAAGAGTTCCAGTGCTAAGGCGGGACCCAGCTTAGGTGCATGGCATGGGTATTTAATGTCAATGATTAGAGGAAAAAGCATTAGAGAAACAGTATTCCTAAACTTTTTCCCAGATGATGTTTTAGAAAAAATTCAGAGTGGATTATCTGAATATAAAACCGCGCCTTGGGAAGTCATGCCGAAAGGAGAAGATGACGAAATTGCTAGGAATATTAAAAAATCGGTATTTGCATGGTACGTCTCTGTGTGTAGGTTCGTCCTTCTAGATGAAGATGGAATTAGATATTCAGAAGGATTGATATATAGTGGAAAAGTGAAAAATGGTTGGTATGAGCCTCATATCTCAATAAACAAAAAAGACCTAACTACGAAGTATTGTGATGTATTTAAAGCACCTTGGAGAGAATTCGAGTCTTTGATTGCTGTGGTATTTAATTCAGCAGAAAATTCATTTGAATGTTCTGCAATAAAGTTTTTTATAGATAGAGCAAGAGAATTAACAGATAGCTTCTCAATATGGTCAGGAGGTTTGCAGATAAGAGATGTTGCAGGAGATCAATCTGTGAAGCAAGAGGATGATTACGTTGAGTCATATGTAGAGCTTGAAAGTGAACTGTTTGACGATGATTTCTATCTGCATCTCGTTAATGAAATGGCGTTTATAAATGAGAGAAGCGAATGCCTACGTTTCCACATTACTGGATATAACAAAGCTTTTTCCTCGAATTCTAAAAATGTTCAGAAGGCTATGTATGATTATTGGTGGATATGTGGAAATCTCTTTAATAGAATTGTCAAGCATTGTCAATGTCAGGAATTAGACTCACTTAATTCTGTTAATGATACAATCAATGAGAGCGTTATTAAAATATATGATAGTTATTGTCCTAGGGATACAGTGAGACAACTGACTGAGTGGGTAAAAAATAGACCTTCGAATGGAGTGTGTAAATGAAACAGTCGGAGCATTTTGTAAATTATATCGTAGATGTATGTAAGAGAGATAAAGGGATAAGAGCAGACCTTAGGAGAGCAGATAGTAACGCCTTGCAATGGAAATCCTGGCAGTATATTCATGCATTTTTAGAAGACTTGGAAAAGGAAGAAAAAAAGAGGAATATATTGGTTTTTATCGCATCTTCTATAGCAGTGGATACCAATCCTCAGAATGGTAATAAAAAACTTGGACAGGCTATAAGATTGATATATCCACCTTCAAAGAAAGACAAAGAGATTCCACCACGATTTGCTAGAATACTATCTTGCGATGATATTGATGAATTGCTTCTCTCTATCCGGCCAATGATTAGAATGATTGCATCAAAAGGCATACAACTGGATTTTGTAGCTTTGATGGATGATTTTGTCTGGTTTTTACAGAAAGAGAAACAACCTAGTATCAAAGCAAAATGGATGCAACAGTATTTATCTGCTGGAAAGGAGGATGATTAGTGTTTTTGTCTTTATTTTATTTAAAATTTTCTGAGTGCAGGAAATTAAAAATCAAAAACGATTATGATATCCATCAGTTCATATATAAACTATTTCCGAATCAAGAAAAAAGATGTTTTTTGTACTACGTAGATTATTCCTCTAAAGAGAAACTGAAAATATTGATCCAGTCTGAAATGAGGCCCGAGATATTGGATTATGGGCAGATTATTATCAAAGAGGTTTCAGATAGCTGGTTTGAGGCAGATGCTTTTATGTTTCGCATAAGAATGGCTACTGTAATAAGAAATGAAGGTAAGTATATTGATGTTGTAGATGACGTCGATATTGAGAACTGGATCATTCAAAAAGCTGGTAATAATGGATTTTCAATTCTAAAAGATAGTGTGCAGGTTGTTTATTCTGGGGAAATGAGAATGAAGCAATCTAATGGTAACAGAGTAGTTATGCCTTTCAAGGATATCGTGGGGGTCTTAAGAGTTACTGATCAGATGACATTTATTGAAAAGGCTGTCAAAAGAGGAATTGGTCAAGGCAAGGGCTTTGGCTGTGGATTATTACAATTACAGAGAATTAATAAGGAGGCTTTTATATGAGCAAGTTAAAAGGTGTTAAAGTAGAGTATCATATTCTTCAGTCTTTCCCTGTTTCATGTCTAAATAGAGATGATGTTGGTGCTCCCAAAAGTGCAATAGTTGGTGGAGTGAAGAGAGGGCGAGTCAGCAGCCAGTGCTGGAAAAGGCAAGTGAGACTCAGCCTCCATGATTTTGGTATATCAATTGCTATAAGGTCAAAAAGAATTGCAGATTTAATAGTTTCTTATATTGAAAATGCTGATGACTGCGATATAAAGAATGCAGAAAAGATTGCTAATGCGCTAGCTAGTGATACCTTGGTGTTTATTTCATCCACAGAAATAAAAGCCCTTGCGGAATATATCACAGAGAATAAAGAAGATATTCAGGAGAAAGATTCTGTAGATATTAAAATAATCAAAACAATCTTAAAACCAGTCACGAAGAAATCTTTTAAATGTCTTGATGGTTTGGATATCGCTCTTTTTGGCAGGATGGTTGCAAATGCTGCGGACTTGAGCGTTCAGGCAGCATCTTCTTTCTCTCATGCAATAACTACGCACAAAATATCTAGTGAAGTTGATTATTTCACAGCAGTAGATGATAAGGAGGGCGCGACAAGACACATTGGCTCGTTAGAATACTCATCAGGGACTTTCTATAGATATATTTCATTGGACTTGGGAATCTTAGAAGAACATATTGGAATCGATGCTATCCCTCAAGCGGTTGATGCTTTTACAAAAGCCCTTTATCTTGCAGTTCCTCAGGCAAGACAAAATACTCAAGCAGGATATTGTTTGTGGGATTATGCTCATGTATACATACGAAAGGGACAGGGTATGCAGCTTTCTTTTGATAAGCCAGTATTAGCTCATGGCAATGGTTATTTAGAGCCCAGCATAGAGGCAATGAAAGCGGCTTTGGATAAAAGAGAAAAGGAAATGGGTTCGCTTTTTGGAATGATTGACTCTCTAGTCTTCGGTGATGGCAGTTCTTCCATTGATAATCTATCCGAAAAAATAACATCTAGTATCTGTAAGTTGATGTCTTAGGAGAGAACCATTTGAACACGAGATTCTTAGTCTTATGGCTAGAGGGTAACCTCCAGTCTTGGGGGGCAAACTCAAAGTTTGGTAATAGATCAACAGAAGTTTTTCCTACGAAATCAGGAGTGCTAGGCTTGCTCTTAGCTGCTATGGGGATGGGTGGGCCACAAGAAGAGTCACTTGCTGAGTTAGCCAGTCTCAGACAAGATGTATATTGCTTTAGACGAGGTGCAGAGGTAAGCATTTTAAATGACTTTCAAATGGTTGGAAGCGGATATGATATCGATGATCCATGGCAATTGAATTTGATTCCTAAAAAAAGAGATGGCAACAAGGCTAAAGGTGGTGGTTCGAAACTTACGTATAAGCAGTATTTGCAAGATACCAAGTTCTGTGTAATCCAGGAAATACCTGTGGATAAAGAAAATCTCATTGTAGATTCTCTTCAGCATCCTGTTTGGCCATTATATCTTGGGCGTAGATGTTGCATACCTACTAGAGAAATATTCAATGGATGTTTTGACTCATATGATGAGGCAAGAGACCACATTCACAAGGATATGGAATCCGCTTGTGAAAGCATAGTCCTGTATCAGATTGTAAAAGACGGCAAATATCAGGAGGAAGGCACTGTGATGTTAGTATCTGACTATCCTGTTGCTTTTGGAGATGCCAAGAAGTATAAATCGAGGTATATAACGATAATAAAAGGCGAAGAGTAGTGGCAGATCGATTATTTGTGAAAATTACACATGAAAGCTTGCCCCAAATGAAAGACCGATATCCCTTCATATATCTCGAAAGGGGAAAACTCGAAGTTGATGATAGTGCAGTAAAGTGGATAGATTGCAATTGTAATATAGTTCGTATACCTATTGCTACTATAGCAACTATTCTTTTAGGTCCTGGGACATCTGTAACACATGAGGCAATAAAAGTACTCGCTTCTGCTAATACTACTGTCTGTTGGGTTGGTGAAGATAGTCTAATGTTTTATGCAGTAGGAGAGAGTCCTACTGCAAAAACTTCAAATTTTAGAGCACAAATGAAGAAAGCATCATCAGATAAAACAAGAACTGAAGTTGCTAGGCGAATGTTCTCTAAACGTTTTCCTGACGAGGATATATCCAATTTGTCCATTAATCAGTTAATGGGAAAAGAAGGGAAACGAGTAAAGGCTTTATATGCTGCTTATGCAGATAAGTACAAAGTCGGATGGAAAGGCAGGTCTTATTCGCCAGGTTCTTTTGAGCTTAGTGATACTACAAATAAGATTATAACTGGTTGCAACGCAGCTCTATATGGATTAATTTCATCCGTGATTTATTCTATGGGGTATTCTCCCCATGTGGGGTTCATACATACGGGGAGTCCACTTCCTTTTGTTTATGATATAGCAGATCTTTATAAAGAGGAATTAAGTATCGAATTAGCTTTCTCATTAACTTACAACCTCAGAGGAGTTTATGACCGTAATATAGTTCTTGATGAATTTAGGAAAAAAGTCCTTAATTTGAAGCTGTTGGAGAAAGTCTCTTCTGATATCCAGTATGTATTAGGAGAATAGTATGTTAGTTGTCATTGCGGATTCCATATCTCCTGCGGTAAGGGGTAGGATGAAAATATGGTTTATTGAAGTTAAGCCTAATGTCTTTGTTAGCAGCGTAAAAGATGGAATTGCTGAAAAAGTTTCAGATTATTTATTCAACTTTTGTCCTGTAGAATCAAATCTAGTGATAATCAAAAGTATTTCCGTTGCTCCATATTATTCAATAATCAAAAAAGGTTTAAAGTTAAATTATATAAAAGAAATATCAGGATTCCCTTTGATTTTTGAAAGAAATAGCGTAGGATAAGGACACTAAGGATAGTGCATGCTGGTTTTATATGCACTAAACATTGCTGTTTTCTCCACGAACGTGGAGATGTTTCTTTGTCACTGTCTCTGAGTTTGCCAAGAGGGTGGTTTTCTCCACGAACGTGGAGATGTTTCTCTCCTCAAGGCCAGGCTAACCGCCGAGACTTAGTTTTCTCCACGAACGTGGAGATGTTTCCCTTAGAATGTGAATCGATTATTTACATTAATTGTTTTCTCCACGAACGTGGAGATGTTTCTAATAAAATAGCTTGAAAAAGTATAACAAGTATGTTTTCTCCACGAACGTGGAGATGTTTCTTAAAGTGTTCTACTTGTTATACTTGTTATAGAGTTTTCTCCACGAACGTGGAGATGTTTCTCCAGTATGCCAACTTAATAGCTTCGTTTTCGTGGTTTTCTCCACGAACGTGGAGATGTTTCCGATTGAGAAACATTGATTTTGGCTCTAGTTTTGTTTTCTCCACGAACGTGGAGATGTTTCTCATAGAACTCTATAACACATACGTAAAAATTCGTTTTCTCCACGAACGTGGAGATGTTTCTAAAAGGGCAACCAAGACCAAGGGCTTGTAAAGGTTTTCTCCACGAACGTGGAGATGTTTCTATACTGAGAATGATTCGCGAACATCTGACACCGTTTTCTCCACGAACGTGGAGATGTTTCTAGTATATACTGAATATAGATGAAAGCGTGTGTGTTTTCTCCACGAACGTGGAGATGTTTCTAATGCAGGGAGTTTTCTCTTTTTCTCGTTAGCGTTTTCTCCACGAACGTGGAGATGTTTCCTGAATATAGCCGTCAGCGAAAAGCTTATCGTGGTTTTCTCCACGAACGTGGAGATGTTTTGTCTCACTATACATTTAGGTTGATTAAGCTGAACGAATCGGATGAACAGATGTTTCCTCTTCAAGAACGGAAGACTCTACAGGGGGCTTTGAAGAATATGGGTATCACGAGCAGAAATTGCGTCTTTCCGAATCTGCAAGAACCAGATACTGAAGAGAACTGAAAGATTAACCCAGTAAGCCTCTTTTTCTCTGTGCATTGCCTCACAAATATTGATACGAATGATTGCTTATTTCAGATATTTGCGGTTCTATACATTTAGTTGTGTGAAATCATAGTCAAGGAAATTTGAATATATAGAAAAAAAGCGTAAATACCATTAGATTTTTAATTGCAAAAACAAATCAACAAGAG
>JAZURW010000131.1:0-10281 GCA_045606405.1 Candidatus Ornithospirochaeta sp. | reverse complement strand
CCCGGCCTCAAATACAACTCTGACTATGAGACTTACATATTGCCTGAGATCTCAATCAAGAAGGAAGATGGCGTTCTTAGAATGAAGGTCAACAAGGATGCTCTTCCCATTGTCGAAGTCGAGCCCTCCTATCTTGAGATGGAAAGCTCCTTGAAGAACTCAAAGTCATCAAAGGACAAGGAGGCTATGAAGTTCCTCAAGGAGAAGATAAGCAGCGTCAACTCGCTTCGCTCCCTTATTGAAGCAAGGACAAGCACACTAGAGAAGACAGGACTTTCTCTGCTGAAGCATCAAATGGCGTTCTTCAATGATGGGCCACTCTATCTAAAGGGACTGACAATGAAGCAAGTCGCTGAGGATGTGGGAGTGCATGAGGCAACTATATCAAGAATCGCCGCATCAAAATACATAGACACAGACTTCGGCATATATCCAATAAGACAGCTTTTCTCAGCACAGACAGTCAGCGACTCCGGAGAGGAGCATTCAAGGCATGCCATAAAGGAGATGATCAAGAAGATCATCCAAGAGAATGACACAGGCAAAGCCCTTTCTGACCAGAAGATCTCTGAAGCTCTCGAGAAGGCAGGCTTCAAGGCTGCGCGAAGGACAGTATCGAAGTATCGCAAGGAGCTCGATATAGATTCAAGCTTCTCAAGATCTAAGTGACATACTCGCAATACGTCCTCAGAACATACATCGCTATGGTGCTATCTTCCTGTCTGAATAACTCCAAAGCCTCATTGACTCCTTCCACAATCAAAGCCCTATCTCCTTTCAGCTCACCCAAATACGCCTTCAAATAGGCTTTGATTGAGCTTGGATATCTTAAATCTGAGAGCATAAGGCCAATATGCTTAATCAGCTCCTCATTTCTTCCCTCATCTATGTAATGATCCATGAGGATGATATGTGGAAAAAGGTACTCCTCTGTCGCAAGTGCGTCACTGATTGAGCTGAAAAGCTGATATTCTGACATCTTTGCACCCTCGATATCCACTCTGGAGAGGATCTCCCTTATTATAACCTCGCCCCAAAGGACAGGAACTGCCTTGCTGGATAGCTCTGATAAAAGCTTCATAGCCTTCTTGGCCAAAAGCTTGGGAGGAATGCCCTTGGTGATGAAATCCGCTAAGAAGATGACAATATCCTGCGGAGAGTGGTCTCTCTCCAAGTCCATCACCATCTCCTTAAGCACATCGCCAAAGCACCTGCTGTCCTTCTTGGTCTTTTTCAAGGCATGGAAGAAGTTGCCAAAGAGCCCAAGAAACATATACCTTGCGTTGACCTTTCCCGACTTCTCCTTATTAGTGAGGAGAAGCTTCACAATTGCCATGGTAACATAGCAAAACAGCTCAGACTCCCCATTCATAACTCGTATTTCAGCAGCCGCCATGAAAAGATAGAGCGACTCGATGAATTCATTGCCGCTATGGGCAATTGAATAAAGACTTCGCGCAAATCGTGAGGCATTCTCATCAAAGAGCCTTCCCTCTGCATTCTTCCTGCAGCTTATGAGAGCTCCAAGCTCGCACTTTAGCGCAAGAACGCACTTGCTATCAAAGGAGTTGGGAAGCCTCCAATATTTTTCATAGCCCTCAAAAAGAGATAGAAGCTCATCTCTTTCGGCCCCCTCTGCCAAGAGCTGGACATAACTATACAGCATCTGCTGATCGGGATCAGAGCGATCAAGGCAAAAAACATCCAAAAGACTCCTCACGCTAAGAAGCTCACCGTAGATAACACGCTCCTTTGCCAAAAAGAGCAACTCAAAGACATTCATAATATCTCCTCCAAATTCACGTTATACCTTATATAAGTGGATAGCCCTCATTTTCTGTTCCCGTTTTGGCAAGATATTTGAATTTTTTTCACTTTATCTACTATTTCTGTGGTAAATTATAAATAGGAGGTAGCCTATGAATATAAATTTCAGAGGAATTGGGTTCAACGTAACGGATGAAGACAGAGAATTCCTGGAAAAGAAGCTCAAGAAATTGGCTTTTGCTGAGGAATACCTTCAGGATCTCGATTTAACAGCGAAAAAGGAGACGAAGGGCATCGGGTTCACGATCGATGCAGTGCTCCATTTCTCCTGGAAGAAGGAGAAGGCTGTGAGCCAAGAATGCTATGAGCTATATGAAGGAATTGAGAAGATAGCCGATAAAATACAATCAATGGCTAAGAAAGAAAAAGAAAAAACAATGGGCATATAGATCAAGGGGAGCAGCGATGCTCCCTTTCATATTCTCTCCAACTCCCCCTCTTTGATTACATAACCTGCGCCTTTTACAGCCTTTTGGCCATCTGTATCTATGCAATAGAGCGATATAGGAAAGGAAAAGGCCTCAAGCTCCAAGCCCTTTGCGATATCAATCGCCTCCGATCTCTCTAGAGTCGATAAAGAGGCGCTTTCAGGAAAAAGAGCATAGCTAAGAACTATAATCCCTCTGTCAGTGATCAAAAGAGGTGTCTCAGAGAGAACCAAGCGGCAAGATGCCTTTATTCTGTATCCTCTCTCATCAAGAAGGCTCATCCCGATTCCCAGCACGAACTCAGATAGCTCCCTATCTAATAGCTCCTCTCCCCTAGAGCCGTCACCGATGTGATCGAAAATCACTGGCTTGCTTTTGTCCATCATATATTCTTCCTCGATTGCGATTATGCTATCATATTGAGTGAGACTAGAGAACCAAAAAGGTGGTTTAGATGAAAGGCTTGACAAAGCGACAGAGAGAGATTCTGGAATTCATCACAGAAAGAAAGGAGAAAAACGGCGTATTCCCCTCTCTTTCAGAGATTGCCGCTAACTTCAGCTTCACCACTCCCGCCGCCTATTATGCCCTCACAGCCTTAGTCGATAAGGGTTTCATCTCCCATGAGAAGGGAGAGCATAGGGCCTACCACCTTTCTTACAACGAGAGAGTGAACAGAGAGAACACGCAAGTGCAGCTCTTTCCATATGAGATATCAGAAAGAAGCTTCAACGATGGAAGCGATGATTATATCTACATATCGCTTGCTGAGAAGCCAAACAAGCCCTTTGCATATAGAATCTCCTCAAGCTCAATGAAGAATATCGGGATTCTCCCTGGAGATATTGCAATAATGGATTGCGATATCTCCACGTTAAAGGATGGAGATATTGTTCTGGCACTCTTCAATGAAGAGGATCAAATGATTCTCAGACGATATAGGAAGATGCCTTATTTCATTCAACTTGAGCCTGAAAATGATACAATGGGAATTGTGAAAGGAACAAATATCACAATATTCGCAATCTTGAGGTCCATAAGGAGATATTATCAATGAGCGTTTATATTCTCCTAGGCCCTGAAGAAGGCGAGAAGAAGAAGTGGCTAGACAGAAAAAGGGCCCAGGCTCTAAGTGATTTCCCAGATGCGGAGATTCATTCATTCTTCGGCGGCGAAGATGAGGGAGACGCACTCTCTAATGTGCTGAGCCAATCATCTCTGTTCTCATCCCACAGATTCGTGGTGGTCAAGCATTACGAGAATGCGAAGAAAACAGATTCCATGTCCTTAGCAATCTCCCAATTCATGAGCGAGGAGCACGAGGATGCTGATCTTATAATCATGTCCTCAGAGACTAATTTGTCTTCATTCCCCAAAGAGACACAGTCGATCAAGAAGGAGAATGTGATCACCTTCTGGGAACTTAAGGAAGAGGAGAAGAAGAATTGGATCAGAGGATATTGCAGAAAGGAAGGCTTCATGATCTCCCAGCCTGCTGTGGATGAGATACTGTCATCAGTAGACAACAACACAGAGGAGATGAAGACACTGGTATCATCCATAATCCTCTTTCTGCGCCTCTCAGATAAATCAAAGAATACAATCGACCTAGAGGAAATAGAGACCTATTCAGCAAGAACAAAGGGTGAGACCGGATATACGCTCTTCAAAGCTGTCGCAGAAGCAGATTTAGAGCACTCTCTCCTCATCATAGCCTCAATTCTCCTATATGACCAAAGAGAGATGATTCCTGCCTTTTCAGTGCTTTCAAACCAGTTCAGGCTCTTAGAGGCCTGTCTTGAGATGAAAGAGGAAAGAAAAAGCGAGAGCGAGATATTCAAGACCGTCACCTATGTTTCAACCTATGCATCCTCTAAATCGAGACCAGGCATATTCTTCAAGGACCAAGATACCTTCAGAAAGGGAATGAAGAACTATACTCTATCCCAGGTGAGGGAGATCATCCTATACCTTGCGAAGATGGACACTGAGCTCAAGAGCGTTGCGACTGAGATGGCAAAAATAGCATATGAGGAAGCTATCTACCATATTGTAGTTGAGAAAGGAAAGCTGGACTCGCCTATCCTTAGCATCCCAGCTCTATGAAAAAGCTAGAAATTCAGCTTCCTAAGCACCCTTTCAGCAACAGCGAGAGGAATCTTCGCGCCCTTTGAAAGCTCCTTGGCATCAAGCTCTAGAATAGCCTCAACAGAGCCATAGATTCTCATTATTCTCTTTGACCTCTCCTTTCCTATTCCATCGATTGACTCAAGCAAGGAGAAGGAGGCTTCCTTGCTCCTTAGTCTTTGATTGAATGAGGTTGCGAATCGATGGCATTCGTCTCTCAATGCAATGAGCACCCTAAGCCCGGCATTTGAATGGTCAAGAAGAAGGGATGGCCTATCATGGAAGACAATCTCCTCATGCTCCTCAGCAAGTCCTATGACAGGGATATCCAAACCTAGCGCGCCTAAGGACTCCAAGGCAGCGCTCACCTGCCCCTTTCCACCATCAACCATGACTAGATCAGGCATCTTGCCACCCTCTCTCTGGAGTCTCGAATACCTTCTATAGACTACCTCTCTCATTGACTGGAAGTCATCGATTTTTCCTTCAAGGCTCTTGATTGAGAAATGCCTGTATTCCTTATTCGATGGATTTCCATCCTTGAACACAATCATAGATGCTACAGTGTATTTGCCTGCAAGATGCGCTATATCAAAACCCTCTATATGACGAGGTAGGACGCTGAGGTTGATTCTTGCCTGAAGCTCCTCCAGCGATGGTGTGTTGTCTATCATCTTAAGGCGCTTCTCGACATCTCTTGTTGCATTCTCTCCAGCTAAGCGCACTATCCTGAAGTGCTTTCCATCCCTAGGGACTGCGACAATGATCGGAGTCTTGAGCTCCTCAGAGAAGAACCTCCCAAGCAACTCGCTATCTATCTCATGGGATACAAAGAGCTGGGATGGCAAAGTATCTCCATCGCTATAGTATTGGATAAGAAACGAGAGAAGTGTCTCCGTCTCACTCCCAAGGCATTCAGCCCTATACAGAGCCTTTCCAATGAGCCTGCCATCCCGAAATTGCATTATCGAGATTGTGCAGAGGTAGGCTCTCATCTCAATGGCGGCGTAATCCCTGCTATCGAGGGAGTCTGAGTAATCCTCAACAGTCTGATTCTGCTGCATCGCGCTTAGAGCTTTCAGAAGATCTCTCTTCTTTGCAGCAGTCTCAAAATCGAGATCCTTTGAGGCAGAGAGCATCTCCTTCTCGATTTTCCTGACAAGTCTTGAATCATCACCATCAAGGAAGGACTCCACCTCTTTCACATATTCGCCATAGTCCTTTTCGGTGATAGCTCCTATACAAGGCCCAGAGCATCTCTTCATGTGGTAATAAAGACAAGGAGACGACTTCTTTTTAAGGTACCCGCTGCAGAATCTCAGGGGAAAGGACTCTCTGACCAGATCCAGATAAGCATCCAGGCGCTTCACATCAGGATATGGCCCATAATACTTAGAGCCATCCTTGATCATCCTTCTTGTCTTGAAAACTCTAGGGTATTCCTCTTTCGTGATCCTGATCAAAGGATAGCTCTTTCCATCCTTCAAAAGGATGTTGTAGTGGGGGTTGTGCTTCTTGATCAGGTTATTCTCAAGAACCAATGCCTCATACTCATTGCCGGTGATCACATAATCAATGTCGCATATCTTCTCAACAAGCGCCGCTGTCTTCGCATTGCGGTTGGGAAGGAAATAAGAGGTGACGCGTCGCTTCAGGTTCTTCGCCTTGCCAACATATATGACAGTGCCCTCCTTATTCTTCATAAGGTAGCAGCCTGGATTCTCTGGAAGGCTTCTTGCCTGATCTCGTGCGCTTTCTGCCATAGCTTAAGGATACCTTTACCAACTTCTTTGTTCAATCTAAAATGGAGAAGTGAAAGCCATAGATGACATTTATTCAAAGCTGCCAGAGGATACGCAGATAAGACTTGGAAGGCTATTCTCCTCTATCCATTTCACTGAGAGCCAGAAGCTCGAGATCGTGAAGGAAGAGGCTGACTTAAGACAGTGGAAGGAAAAGAGCTTCACTGAGCTCTTTGATTACGATAGTCTTCAATCAATGAAGAATGGAAGACAGGGAGAGAGCTACCTGAGAGAGTTGAGGAAGCACATGCTCTCCCTTAGGAGAAACGAGACAGATTACTCGGATTTCCATCCAACTAAGAAGCCTGCGATCAAGGCTAAGGCTGTTGTAGAGGATAGTGCGATTCTATTAGGCAAATGCCCTTGCCCTGTGGATGGGGAGAAGACAAGATGCTGCAAGCTCAGAACCCTTGATGCTGTGCAGCAGTGCTCCTTTGGCTGCTCCTATTGCTCAGTCCAGGCTTTTTACAATGAAAACCAAATAAGGGTTGTGGACAACCTCTCAGAAAGATTGAGGAACATCGACATCGATGATGATGTTTGGCATATTGGAACCGGACAAGCATCAGATAGCCTCTTATGGGGTGACGACTTCGGAACGCTCACTGCGCTATCTGAGTTCGCGAAGAACCATCCAGATATAGTGATCGAGCTGAAAAGCAAGGCCGCCAGAAATGTCTTTGACCATCAATACCCAAGAAACATGGTATTCACTTGGTCCTTGAACGCACCTACCATCATAGAGAAGGAAGAGCACTTCACAGCGACTCTGGAAGATAGGCTCGCATCAGCCCAGAAGGCAAGAGACATGGGAAACCTTGTTGGCTTCCACATCCATCCAATGGTTCTATTCAGGGGCTGGGAGGAAGAATACACCCACATAGCAAAAGAGATTGAAAGGCGCTTCAGAGCTGAGGATATATGCATGATATCCATCGGATCACTCACCTTCACAAAAGCTGTTTTGAAAAGACTCAGGCAGCAAGGGGCGGAATCACGCGTACTTGAGATGGAGCTTTCTCCTGCGGCAGGGAAGTTCTCATATCCTCTCAAAACCAAGGAGAGGATGTTCAAGCATGTCCACTCATCATTCTCAGAGAAGTTCAGGAAGGAAGTGTTCTTCTACCTATGCATGGAGGATCCTTCTTTATGGATGCCTGTCTTAGGACGCGAATACTCCTCTGACAAGGCCTTTGAAATGGATATGAAGGAGAGCTATTTCTCAAAGATACGCAAGCTAATGCCCTAACATCAGCACCATTGCAACAACCTCAATAACCGATGGAACCCTCGAAGAGAATAGGACATCATTGTCCTTGACAAGAAGAGGTGGCACGAACTCCTTGTAGACATCTTGCATAGGCAGCAGCACAACAGATGCGCTCACATCCACCTTATCCAGCGCTGCAAGGACTGTATCATATAGCTTCTTTGCACTCTCGCCCTCTCCTATGACCTTAAGAAGAATCTTCTCGCAAAGCCCGCAGTCCTTTTTTGTGCAGCTGCTGCAATTCAATCTATTCTCGTCCATTCTACCTCAGCTTAGCCTCAAATATCTCTCTTTCCCTCTCTGTAAGGTCAACATCCTCTCCCTTGAGCATCGCCTTAATGGCCTTGACCTCCTTTCCAGAGAAGCTTCTGCCCTTGATCTTGTGGTTCTCAAAGGCCTCTGTAGCGATTGGACAAACTGCCCTTACAATCTCAAGCATCACCTCGGCATACGCCCTAATCTCATATTGCGCGTGTCCATCCAAGCGAAGAGCGAGAAAATGGAAAAGGTTGTGGAGATCTATCTGCCAATAGAACTCTGTGTAAAGCGAGAGAGGAAGATCCACTCTCGCAATCTCCCTTGCAATACCCATATCGAGAAGCTCATGATAGGTATCGAATGCACTCTCATTCTGCTTCTGAAGAAGCTCCTGCACCTTTGCTGCTGTTTCAGCATCCACAGGCTCATTCATTCTGCCCTGCTTATTATCCTCACTCTGAAGAGCGATATGGCTGCAATCAGGGATGTAGCACTCATCCTTCATCACTGAGTATCTTCCAGATATCTCATTGATTCTGGCTGTTCTATGCCTAACCCACTGTCGAGCGACGAAGATTGGCATTTTGACATGGAATGTGAAAACAACCTGCTCAAATGGAGAGGTGTGGTCATTTCTCAACAAGTAGTTGATCAACCCCTTGTCCTGCCTATATGTCTTCGTCCCTTCTCCATAGCTGACTCTAGCAGACTGGACAATTCTCTGATCGGAACCGAGATAATCAACTAAACGGACAAATCCATGATCGAGAACCGGAAACTCTTTATCAAGGAGGACCTCTGCCTCAGGTACTATACAATGCATCTACTTCTCCTACCTGGTTTATTATAGAATATGCTACTGAATAATTAAAGCACGACTTGGGCAATCAAATGCAAGAGCATCAAATATGACCCATCCTGGAAAGTGCGAGCGCAGCACCTGCAACCGCGCACGTCTCTGTCCTTAAGATCCTATTGCCAAGCAATACTGGCCTAAACCCACTCTCAATGAACACACTTCTCTCTCTAGCTGACCAGCCCCTCTCAGGACCTATTGCTAGAATGACGCTTTTCCCTGTCAAATCAATTTGGGAAAGCGGCTCAGCACCCACAACATTGTCTAAAAGGAGCCTTTCTCCCTTTGGAAGCATATCTATTGCCTCCTTGATCCCATTTGCAAGCACACACTCGCTCACGCCTGTGAATCCAGCTTGCATTGCCCCATCGATGAGAATCCTCTCATATTCATCTGTTGTGTATAGAGATGAATTAAGATAGCTCTTCTCCCCCAAGTCGGAAACTGGAAGAATAAGGCGCTCCGCGCCCAGGGAGACAGCCTCCCTGAGTATTCTTCTCATGCATATTGGCCTGACCTGGGCGATTATCATGGTAAGAGGGTATAAAGCACTGCCTTCTTCTTGAAAATCAAATGATAATCTTATGCCCTCTTTAGACATCTCTTCAATCCTTGCCATGCCTTGCTGACCATTGATCATGCCTGCTTTGAAAGCATCGCCAACAGAGAGATGGAGCACCTTCCTAATGTGCTCGGCTCTCTCGTCGCGAAAATCAAGAAATGTCTCATTTTCCTTAAAAAGAATTATATTCATGCCTTTTCAGGTGCTCTTCCATAGAGCTCGGAATAATACTTGATTCCTCCAAAGGATGGAGAGTCAATGTCCTCCTTCCTCATCTTCCAAGACCAGTTTGAGGAACCACAGGTGGCTGGAACATTCATCCTTGCCTCAGCGCCCAATGAAAGAATATCCTGCATTGGAATGATGACCCACATTGCATTGCTCATCATGAGAGTTCTTATGATTCTCCACAGAACCTCGCTATCTGAGCATTCGAAATATCTCCTGACGTAGTCCTTTGTCCTGTCATCGAGCTCACCATACCAGCCAAGGGTTGTGTTGTTGTCATGCGTTCCTGTGTATGCAACAGAGTTCTTCAGGATGTTGTGTGGAAGATAAGCATTTCCTGTCTCAAATGCACCCTCATCATCGAAGGCAAAGGCGAATTGCAAAATCTTCATACCAGGAAGATTGTTGTCATCCCTAAGCTTCTCAACCTCCTTTGTGATAACCCCAAGATCCTCTGCGATGATAGGAAGATCCTTTCCAAGCTCATCTGAGATAGCGTCAAAGAAATCCTGGCCAGGGCCCTTCACCCACTTGCCATTCAAAGCTGTCTCCTCTCCGCTTGGGACCTCCCAATATGCCTCAAAGCCTCTAAAGTGGTCTATTCTGATGTAGTTGCATAGCGTAAGACAAGCCCTGACTCTCTTCTTCCACCAATCAAAGCCGCTCTTCTTATGCTCTTCCCATCTATATAGAGGATTGCCCCAAAGCTGACCTGTTGCGCTGAAAGCATCAGGTGGGACGCCAGAGCTTACCTCTTGCTGGCCATTCTCATCGATTTGAAGGAGCACAGAATTTGACCATGCGTCTGATGAATCGGCTGCAACGAAGATAGGGATATCGCCAATAAGCTCAACAGAGTGCTCATTTGCATAGCTCTTGAGCTTAGCCCACTGGGTATAGAAGAAGTACTGCAAGACAGTATA
>JAZURW010000130.1:0-14973 GCA_045606405.1 Candidatus Ornithospirochaeta sp. | reverse complement strand
GGACTAGTTCTTGCAATATTAGAGATAATATGGATGATTCTCACCATGATATTGAATTCAATATTCTTTGCAATCAGCTGGCGTCTTGGCTCTATAGTATCAACAATATTCAGTGTATGCAGCTTTACATTCCTTATCTTATCGATAATGGGAATCATAAATGTAGTAAATGGAAAAGCTAAAGAGCTGCCATTTATAGGAAAATTTAAGCTTATAAAATAGAGATGCTGTTTTTTATTTGTATAACTGCAAAACAACAACTCCTCTTTGCCAGCCTCTAATCTACCTACACTGAGGCTGGCTTTTGCACACTATACCAAAGAGCAAACCTAATCAGAAAAACCTTAAAGGAGAGTTGAAGAGACAGAAAAGAACCTGATGCTGCCACTATACCTGGTAACAGCCTGACAGCAAAAAGGGGTGAAACCAACAAGAAAACAAGGTTTTTAAGTGTCCGAAACGTCCAAAACCCCTAAAATTCCTCAAAAACACCCTATTCAGATTGAAATTATCCACACAAAACTGTATAAAGTTATTAGAAAATACGGGGCTGTAGCTCACCTGGCTAGAGCGATTGAATGGCATTCAATAGGTAGTCGGTTCGATCCCGATCAGCTCCATCTGCATAAGTCTCTACAATAGTAGGGGCTTATTCTTTTCATTGCATAGAATTATCTTTCCTGACCTCACTAAGCCAAAATGAAATAAGTCATATACAACTATCCATCGGTCAATTTGATTGAAGTTGGCGATCGATATTCTTCTTGAGCTAAAAATACTATCAAGACTTTCCAATGACTGTGACACCTCTTTTTGAATGCAATTACACTGGAAACACAAAGCTTGTCGGATTGTACCTTTGATGTATACTATTGTGACACAGGAGTTTTTCGTGGCTTTATTATCAATGCAATACTTTTCATATCATCTGAATCTGAGCACAAATGTTCAGATTATCATCCCTGAAAATAGGAGATCATTCCCTACTCTCACAGGAAAGAGAATGCCTGTCTTATATTTACTGCATGGTCACTCAGACGACAATCTAGCCTGGATTAGGCACACAAATGTCGAAGATCTTGCAAATGAATATGGTTTCATCGTCGTAATGCCAACAACGCATAGAGGGTATTACACAGATGCACTCCATGGACATAAATATGGAACCTTCATATCAAAGGAACTTATCCCAGCTATAGACAATACCTTCCCAACAATCAATGATAGAAGCTCAAGATTCATTGCAGGACTATCAATGGGAGGATTCGGTGCCTTGAAGCTATCTATGGAAAATCCAGACAAATTCTCAAAAGCTGCATCATTTTCAGGTGCGGTCAATCCTTTTGCAACATCATTGCTTACAGATCTTGATGGATCTCCGATGGATGACAAGATGAAGAATCTTGAGAACATATTCGGTACAGAGGAATCTTATTATAAGAGCCTAAACCATCTAGATAACCTAGCAATCGAATACAAAATAAATGATAAGGAAAAATACCCTATATCATTCTACGCCAGCTGTGGCACAGAAGATCCTCTATATGGCAGCAATAAAAAATTTATTGCTTTAATGAATGAAAACGGCTTTGGAATCAAGCTGGAAGAAAGACCTGGAAACCATAACTGGGAATTTTGGTCTGTAGATATTAAAAAGGCATTTGAATTCTTCACAAAAGACTGACTATCAAAAATGAATAAATGAGAATATGGACTGCGCTCAGTGGTGCAGTCCATTTTTAATGCTTTTACTCTAGATTTATATATCAGATCATGAACTTATAACTCCAACTAGCTATAAGTGAAGTAACTTTTTCCTTGACAGTGCATGTATTGGGTTTATCATTTAATAAACTTAGTTAAGTTATTTAATAAACTCAGTTAATTATCTATAAAGGAAGTTGCATTATGAGAAAAAGCATCAAAGTATTAGCAATCGCATTTATAATTTGCACACTGTTCATTTCATGTAAGCCAGAACCTGAACACGAACACGTGTTCTCTATTCATCATGAGGCAGTAGCTGCCACATGTGCAGATGGTCATACAGAGTACTGGGAATGCGAATGTGGAGAAAAGGATGATCACTATGAAGTAATTCCTGCAACTGGATCCCATGACTTCTCTGCAACCTGTCCACTGGGTCACGAAATCTGTGCAGAATGTGGTACAGCTAGCGACGGAGAAACACTCGACAACTATGTAGCAAAACAGTCTGATTGGTCCATCGTGAATGGCAAGACAGTACTTATTGTAAAAGCAGAATGCGGATGTGAACTTATTGCCAATGCAGCTATTGGCTCTGTTGGTCCTGCTGGTGGTTATATCTTCTATAACGTTGATGCAGACAATACAGCAGAAGATCCTGATGGTGCAGATGATAAAGCATCAGAGACATGTGGCTGGAAGTATCTTGAGGGTGCTCCTTCTCTTTTGAAGACAAAACAGGCAACCAATGATGAAGGTGAAGAGTATACAGCTTATGTAGTTGGCGAAGATGATGAAGCTGAAATTCTCAAAGATGGAATGATCTTTGGTTATTACATGAAAGACAACACCCTTGGAAGCGATTCAAAACCTATAGATGCTGATCATGTTGGTGTAGCAACATTAGTTGGCACTGGTGCTGATATTGGCAAAGGCAAAAGCAATACAGAAAAACTTATAGCCGTTGCAGACAGCACAATGACAGGTAAAACAGCTGCTTCTTCCAAAACAAAGAAATATGGTGCTCTAATCTGTTCAAAAGCAACTTGCAATGTTGGCAATGTTGTATATGATGATTGGTTCTTGCCTTCAGTTCATGAAATGATAAAGTATTTCGACGAAATTGTTCTCGGCAAGGGCTTTACAGATGTAGTCCCTTCATATAGTTCAGCAGGAAATAAATACTATATGACATCTACAGAGAAAACTGCTGACAAATTCAGAAAGTTTTCTGTTACAGATTCTGAGCACAAACACCAGGAAAGCACTAGAGCAAAGCAATCTGCTCCTATGTACATTCTTCCTGTAAGAAGTTTCTAATAGCACATCTTTGTAGCCATCACCACGATGGCTACAGATCTTTCACTAAAACAAAAAAGGAGACACTATGAAAAAGTATTTATGTTTTATGCTCATTGCTCTTATCGCATTAGCATCATTCGTATCTTGCGAAGCAGAACCTGAGCATGTTCATGACATGAAGAAAGTTGAAGCAAAGCCTGCAACTTGCACAGAAGACGGTTATGAAGCATATGAGGAATGCGAGTGTGGCTATAAGACAGAAATCGTAGTAATTCCAGCTGGCCACGAACTCGAAGACGTAGCAGGACTTGAGTCTACTTGTACAGTTCCAGGGTACACAGCTTACAAAGACTGCGCTAACTGCGACTACATTGAAGGCAAGAATACTCTTGAATTAGCAGACCACGAACTTGAAGACGTAGCAGGACTTGAGTCTACTTGCACAGAAGATGGATACACAGCATATAAGGCATGTGAAAACTGTGATTATACAGAAGGAAAGGAAGCAATCCCAGCTGGACACACTATTGTAGACTGTGCAAATGGTGGAAGCCACAAAGAATGTTCTGCATGTGATTACGTAGATAACACATATACTGCAAAGCAGTCAGACTGGACTATTTCAGAAGGAAAGACAACTCTAACTCCTTCTTGTGGTTGTGAATTTGATAATATTGCCGCAGCAATTGGATCTGTTGGTCCTGCTGGTGGCTATATCTTCTATGATTGTGATGCAGACAATGCAGAAGAGGAAAATGATGGACTTGTTTCTTCAGTTTGTGGCTGGAGATATCTTGAAGGTGCTCCTACTGCTATTCAATATGATTCAACTGCAAAAAAATACTATATCGGAGAAGAAAATGTGCCTCTTTTCACAGACACCCTTTTTGGATATTACATGCCAGATGTAGCATTCAATGACAACAAAACACTTAAGAGTGGCACAATTTCAAAGCTCAACACACAAGATGGAATAGGAACAGGTGAAAGCAATACAGCAACAATCGTAGAAAACCAAAATTACATCTTAAACGGAAAAAAAGTAAACACTTCCAAGAAAACAACTCAATTCTCTGCTCTGATTTGCAGTAATCTGGAATATACCTCCAATGGTAATACTTTTGATGATTGGTTCTGCCCTTCTGCAGCAGAAATCCATACATACCTAACGGAAATTTTTGCAAAAGGTAAAACTGACGCAATTCTCGATTTAGAAGAAAGGAGTATTAAGAGAATTTTTGCTACATCTTCTGAAGCAAGTGGAGATGAAAAAGTCAAACACGTTGCAATTAACGACGATGGTACTATTTCTGGTATAAGCAATGCAGGCATTTCTGTTGGAAAGAGAACTAATAAGGATCTTTACACTATTCCAGTAAGAAGTTTCTAACAATCACTTTTATAGTGTAGCCCCGCTTGGGGCTACACATTCGCTATCTTTTCACGATTTTAGAAAGAAGAAGAATCTAAGATGGAAAGATAGCAACTTTAATTATTAGCAATAGTGCTTGCACTCACTGAATATGAACGAAGCCTTATGTGATTCACATAAGATTACATAAAAGAGGTAAGGTTTATGAAAAATGAAGCTTTCTACATGACCGCTCTAAAGACTCTCGAAAGAGGGCCAGCTCCAATGCCAGAGGTAAAGGACGATGATGTTCTTATCAAGGTTCAGGCTGTTGGTATCTGCGGTTCTGATTTACATTATTATGATAAGGGGAATATCGGATCATGCGTAGTTGAATTCCCTTTCATCCTCGGCCATGAAGCAGCTGGCGAAGTTGTTCAGGTTGGTAAGAATGTAACCAATTTAAAAGTTGGCGATAGAGTATGCATGGAACCTGGCATTCCTGATTATACATGCGAAGATTGTCTTTCAGGTCACTATAATCTTTGTAAGAACGTAAGATTCTGGGCTACACCTCCTTATGATGGCTGCCTTTGCAATTATGTCGCTCACCCAGCAGCATTTACATTCAAGATTCCAGAGAATATGACTTATACAGAAGGTGCTTTGATAGAGCCACTTGCAATCGGTCTTCACGCTGCCAATACAGTTGGCGTTAGGCTCGGTCAGACAGTAGTTATCATCGGCTCTGGTTGCATTGGACTTGTTACCCTACTCGCATCCAAGGCTTATGGCGCAACAAAGATTATCGTAGCTGATGTTCTCGACAAGAGACTTGAGAAGGCTCGCGAATTCGGTGCGATCACAATCAACTCAAAGGAAAAGGATCTTGTTGCTGAGGTTATGGCCCTTACTGAAGGAAAAGGTGCAGATATTGTAATTGACTGCGCAGGATTCTCTCAGACAATGCAGCAGGCTCTCGCTATTGCAGCAAACTCTGCAACAGTTGGTCTCATCGGACTTGGATCAGACAAGCTTGATGGAATCCCAACAGAGCCAATGTCTTGCAAGGAACTAACTATTAAGTCAATCTTCAGATACAGGAACCTCTACCCTACAGCTATCAACGCAGTAGCTAGTGGTTTGATTCCGCTGAAATCCATTGTTTCCCACTCTTTCAAATTTGATGAATCAGATGTAGCATTTAAGGTATGTCTTGAGGACATCAAAAATGTTGTTAAGGGAGTTATTGAGTTTTGACAATCAGAGGGATCAATAGCTATCTTCAGAAAGAGAGCAATTTCAAGCAAATCGTAAAGTTGCTTTACAGAAACAAAGAATGCTCCAGGGTTTCATTGGCTCGTGAGCTCAAGCTCACACAGGCTGCCATCACAAAGCTTATCAATCCATTGATTGAGTCTGGCTTGGTTGAGGAAGCAGAACTCATTGAAACTGCAGCAGGAAGAAAGCCTAAGCAGCTTAAGCTTGTTTCAGACAAATTCCATATTGTTTCTGGAAGAATCAACAGAGATTACGTCTCTGCAGCACTTTATGATTTGCGTGGGCATTTGATTAGCGAGAAAACAGAAAGCCTAATCACACACACTGCTCCTAGCGTAGCTCTTGATACCTTTGAAAAACTTGCAGAAAAACTCATTAAGGGAACCAACAGCAATATCCTGGGACTAGGGATGGCAGTCCCCGGTCCTTTCAACATCAACACCAATAAGATATCTCTTATGACTGGCTTCTCAAGCTGGAGCGATATCGACATCAAGCACGAGCTTGAAGAACGCCTTAATATCCCTTGCTTCGTTGAGCAAGATGCGAATTGTGGCGCAATAGCCGAGCTTTGGCGTGGAAAGCACCAGTTTAGCGAGAACGTTATCTACATTACTGCAGATAGGGGTGTTGGTGCGGGTATTGTAATTGATGGCTCAATTTATCATGGACGCTCTGGTTATGCAGGAGAGTTTGGACACATGTCAATTTGTCATGATGGTCCAAAATGCGAATGCGGAAACCAAGGCTGTCTCGAACTTTATTGTTCTTCGATTGCTCTTGAAAAGGAATTTTCTGCTTTAGGCGGACCTTCCATCAGTGCTACAGAGATCATCTCACTTGCAAAGGGTGGAGACTCTATGGCACAGACAGCATACCTCAAGATAATCAAGTACCTTGCGCGAGGTACAGTTGGCTTGATTAATATTCTTAATCCTGACGCTGTCATATATGCGGATAAAATCTCTGAAGGTGGAGATTTCTTCCTGGACAACATCACCGACTTGATCAAGCAATACTCTCTTCCTGAGATTGCAGATAGGATCAAAGTAAGCCTATCTAACTTCTCAGAGGACCCTACGATGCTTGGCGCTAGCGTATTAGTATTGGAGAAGATGCTGGAAAAGAGCTGCGAAGTTTTTATGTAGAAAAACAGGTAGGTCTTTCGTGAATTATTATATAGGAATAGACTTGGGCACAACTGGTGTCAAAGCCGCTATCGTAGATTCAAAAGCCAAGATTATAACTACAGCATACAGAAGATATTCTATCTCCATCCCTCAAATCGGATATGCAGAGCAGGATCCTGACACTTGGTGGAGATGCACTTGCGAGGTAATAAAAGAAGCCATCGCAGGCTCCAATATCAGACCTTGTGACATCAAGAGTGTCGGATTCTCCGGACAGATGCATGGATGTGTAATGCTTGATGGGAAATGCAATGTCCTCTATCCATCGATAATCCACTGCGATCAGAGAGCCTATGAGGAAAAACAAGAGATGATTTCCAAGATAGGCTTTGACAATCTGGGCAAATGGACGCAAAACCAACCTCATTCAGGCTTCCAGGTCTTAAGCCTTATGTGGATGAGGAAAAATAGAGAGGATATTTACTCCAAAATCAAGAAAGTTCTTCTTCCAAAGGATTTCCTGCGTTTTATGTTAACCGGCGAAATCGCAACAGAGGTTACTGATGCATGCTCTACTTTGATGTTTGACAATAAAAAGCAAAACTGGAGTGAGGATATAATCAGAAAACTCGACATTTCAAACGATATTCTCCCAAAGGCTGACAACCGTCCACAGGACATTGCAGGATATGTGACAAAGGAAGCCGCAGAAAAAACCGGACTTGTAGAAGGAACATTAGTATCCTTTGGCGCAGGAGACCAAGTTGCTCAAGCTGTGGGAAACAATATCGTCAAAGAGGGGATTGCGTCCCTTACACTGGGAACATCCGGGCAAATATTCATCCCAACTACAAAGCTATGCTATGACAAGGAGCTGAGGCTCAATGTCTTCTCTCACGCACCTGAGAACACATGGTATCTTTTGGGTGCTGTGCTCAATGCATGCCTTGCTGCCGATTGGTTCACATCGAATGTTCTTGGTGGAATGAATTACAGTGAAATGCATAAGATTGCCTCATTGTCAAAACCAGGAAGCGAGGGTTTGATCTTTATGCCATATCTTACTGGAGAGAGAGTTCCTTTGATGGATGAGAAGGCTCGCGCTGGCTTTATCGGCCTTACTCTTGCTCACTCAAGAAATGATATGGCTCGTGCTGTTTTAGAAGGCATATCATATTCTTTGTATGATGCAATGAATGTTATTTTCTCCCTCGGCATCAGCATTGATCGATTCCTTCTCTCCGGAGGCGGTGCAAAGAGTCCTCTTTGGCAACATATTCTCGCGGATGTTTTCAACCGCCCTATGTGCATAAGCAATATCTCTGAACAGGCAGCTCTGGGTGCTGCCAAGCTTGCAATGGTTGCAGCCAGAGAATACGCATCAATTGACGAAATTTGCGAAGCACTTCCAGTACAGGTTGATAACATCATCGTACCTAACTCAGAAAATCATATGATTTATCAAGAAGGATATAGAAGATTTACATCTTGCTATAAGAACAATAAAAACTACTTTTCAAGCTTATAAAGGACATTAAATGAAATACGAATCAAGAAATTACGATGTGGTTGTTATAGGCGCAGGTCCTGGTGGAATTGCTGCTGCAATCTCTAGTGCTAGAAATGGTGCTAAGGTGCTACTTGCTGAAAGAAATGGTTTTCTAGGAGGCAATATGACAATTGGACTTCCTCTCTTGGGTTTCCTCGATAGAGATGGCAAGCAGGTAATAAAGGGCCTTGCAGAAGAGTTCATGAATGATATGAGATCTTATAGCACAGCCTATGGAAAGGCTGGTTCAGAGCATCGCTTCTGCCCTCTCCATAACTCAGCAACTCTCTATGACCATGAGATTTTCAAGATTGTTGCATTGAAAAAGGTCCTTAAGGAGAATATCGACATACTTCTTCATGTAGATATCGACAGCGTCAATGTTGATTCTGCGACACTAAAGAGTGTCGTCCTTTCTGGAAAGGGCTATAAGATCAATGTTTATGCTAAGAACTTCATTGATGCTACTGGAGATGGCGACTTGGCATATCTAGCTGGCGCATCCTATGAGAAAGGCCAAAAAAAGACAGGTGTCATCCAGCCTCCAACAATGATGTTTACAGTTGATGGATTTGACGAAGAGGAGCTCTTCAGATACGTTGAAGATCATCCAGAGGAGATGAATACACCTAAGACAATCGACTGCGATGAAGGCTACAACGCAGAATACTTCAGAGCTAACCCAACTTGGGTATTTGTAGGACTCAAAAATCTCTTCGCGAAGTTGAGAGAAGAAGGAAAGCTCGCAGTCACAAGAGAGAATATCATTATAATCAATAGCCTCATCCCAGGCCAAGTTCACCTAAATTGCACAAGACATCAGGGAACTGATGGCTCTGATGTGCTCTCATTGACAAGAGCTGAGATTGAAGGTCAGCTACAGGTTGAAGCATTCATGCAAAATCTCAGAGACTATATCCCTGGATTCAAAAATGCATATATCACACATATCTTCCCTTCACTAGGCATCAGAGAATCAAGAAGATTCAAAGGCATAAGGGAACTTGGCGAATATGAGGTGGTAAATGGCATTATCGCAGATGATACAATTGGACTTGGCTCTTATAGCATAGATATCCATGCCGGTGATGGACTGAGCACAATCTTCACCAAGATTCCTGTATATGGAATTCCTTATGGAATCACAGTCTCAAGCGAGATCAAGGGTCTTATGTTCGCAGGACGCTGTGCCTCTATGGATGCTGTCGCAATGAGTTCTGCCCGCGTCATGCCTATCTGCATGGCAATAGGAGAAGCAGCGGGAGTCGGAGCAGCCCTTTCTTCCAAAAATGATATCCTTGCCTCTGAGGTAGATCCACAGGAAGTCAGAAGGGTTCTGAAAGAAAGCGGAGTTATGCTCTACCCTGAGAACTAATTACTTTACTCAGTTAAATAAATGTGGACGGAGTTGCTATTTCATAGGATAATTAACTCGGTTAAGATTTAGGAGATGCGTGTAAATGCTTACAAAAACCGACAATGCCAAGCTATTGAATAAACATACAGGGTGGCGTTACATAAAAAGCCATTGGCTTTTGTATGTAATGCTGATTCCTGGCATGGTTTATCTTATTATCTTCCAATTTCTGCCATACTATGGCCTTCAAATTGCCTTCCGCGATTACAACATATTCGCAGGAAATGGCCCTCTTGATGCAATAACAGCAAGCAAATGGGTTGGCTTGGAGAATTTCAAGGTTCTCTTTCAGAGCCCTCAGTTCTTCAAACTTCTGAGAAATACGCTTGAGATCAATATTCTCCGTATCTCAGTAACCTTCCCTATTCCAATTCTTGTTGCAATCTTCTTGTGCGAAATTGGCAATATCACATACAGAAAGATATCACAGACAATTATTTACATCCCATATTTTTTCTCATGGGCTGTCATATACGGCATCTTCTCCTCTCTTTTAAGCACTGATGGCCTTATTAACATTATGCTAAAGAGCATGGGAAGCAACCCGGTTGCCTTCTTGACAGATGACTCACTCTTCAGGGGCGTATTGGTATTCACAGACCTTTGGAAAAACGTAGGATACAATGCGGTTATTTACATCGCAGTAATCGCTGCGATAGACCCTCAGATTTATGAAGCTGCAAAAATCGATGGAGCAAGCCGTTGGCGCCAGATCTGGCATCTTACAATCCCTGGCATCCTCCCAACTATTGTCCTAAAGTTCATCCTTACCGTCGGACATATCTTAGACACCGGTTGGCCTCAGGTTCTCATGTTCTACAACCCTGCAGTTTATGAATCCTCTGACATCATTAAGACATATGTCTATAGAGAGTGCATAGGAACCCTAAACTTCTCACAGGGCACAGCAATCGACTTATTCAACTCAATCATCGCCTTCATCCTGATTGTTGGCGCTAACTACGTTAATAAGAAAGTACTCCATAAGAGTATTTGGTAAGGAGTGCCTATGAAGAAGAGAAATACTGGAAAAGTAAAATTAGATAGAAGCGAAAAGCAGGTTAAGACTATTGCGTACATCCTCATGGGACTGTTTGCTCTTGCAGCCATTATCCCATGCATGCATGTAATCGCAAAATCCTTAAGCCATGGAACAGCTGTAATCGCAGGCAAGGTAACAATTGTGCCAATTGAACCACAGATGGATGGATATTTGGCAATACTCAAAAACACAGATTTCCTCCTTGCGCTTGCTAACCAGCTTTGGGTGACAATAGTTGGCGTAATTGTCAACATGACTGTATCTGTGCTCTTCGCCTATCCACTCTCAAAATCAAATCTGTATGGAAAAAAAGCTATCACAATCTGCTGCATGGTTGCTATGACATTCTCAGGCGGAACAATCCCAACATATCTTGTTGTAAGAAGCATGGGTATGCTCAATAGCTTTGCAGCTCTCATCATCCCATCATGCATGTCAATCTTCGACATGCTCATCCTGAAGAATTACTTTGAAAGTCTTCCTGACAGCGTCTTGGAATCAGCAAGCCTTGATGGTGCATCTGAGGCACAGACTCTGATGCATATCGTTCTTCCAATGTCCACACCTGTAATAGCGACAGTATCGCTTTTATATGCAATTGGACACTGGAACAGCTACTTCCCAGCAATGCTCTACCTGACAAAGCCTAACATGATCACGCTTCAGGTATTCATCAAGAACTTCATCTCATCAGGAGCAGGAACTCTCGTCAGCTCCCTTGAGAGAACATCCGATCTTGTAGGCGTCGTCTCAGGTGGCGTCTTAATCGCATGTATTTCCGTCTTGGGTATCATCCCAATCATCACTGTATATCCATTTGTCCAGAAATACTTACAGAAAGGTATGACTATTGGATCTGTAAAAGGTTAATAAATAAGGAGATAAAAAATGAAAAAGTCATTATTGCTATTATTGGTGCTTGCTCTTGCAGCATTGCCTGTATTTGCAGGAGGAGATTCAGAAGCTATCCAAGAAAGCACAGGCGAAAAGCCAATTCTGAACATCTTGAACTACAATGTAGGATATAACATGACAGCTGCTGTTGAATATCAGGTAATCGAGGAGGTCTCTGGCTACAAAGTTAATTATGAAGTTCTTCCTTCAGAGCACGCATCAGAGATTCTCATGCTGAACCTGTCAATGGACAACAACTACGATGCTGTTGTCATCCAGGAGGCTTCAGACTTCCAGACTCTCATGTCTGCTGGCGCTCTTCTTCCTCTCAATGACTACATCGACCAATTTGCTCCAGAGCTTTGGAACTGCGTCAGAGCAGAAGTATGGGAAGGTGTATCAGATGCAGATGGCAATGTATATGCACTTCCATCAACATCCTCAATCAAGAAAGAAGTATCACATAACATGAGCGTAAGAATGGACCTTGTCGAAAAAGCAGGCCTCTCAAAAGAACTTCCTACTACAATCAGCGAGTTCTATGATTTCTGCAAGAAGCTCAAGGAATTCTATGGCAATGAGTACATTATCCTCACAGGTCCAGATGATTCCAACATCTCAATCCCTCAGTGCTTCCTTTCCGCATTCGGAATCACAAATGACTGGATGCTGGATGAGAATGGGAAAGTCATCTACATGACAGAGCATGAGAACTTCCCAGCTCTTATTGAGTATATGAATAAGCTCTATGAAGAAGGAATCCTCGATCCGGACTTTGCAATCAACAACATGACAACCACAAATGAGAAGTTTGCATCAGGAAGAGCAATTATCTGCATGAACTCAAGAGGTACAATCAACCCAACAAGTAAATCACTCTTCAAGAACGTTCCAGGAATCGACGCAGAAGACATCGGATATATTCCATATCTCCATGCTGATGACGGATCTGCATCAATCCAGCTTAACGAGGGATACTCAATCTTTACATTGATCCCAAGAGGTGCTGCTAAGAATGCTGAGCATGTTATTAAGTATGCAGCAAGCAAGGTAGAGAACCAGGAACTGTTCTTCATCGGAGAGGAGGGAGTTCACTTTGTCTGGGATGAGGATGGATATCCAACACCAATCCAGCCTACTTTCACAGATGAGAGAAACAAGGCAAACAACTATCTGATGATCAAGAATGACCATGAATGGGAAACACAGTTCTATTGCAGACTCAGAAAGGACGAGATGATCTGGAGAATGTTCTCAGTTTGCTCAATCGATGTTCTTGAAAAAGATCCAAATCTGTTTGTACCTGCTTACTTTGCTTACAACACAAGCACAGATTACAAGAAGAGGAACCCTTCTCTCTTGATGAACCTGAACACATACCTCATCCAGCTTGTTACAGATGTCAAGGATCTTGATTCCTCATATTCAACTTTCCTTAAGGACTTCACAGCCTCTGGCGGCGAGACTGTAAGGGCAGGATTGCAGGAATATATCGATTCCCGCAACTGATAACTACGCGCTAGGTATTTATATAAGGAGTAAAAAATGAAGATTGCCATGATGACGAATTCCTTTCAAGGTCAGAGAGAGACCAGCGAAAGAAGAAACGTTATTGATTGCGTAAGAAGACTTGCCTCTTTAGGTTATAAATATCAAGATCTCAGCCTCACCTCACTCATGTGGGATGGGACTGAATTCCATCAGGATGACTGGTATGAAAGGGCCTGTGCAATCAGAGATGAAGCAGAAAAGCTCGGTGTTAAGTTTGTACAGGGACATCTCCCCTTCAGAATGGTAAGATTCAACCCAAAATGCGAGGATGAGGTCAAGCGCGACCACGATATCAACGTAAAGGCTGCTAAGATTGCTGCCATCTGCGGTGCAGAATGGATGGTTGCCCATCCTGTGGAAGACTATCGCTATCCACACGAGGCAACTGAAAAACATATCGAAGAAAACAAAAGAATATATAGCGAAACTATAGAAGAGCTTTTCAAGGGCGGTGTTGGCATCGCCTTTGAGAATGTTCCAGACAGGAAATATCGCCGTTTTGGAGCAACTGCAACAGACCTTTGCAATCTCGTAGATTCCTATAACGACGATAAAATCAAGATCTGCTGGGATTTCGGACATGCGAATATCACATATGGCGAAAGCCAGAGCTATGCACTTAAATTGGTTGGCAATCGCCTAAGATGCGTCCATGTGCAAGACAACAACGGATCAAACGATGATCATTTCATCCCATTTGCAGGAAACATCAACTGGGAAGAGATCATGAAGGTCGTCAAGGAAATAGGCTATGACAGGTATTGGGTACCTGAAGTAGTGTTCGCAAATAGATTCCCTGACTATATGAGAGATGATATTTCTCTCTTTATAAAGGGCATCTGCGAAGAGCTTATAAAGCTCTATGACAAGGCATGATTCAATGACTGTATATGTTGTAAGGCATGGCCAAAGCACTGCTAACCTCAAAGGAGTGCATGCGGGATGGAATCAGGTCCCTTTATCAGAGAAGGGAATCAAGGATGCAGAGAATGCAAAAAGAATATTGCAAGGCATAGAGTTCAAAAAAGTCTATACCTCTGACCTCATACGTGCAATCGAAACAGCAGACATTGCTCTCCCTAAGCATGAAAAGGAACAATCCAGCCTTCTCAGGGAAATAAGTGTCGGTATTCTGGAACGAAAATCCCCAGCCGAGTGCAAAGAGTTATATGGAGACTCATACATAGAAGCCAGGAAAAGCAGGGACTTCTCCTTCTTTGGCGGCGAAAGCAACCAAAACCAATACGACAGGATCGCGAAATTCCTAAAATCTCTTGAGAGGGATGCATGTGATGATTCAATAGCAATATTCTGCCATGAAGGCAGTGTGAAGAACATGCTCAACTATGTTTTGAATATCAATATCCCACTTACAGACACTGTGCTGTACAACGGTGCAGTTACTGTATTCGAATACTCAAAGGACAAGTGGAAATTAGTCCAATATAACATTTATTGAAAAACAGGAAGGAGTATTATGAAAAAGTTATTGCTTATAGCTATGTTATTCGCTCTTATCGCAACACCTATTTTCGCGCTTAGCGATGATGCGAAGTTCACATACTCAGTTTTACCAAAAGAGCAAAGACGCAAAAATGGCTCTCCATTTAATGAAAATGCCATTGAACTTGCAAAAGAAACAGGCACAGTTCGCGTTTACTTCATGCACGGAGAAGGCATTGAGATGGATTCCAGCACCGGTACAAAATGGGGAGATGCAACTTTAATCGTATTCCCTAACGGTGAGAC
>JAZURW010000129.1:0-2963 GCA_045606405.1 Candidatus Ornithospirochaeta sp. | reverse complement strand
TGGAGATGACGCTGTTGACAACAGCCTCCCTGCCCTTGATCTCTTCGCTGATCGCCTTTGCCCTCTCAGAATCCAATACCAGGACATTCTTCCTCAGCTCTCCTGTCTCCTTGTCATAGCTTGATGATGAGGCAACGCTTTTTGTGCCCACAGCCACAAGTTCAAGAGGGAATGTGCTATCTGCGATTGCGCCCAAAGCGCTGACAGAGAAATAAACGCTCTCTTTGTAGTCTCTTCTGAGCCTCTCGCGCTCCACGATCATCTTCAAGGCAGGGCTTTGCACTCTGCCTGCAGAGTACTTGCCACCGAGTTTCCTTGAAAGAAGAGGTGAGATCCCGAAGCCCTGCAGACGATCAACGACACGTCTTGATTCCTGTGCATGGAAGAGATTCATATCGATTTCCCTGCAATTCTGGAACGCTTCCTCTATGGCTTTCTTCGTGATCTCGTGGAATACCATCCTGTATGTTGGGATCGTAGGCTTCAATTGGTTGTGCAAATGCCATGCAATTGACTCACCCTCTCTATCCTCATCACTTGCCAGGATGAGCTGCTCCTTTCCCTTCAGTTCCTTCTTTATCTCAGAGATCAGCTTCTCCTTGCCCTCTACAACAACATAATCGAGCTTGAAGCCATCATCAACAAAAACGCCATACACGCCATCCTCAGGACCTGGTGTCGGATTGAGGTCAACAATGTGCCCCTTGCTTGCGACCACAGTGAATGGGTAGTCCTTGAGATATCGGGATATAGTCTTTGCCTTTGTTGGGGATTCAACAATGATAAGACTCTTCTTATTTACATCAGCAATCAAGCTTGCCTCCTAATTAACTTTTGTAAGTATAAACCGACTATCCTCATCAGGGTTAGGATTTTTGAAAATAAAGCTATTTGTTATAGCCTCCTCACCCCTGGTCTCCAAAGACAATCGCTTTATGCCGTCTTCTCCCTCAAAGAATACGAATTTTGACCAAGTTGTCAATTCAAAGGAAAGAATGCTTGTTAGAATGTACGCAGTTGTCTCGTTGGTGTCAATCACCACCTTATCGAGCTTCCATTTGCCAGGATTGAACACAGTTGTGTTGAATCTGTTCGCATTCTCCCTGTATGCGCGCCCAGCTTCGCTATCTTCCTTGAACTTATGCCAAAGCGCAGAGTCAGGGTCATCAAAGTCAAATAGAGGGAATATCCTGTTCTCGCTTCCATCATCATTCTGAAACCATATCTCAGGATATTGGCCATAAACTGGATCGATCTTCATCTCAACCCTGACAACTAGATGCTTGAGTTTTCCTTTATTGTCCTTGTCGGTCTTGTTCACCCATGAATAAAGACCATCCCAGGTATCTGTTGTGACATCTAGCCAAGCAGCATCAAGCGTATTTCCCTGCTCATCTCGGGAAGCGAAGGTGAATGAATAAAAAGTTGAGCAATAGAGTCTCTCGACCGTGTAGGAAGTGCTGCCATCGCTGATTCTTGCAACAAACTCATTATCCTTATATATATCATAGTGCATGGCACCAGCAACTGGTGCCCAGTGAAAGCTCACAGAACTTGGGGATGCATCATAATCAACGCTCATATCAGAAGAGAAGAGCATCATTGCAGCGAACATGAAGAGACAAATGACAGTAAAACCTTTCTTGAACATCAATCCACCTCAAATAAAACTTTCTTGAAGATAACAGCAGATTTGAGTTTTGTTAATACCAAAACTCCCTTTCCGGCAAAAGCCTTCGCGCATCACCTTGCGATAGTGCAGATAATCCGATATGCTCAAATTATGAAAAAGCTATCTATCCTTATATTATCCATAGTATTCATTCTTTCAAGCTGCACTGTGACAGAGAGCATCAAGATCACAGGTAGCAGCAAGGGTTCATCATCAAGCGACATCAACGTTGAGGATTTCTTCATTGAAGTCCTGGAGGACTTCGGAGAGTTCCTCCCTTCCTCCGACAAGTCCATAATGGATGAGGCCATGGAGGGTTTTGCGCACCAGCTATGCACATCCCCATCTTCAAGCGGCGTCCTCTTCAAGAACCTTGGCGACAATCATTATATGCTCGATTTCTCATACTCTGACATGAAAGCGATGATGAGCGACCTCGGTGCTGCTAATAACACCTTGATCAGGGAGACCGAGAACTCCTTCTCCTTCTTCGTTGATATCAACAACTTCGAGGAGCTTACGAAGATCGTCCCATTCCTTGCAGACCCTAACTTCGAAGTCTATGGCCCTCTCTACAATCAGGGCATGACAGAAGAGGAATACCTAGACATGATCTACTACCTTTTGGGTGAGGAAGGTCCAGATGCAATCAAGAATGGAGAGGTCAAAGTCAATATAGAGGTGCCAGGGACAATCAGCTCTGTCGAAGGCGCAGTTAAGACAGGAGATCGCAAGGCTGAGTTCAAATTCCCAATAATCGATTTCCTGCTTCTCAATAAGCCTATCTCCTTCAAAGTCTCCTGGAACTAAGAATCATAGATCTTTCAGAGGGTGCCCAATCGGGCACCTTTTTTATCAATATATAGATAAAAACAAGGATATGGAGTGAATAAGAAAACCCCTGTTGAGGGGTTTTCCTAAGACCTTGCCATACGCTAGCCGTTTTGAGGGTAGCCGCCAGCTTGCGCTTCCGGAAGTAGGCATATTGGAATGGGGCCTTGCTTCTTTCTCTTCTCCGGATGTGGCCCGGATTACTGGCATAGAATCTATTGAAGACTGTGAGATTACTTTGAGTAGAACTCAACTACGAGCTGGTCGTTAACCTGGATTGGAACTTCAGCTCTCTCTGGCATTCTTGAAAGCTTGCCTGTCCACTCATCTGTGTTCTTCTCAATGTATGGAAGATTGAAAGCTGGGTGACCAAGGAAGCATGCCTTGAACTGCTCGTTGTTTCTTGACTTTTCCTTCATTGAAACTACATCGCCAACCTTGAGCTGGTATGAAGGAATAT
>JAZURW010000128.1:0-1885 GCA_045606405.1 Candidatus Ornithospirochaeta sp. | reverse complement strand
CACATACAGACCATACTTCACCCACTTGTAAGGTATTTTTAGACATTTTCAAAAATATTTATTTGCCGTTCCAAATTTCCTTTTTTGGAAAGAAAATTAAAAAATATTAAAAAAAATGTTCATTGAATATCTCCGCCGCGCTCTAATACAAATAAATTTCGCTCAATGTGCATGACTGTATTAAGTGTGATCTTTCATGCGGTAATAAAAGTTCAAGTTGGAAAATTTGAGAAAAAGGGGAAAAGTGTTTTTTTATGCACTCAAGTGTTCCTCTTTTTTGCTGGTGGGGCTTCACTGAAGAGGTCGTTGATGTCCTGGATGCATGTAATCACGCGGTTGTTGATGGAGATGCGCCTTGTCCTCTTCATTTGTTCTGGAGCATCTGTCTTGTCAACTATGCTAGCAGGACTCCCCATGAGCACTGCATTGGGATTGAAGGGCCATAGACCACTTCTCTTGAAGCCCGCCTCGATGATATCCTCCATAGAGGCATACCTCCAGCCAAGGATGGCCTGGTTAACGAGCTTCTCGCGCTTTTGGCGGATCCCGTCCCCTGGAGAGAAAGAAAGCTTTGAAACCTTCTTTTTAAACTCTCCAAAGGGACAGAGATCCAAAGGTTGCATGAGGTGGCTGCTGTGTGCTGGGATGATTGCAACTTTGACACGATTTGCCACAAGCTGCTCAAGGACGTCCTTGTTGAAGCGTGTGCTGTGGCCATCCAGCAGCAGAATTGCTGGGGCCATGGGCATCCTTAGGTGCTCCCTCTTCTCATGTAAGAAGGGAAGGAAGCAGTCCTTCACCCAGCTGCTGTAGATCTCGCCGTTTATCCATCCAGTTTCACTCCCACTGATGAATGCCTTTGAAAGCAAATCATAAGTGAGGAATGCTGGTGGAGCAGTCTTGATGTCCAGGATGATTAGGGGCTTCATGGCAGTGTTGTCTGCACAGACACACCCAACAAGTGTAAGGTGGCAGGGGACCTTTTCTTCCTTCGTCACGCCTCTTGTAGTCCTGGAAACAACGACCTTCTCCTTCGTGTTTGGACTGACAAACGATTCGTCCATGTTGAAGATGAAAGCTGGGTTAACCTCCTTGATGAGCTTCTTGTACTGCTGAAAAAAGGTGGCAATTTCCTCTTTGGGCACAATTCTCTCCTGCAGAGCAGAGTTAACAGCGAGAAACGCAAGATGATATGATGCAAACATCTTCAACAGACCTTGGCGTCACAACAGAGAGGTCTGGGTCATTATGGATATAGTGAGAGAACCAATTTTCAGAAAGGTCTTTCCTGAAATTTGGTTCTCTCATGGAAATCATAAGTTTTTTTGGCCACATCAAGGGCCTGAGACTTCCTCATGTCGATGCCGCTCTTCTTCCGTGACTCCTCGACTGCCTCAACAAGAGAGACCTCTCTTCCGTATTAAGGAGAGGTCTCCTACCCCTTTTTCCTGTTGGAGGACCATACTCCTTTTTGCACTTCACAGCTGCCTGAACACTGCTAACAGAGAGTCCCAGGACAGCTGCAACAGTGCGGTACGTATGGCCCAACTCTATTAAAGCTGCTGCCCTCTGGTGATCATTCTCCAGAGAGGCTATAGCCTTGGTTTTAAGTGCTTTCTTGCACTCTGAGATCTTAAAATCCATTTTTTCGAAAAACAGAAAAATTTGTTCAATAATTTTGAGATCTGCAGATTCTACGAAATGCAAAGTACACATGATAAACGTTTCGGTGCTGTAGTGTCACGCGCGGCGGAGATATTCAATGAACATTTTTTTTAATATTTTTTAATTTTCTTTCCAAAAAAGGAAATTTGGAACGGCAAATAAATATTTTTGAAAATGTCTAAAAATACCTTACAAGTGGGTGAAGTATGGTCTGTATGTG
>JAZURW010000127.1:0-3120 GCA_045606405.1 Candidatus Ornithospirochaeta sp. | reverse complement strand
AGCGTCATCTCCAAGAACAAGAACGAGAACCCAGCTGTGCCTTTCACAACATCCACATTGCAGCAGGATGCCACTAGAAAGCTCAACAAGAGCGCAAAAGAGGTCATGGCGATCGCGCAAAGACTCTATGAGAATGGCTATATCACATATATGAGAACAGATAGTCCAAACCTCTCCTCAGAGTGCATTGCAGCATCCCGAGCCCAGATAGAGCACCTATATGGAAAGGAGTATCTTTCAGATAGGCCCAGGAACTACAGCGCAAAAGCAAAGGGAGCACAGGAGGCTCATGAGGCTATCCGTCCTGCAGGAGATAAGTTCAGAACGCCTCAGGAGACAGGTCTCTCTGGCGATGACTTGAAGCTATATGCGCTTATCTGGAGAAGGACATTGGCAACTCAGATGAAGGAGTGCTTCAAGAGCACAACGACAGTCAATCTCTCAATTGACGACTATTCTTTCTCCGCATCTGGCACAACAGTCCTCTTCAAGGGCTTCAGAAAGATCTATGAGGTAGCCTTGGATGAGAAGGAGAATGAAGGAGAGGAGGGTGTGCTTCCAAAGCTTGAAGCAGGCACTAAGGTTGCAATCAAGGATTCTTCCTCAAAGGAGCATACCACTAAGCCACCTTCACGCTTCAATGAAGCAACCTTGGTTCAAAAGCTTGAGAGCGAAGGAATCGGAAGACCATCAACATATGCGACTATTATATCGACCTTGCTCGATAAGAAATACATAATCAGGGATGCAGGTAGCCTAGTGCCAACCTTCACTGGCTTCTTTGTTGAGGCGTTTCTCAATAAGACCTTTGGCACCTATGTGGACTACAGCTTCACAAAGCACATGGAGGATGATCTGGATGAGATCGCATCAGGAGCTCTCGATAAAGTAAGCTATCTTAGAAGCTTCTGGGAAGGCGAGGGTGATTTCAAGGGCCTTAGGATGGACCTTAATCTAGTTAAGGCCAATACAAGGGCAGGCGAGGTCAAGAATCTCCTTCTTTCGGGATTGGAATATTCCTTCACCGCAGGTGGCAGTGAGATCAAATACGAGATAAAGACCGGCAAGTTCGGACCATACATCTCATCTGACTTCTTCGATAAGGAAGCTGGAAAGCTGAAGATGGCCTCAATAGATGAGCGCAAGTTCTTCCCAGGCTCCTTCTCTGATGAGGATGCAAGGTCAATCCTCTTTCCTGAGGACGATGCGCCATCGCTTCTTTTCGGCAAATACCAGATAAAGACTGGAAAGTTTGGCGTCTATCTTGAAAGAGAGGATGGAAAGAGAGCAACCTGGCCATTGAAGAGGCAGAAGCCTGAGAATGCTGAGGAGCGATATCTCGATATGCTCTTTGAGCTTCCAAAGACAATAGGCGTTGATGAGGAAGGCAATGAGGCCGTCTTGAAGCTAGGGCCATATGGCTTCTATGCCCAATACAAAGGCGAGAATGTAAGGGTTGCAGACCCTATGAACGCAACAATGGATGCAATCACAGCACCAAAGAGCGGAGCGCTCGACTCATTTGGCGAATACGAAGGCAAGAATATCGATATTGTGAGTGGTCGCTATGGCGCTTATATAAAATGGGGCGATGAGAATATAGCGCTCCCTGCGCAATATAAGAAGAGAGCATCAGATCTGACGAAGGAGATTGCCATAGAGCTCATACAGAGCCATGGGAAGAAGGAGTCCTCTGTGAAAGCAGAGAAGGAGTACACTCTTTCATCAGGTGATGTGGTGCAGCTTCTCAATGGAAGATATGGATATTACCTAAAGCGTGGCAAGGATAACATCGCGATATCTAAGGAAGAGAGGGAGAATCTGGCTCTTCTGACTCTTGAGAGAGTTGAGGATATTGTCAGCTCATATATTCCTAAAACCAAGGGTGCAAGGAAAGCATCAAAGAAAAAATAGAGAGAGGCCAGCTTTCTCTATTTTTTGCAATTGGTTCTTGAGATTGTATTGTCAATCAATAGGAATCTGCCCTTAAGTCCAGATATTCCAGGATGGATTCGCTTAGGGTCAAATCAGGATTACTCAAGGAGTCGATAATCTGCTCAGGCTTAGAGCTTCCTATTATCGCAAAGCCGTTTGACTTCTGGCTAGTGATGTAGGAGATGACGATATCTGATGGGGCAGCACCGAGAAGGCGGGAGATGTGTCTCACTCTCTCAACCCTTTCAAGGTTCTCCTCAGATAAGAATCTCGTTCTTGCCCTATCAGAAAGAGAATCGAGCTTGCCAGCTATGGCTTTAGAGAATAGCCCCTTGGCCTGTGATGAGAAAGCAAAGTATGGGAGAGTCGTTTTCTCATACCACTCTAACTGCTCTTTGGAGTTCATGATCTCAAGAGTGGGGTCTCCCCATATTTCCTTTGTGGTATGTGCAAGTGAGAACTGCAGCTCTGAGAAGGAGAATGGAGTTAGATTATGGTCGATGGCGTATCTATTGGCTTCCTCTATTCTTGATGTAGACCAGTTTGATGCTCCAATTGCCTTTGCATAGCCTTTTTTGACAAAGGAATCCAGAGACTCCATTATCCCGGAGACAGGAAGAGATGGCTCATCTCTATGAAGAAATAGGATGTCTGCATATGTGTCAAGCTCATCAATTGATTCCAAAATGTCATTCTCAAGCGAGAGCCTATCAAGACGGTGCTTGGACTTGTCTTTCAAGTGTGGGTGCCCGCACTTTGTCGCAATAATCAGCGATTTTCGGTCTATATGCTTGATATATCGTCCTAGGAGAAGCTCTGAAGAGGAAGGCCCCTCGTCATAGCTTTGGCCATAGAGCCTTGCAGTGTCCAATACATTGCCGCCCTTTTCCAGATAGATGTCAATCTGCTTATATGCGACAGCCTCATCTATTGTCTCTCCATAGTGATCACAGCCAAGCACTATCTTCGATAGCTTGCCCATGTTTGGCATATCAAAGTATTTCATTCCTTAATTGTACAACGGATAAGGAATGTGTCAAAGTAGTGGATTATGATACAAGTCTACAAATTTAATCTCTTTTAAGTAAACGCTATATATACTTACTTAACCGTTTTAATTCTAAAAACTTCTTATATGTAGTGCTTAGTAAAAAGGTATTGACTTTACTGATAGGGGGGGGGTAT
>JAZURW010000126.1:0-50373 GCA_045606405.1 Candidatus Ornithospirochaeta sp. | reverse complement strand
TATCGGTACCATCGGTCACGTTGACCATGGTAAGACAACTCTTACAGCTGCTATCACAAAGACCCTCGCTATGAAGGGCGGCGCAGACTTCATCGACTACGCTAACATCGATAAGGCTCCCGAAGAGAGAGAGCGCGGTATTACAATCAACACAGCTCACGTTGAGTATGAAACTGACAACCGTCACTATGCTCACGTTGACTGCCCCGGCCACGCTGACTATATCAAGAACATGATCACAGGTGCTGCTCAGATGGACGGTGCTGTTCTCGTAGTTGCTGCAACTGACGGTGCTATGGCTCAGACAAAGGAGCACATCCTTCTTGCAAGACAGGTAGGTGTACCAGCAATCATCGTATTCATCAACAAGTGTGACCAGGTTGACGATCCAGATCTCGTAGAGCTCGTAGAAGAAGAAATGAGAGACCTCCTTTCAGAGTACGGCTTCGACGGTGCAAACTGCCCAATCGTAAAGGGTTCAGCTTACCTCGCAATGACAGAGCCAGACAACGCTGACGCAACAGCATGCCTCCAGGAGCTCCTTGATGCTATGGATTCATACATCCCTGAGCCAGAGAGAGCAGTTGACCAGCCATTCCTCATGCCAATCGAAGACATCTTCTCAATCTCAGGTAGAGGTACTGTAGTAACAGGTAGAGTAGAGCGCGGTGTTGTTCACGTAAACGACCCAGTTCAGATCGTTGGTATCAAGGAAACAAAGAACACAGTATGTACAGGTGTTGAGATGTTCAACAAGCTTCTTGACGAAGGTCAGGCTGGTGATAACATTGGCGCACTCCTCAGAGGTGTTGACAAGAAGGAAGTTGTTAGAGGACAGGTTCTCGCAAAGCCAAATTCAATCACACCACACGCTAAGTTCACAGGCACAATCTACGTTCTTTCTAAGGAAGAAGGCGGTAGACACTCACCATTCTTCGATGGTTACAGACCTCAGTTCTACTTCAGAACAACTGACATCACAGGCACATGTCACCTTCCAGCTGGCAAGGAAATGGTAATGCCTGGTGACCACACAGAAATCAATGTTGAGCTCATTCACCCAATCGCAATGGACAAGGGTCTCCGCTTCGCTATCAGAGAGGGCGGCAGAACTGTTGCTTCAGGTCAGGTAACTGAGATCGCTGACTGATTAGAATACTAAAGGCCTTGCCGGGGCTTACCCGGCAGCCTATTTGATTTTTGGAGATTTTTTAAAATGGCAAACGAAAGAATTCGTGTTAGGTTAAGAGGATTTGACGTTGACCTTGTAGAGCAGAGCTCAAAGGCAATTGTTCAGACAGTAGTTAAGGCGGGCGCAAAGGTTTCAGGCCCAATACCTCTACCAACACGTATCAACAAGTATACTGTCCTCAGATCACCACATGTTAATAAGAAGAGTCGTGAGCAGTTCGAGATGAGAACACACAAGAGATTGATTGACATCCTGGATCCAACACAGAAGGTAGTTGAAGCCCTGATGAAGCTCGAGCTCCCTGCAGGTGTGGACGTTGAAATTAGACAGTAAAGTTGAGGTAAGAGATGTTAGGGCTTATCGGCAAAAAAGTTGGAATGACACAGGTGTTTGACGAAAAAGGAAGACTTACTCCTGTGACAGTAATTAAAATAGAGGATAACGTAGTCATCGCAAATAGAACCGAAGACAAGAACGGTTATTCTGCAGTTGTTCTTGGTGCTGGCGAAAAGAAGAAGAGCCATGTCACAAAGCCATACGCAGGACAGTTCAAGGATGTTTGCGATCCTAAGCAGACCGTTATGGAAATGAGAAACTTCGACAACGAAGTAGCAGTTGGTGATGCTTTAGGTGTTGACTTATTCAAAGATGTGACTTTCGTAGACGTAACCGGAACTTCAAAGGGTAAGGGTTACCAGGGTGGTATGAAGCGCTGGGGATTCCGCGGTGGTGAAAAGACACACGGCTCCAAGTTCCATAGAGATCTTGGTGGTACAGCTATGTCATCTACACCTTCACATACTTTCAAGGGAAAGAAGATGGCTGGTCATTTAGGTAATGAGAGAGTTACTGTCCAGAATCTTAAGGTAGTCGCAGTAGACAGCGAGATGCAGGTTCTTATGGTCAAGGGTGCTATCCCTGGCGCAAACGAGAGCACTGTTATCGTAAAGAAAGCAGTAAAGAAGTAAGGTTAGGTAGAGAATATGGAACAGAAAGTCTTTTCCACAGACGGCAAAGAGATCGGAACAATCGCTCTGAATGAGAACGTATTCGGAGTAGAGGTTTCAACAGGATCCATTTACCACGCCGTAAGAAATGAAGCAGCTAACCGCCGCGTCGGTACAGCTTGCACAAAGACCCGTGCTGAGGTCAATTACAGCAATACTAAGCCTTATAAGCAGAAGGGTACTGGTAATGCAAGAAGAGGTGATAAGAAGTCCCCAGTTTCAGTTGGTGGCGGCACAATCTTCGGACCAAAGCCAAGAGATTACTCCTATACTCTGCCTAAGAAGGTGAAGAGACTTGCAATGAAGAGCCTTCTCACACTTGGTGTGACAGAGGACAGACTCGTTGTTGTAGAAGATTTCACCAGCGAAAATGGCAAGACAAAGGATGTCGCTGCAGTAATGAAGGCATTCAACACTGAAAATCAGCGCACAGTTCTTATCCTTAAGGATGATGATGCTATGCTTCGCCGCGCAGCAAGGAACATTCCTTACCTGCACGTACTTGCTTACGATAAGCTCTCTGCTAAGGAACTTCTTTATGGCAAGAAGATTATCGTTCTCAAGACAGCAGCTTCAAATCTTAATGATTTCTATGGTGAGAACTAAGGAGCAGAGAGATGAGAGCAGATCAGGTAATCATTGAACCAATTTTGAGCGAAAAGTCAAATTTCGCACGTGAAGCAGAGTGCAAGAAGTACACATTCAAGGTAGATGCTAAGGCTAACAAGTACGAGATCATGAATGCTGTAAAGGTTCTCTTCAATGTAGAGTGCACATCATGCAACACAATGAATGTTGGCGGTAAGCCAAAGTTCTCCAGAGGAAAGGGTGGCTACATCAAGGGCTATACTCCATCCTGGAAGAAGGCAATTGTAACCTTGGCCAAGGGACAGTCTATTCAGGCCATTGATAATATCTAAGGAGAAAAGGAAATATGGCTCTTAAGAATTATAAACCAAATACTCCTGGTCTCCGTCAGAAGGTAACTCTTGTTAGATCTGAGATCACAGCTCAGAAGCCAGAGAAGTCCCTCACTAAGAACCTCCCTTCAAAGGCAGGTCGTGATACCTTCGGACGCGTTAGTGTCAGAAGACGCGGCGGTGGCCATAAGAGAGCTTACAGAATTATTGATTTCAAGCGCGACAAGTATGGTGTACCAGGTACTGTTAAGACAATCGAATACGATCCAAACAGATCTGTAAACATCGCACTTGTATTCTATGCAGATGGTGAGAAGCGCTACATTCTTGCACCTAAAGGCGTAACAGTTGGAACAAAAATCGTTTCTGGCCCAAACGCACCTCTCACAGTAGGCAATGCACTTCCTCTTAAGGAAATCCCACTCGGACTTTCCGTACACAACGTCGAACTCAATCTCGGACGCGGTGGACAGCTTGTCAGAGCAGCAGGCCTCAGTGCAACTATCGTAGCTAAGGAAGGAGATTACGTAACACTTCGCTTGCCTTCAGGCGAGATGAGAATGGTATTCGGTCAGTGCTATGCAACAATCGGCGTACTCGGAAACGAAGATCACATGAATATCTCACTTGGTAAGGCGGGTGCTTCAAGACACCTTGGTAAGAGACCTAAGGTTAGAGGTGTTGTAATGAACCCAATTGACCATCCACACGGTGGTGGTGAAGGTAAGACAGCAGCAGGTCGTAGCCCAGTTTCAAAGTGGGGTAAGCCAGCTAAGGGCGGCAAGACACGTTCTAAGAAGAAGCCTTCCAATAGTTTCATCGTTAAGAAGCGCAAGTAGGAGTAGAAAATGGCAAGGTCAATTAAGAAAGGTCCTTTTATTGAAGCTAGTCTTCTTAAGAGGGTTGAAGCAGCAAACAATGCTGGTCAGAAGCAGATGATTAAGACCTACTCACGTAGCTCAACAATCACTCCGGACATGGTTGGTTTCACTATCTCCGTATATAATGGCAAGACCTGGATCCCTGTTTTCGTAACAGAGAACCTCGTAGGACACAAGCTCGGTGAGTTTGCACCTACAAGAACTTTCCGCGGTCATGCATCTGACAAAAAAGGTAAGTAATAGGTAATATGATGGAAACTAAGAAAGGTTACAAAGCAGTTGCTAAATATTTAATGGTTTCTCCTTCAAAGGTACGCCCTGTTGCAGACCTCGTAAGAGGAAAGGGCTATGTAGAATCAGTTGCCATTCTCGAAGCAATGCCTCAGAAGGGTGCTAGACTCATTCTGAAAGTTCTCAAGTCCGCAGGCGCAAACGCCTTGAATCTCAACAAGAAGCTTGATGAAGAGTCACTCTACATCTCAGAGATCAAGGTAGATGAAGGCCCAAGGCTAAAGAGAGTATGGGCTCGCTCACATGGAAAGCGCGATATCCTCTTAAAGAGAATGTCTCATATTACCGTTGTTGTAGACGAGAATGCAAAGGTGGGTAGATAATGGGCCAGAAAGTTAATCCAATTGGACTTAGACTCGGTGTTAATAAGACATGGAAGTCAAAGTGGTATGTTGATCCAAGAGAGTATGCAGATACTCTTCATGAAGATCTTGTACTTAGAAAGGCATTCCTGGCTTGCCCAGAGGTTGCTGGTGCAGAGATCAGCGATGTTGAAATCATCCGTAAGCCACAGCGCGTTACACTTTGTGTAGCTACAGCAAGACCTGGCATCATCATCGGTGCAAAGGGCGCTAATGTTGAGAAGCTCGCAGAGAAGATGCAGAAGCTTACTGACAAGAAGGTTCAGATCAAGATCAAGGAGATCAAGAAGGCAGAATGTGATGCTCAGCTCGTCGCTCAGAACATCGCAAGACAGCTTGAGAACCGCGGTGCATACAGAAGAGCTATGAAGAACGCTGTTTCTAGAGCTATGGCTGGTGGTGTACAGGGAATCAAGATCAAGTGCTCCGGTCGTCTTGGTGGTGCGGAAATCGCAAGAACAGAGTGGATGAAGGACGGAAGAATCCCACTACACACACTCAGATCTGATATCGATTATGGCTTCGCAACAGCAAATACCTCCTTCGGTGCAATCGGCATCAAGGTATGGGTATTCAATGGTGAGATCTATGATCACGCTAAGGCAGAAGATGATGCCGTCGGTACTCTTGTAAAGAAGAAGACCGAAGCAGAGGCAAGGGGTTAATAGCATGCTTAGTCCTAAGAGAATCAAATTCAGAAAGAAGCAGCGCGGAACTCGCGATGCAGTAGCCCACAGAGGCAATACACTCTCCTTTGGTGAATATGGTCTGATGGCTCTTGAGCCACTCTGGATCACTAACCGCCAGATTGAGGCAGCCAGAGTTGCAATGACTCGTCACGTTAAGAGAGGTGGTAAGGTTTGGATTCGTATCTTCCCTGATATGCCTTACACAAAGAAGCCTGCTGAAACAAGACAGGGTAATGGTAAGGGCGCACCAGATGGCTGGGTAGCAGTTGTTAAGACAGGAGCAATCATGTTTGAGATGGGTGGTGTTGATGAAGCACTTGCTAGAGAAGCTCTCATCCTCGCAGCATCAAAGCTCCCAATCAAGACCAAGGTTGTTACCAAGGCTGAACAGGAGTAAGTTATGAAGTCATATAAGGAACTCAGTTACAAGGAGCTCGTAGCAAAGCGCGATGAGCTCAGAAGAGAGCTGGTTGACCTCAGAATGCAGAGGGTTCTCGGTCATTTAGACAACCCAATGGCATTGAGAAACACCAGAAGAAATATTGCTCGTCTTAATACAAGAATCCATGCAATCGACATTGGTCTTGAGAAGACATCTAACTAAGAGAGGCACGGTAAATGGACGCAAAGAAGAAAAGACTCACTGGTCTTGTTGTAAGTGATAAGATGGACAAGACTATTGTTGTAGAGGTTTCCGAGAGAACTCTTCATCCTCTTTACAAGAAGTACGTGATCTCTACAAAGAAGGTTAAGGCTCACGACGAGAAGAATGATGCACATTATGGCGATACTGTTCGCGTTGTCGAATGCCGCCATTTAAGCAAGGATAAGTGCTGGAGACTTGAAGAAGTCGTCGAGAGAGCACGCTAAAGGAGAAAAGTCATGGTACAGATGCAGACTTATTTGAACGTAGCGGACAACAGTGGTGCAAAGCGTGTGCAGTGCATCAAGGTTCTCGGCGGCAGCCACAGATATGTTGCTGGAATCGGTGACATCATCGTAGTTGCAGTAAAGGACGCACTCCCTAACGGCGCAATCAAGAAGGGCGACGTTATGAAGGCAGTAGTAGTTCGCACTAAGAAGGAATACCGCAGACCTGACGGTACCTATATCAGGTTCGATGACAACGCATGCGTTATCATTGATGCCAACAATAACCCACGCGGTAAGCGTATCTTTGGACCAGTTGCAAGAGAACTTCGTGACGGTTACATGAAGATTGTTTCACTCGCACCGGAAGTGTTGTAGGAGAAAGAGATGAGACTGAAGAAAGATGACACAGTCATGATCATTGCCGGTAAGGACAAGGGCCTCACTGGCAGGATCGTTAAAGTTGACCCTGCATCAGAAAGGGTCTACGTCCAGGGTGCTAACATGGTTAAGAAGACCATGAAGAAGAGAAATGCTCAGGATAAGGGCGGCATCGTGGAAGTTGAAGCTCCAATCCATGTTTCAAACGTTGCTTATGTAACTAAGGACGGAAAGACATCAAAGATTGGATACAAGATGGAAAACGGAAAGAAAGTCCGCTTTGCAAAGAAGACAGGTGAGGTGCTCTAAAATGGCTGAAGAGAAGTTCGTTCCAAATTTTAAGAAGAAGTATCTCGAGACAGTTGCACCAGAGCTTTTCAAGCAGTTCGGTTTCAAGACACCAATGCAGATTCCAAGACTTGAGAAGATCACAGTATCTGTCGGCGTAGGCGAAGCAACAACAAATAAGAAGCTTCTTGATGCAGCAGTTAAGGAGCTTGAGCAGATCACTGGTCAGCATGTTGTAAAGACTAAGGCTAGAAAGTCCATCGCTAACTTCAAGGTTAGAGAAGGTCAGGAAATTGGTGCTATGGTAACTCTTAGAGGCGACAATATGTGGTTCTTCCTCGAGAGACTCATCTGCATCGCACTTCCTCGTGTTAAGGACTTCAAGGGCGTTAATCCTAATGCCTTCGACGGTCATGGAAACTATTCTCTTGGTATCACAGAGCAGATTATTTTCCCTGAAATCGACTATGACAAGATCGAGAGAGTTAGCGGCTTGAACATTGCTATTGTTACAACAGCTGTGAACGATGAGCAGGGCTTTGCTCTTCTTAAGGCTCTCGGAATGCCTTTTGCAAAGTAAGGAGACTGAAAGAAAATGGCAAAGAAGTCTTTAATCGTTAAGTGTAATAGAGAGCCAAAGTTCTCAACAAGAAGATATAATCGCTGCAGAATCTGTGGCAGACCTCGTGGTTATATGCGTGATTTTGATATGTGTAGACTTTGCTTCAGAAAGCTGGCTTCAGAAGGTCAGATTCCTGGTGTTACAAAGTCCAGCTGGTAGGAGATTAGGAAAATGGCAGTTAGTGATCCAATTGCAGATATGCTGACTAAGATCAGAAATGCTAGTCAGGCAAAGCATGAGAAGGTTGATGTAACAGCTTCAAATCTTAAGCTCCAGATTATCAAGATCCTTAAGAACGAAGGTTTCATCAAGAATTTTAAGAAGGTAACTAAGGACGACATCACATTCATCAGGGTTTTCCTGAAGTATGAAGATGATCTTACTCCAGTTATCCATGGCATAGAGCGTATCTCCACTCCTGGTCGCCGTGTTTATTGCGGTTACAAGGAAATGCCTTCTGTCTACAATGGCATTGGCGTGGTAGTCGTTTCTTCCTCAACAGGTGTTATCACAGGCAAGAAGGCTAAGGAAGCACGTGTTGGCGGTGAGCTCATCTGCACAATCTGGTAAGGAGAGAATAGTATGTCTAGAATCGGTAAATTACCAGTTGCAATTCCTGCAGGTGTAACAGTTAGCTTCGACAATGGCGTTGTCACAGTAAAGGGACCAAAGGGAACACTCACACAGGCAGTCAGACCTGAGGTCAAGATCGACATCCAGCCAAACGAAGTTGTAATAACAAGAATCGACGACGAGAAGGCATCAAGAAGCTATCATGGCCTCTATCGCCAGCTCATCAGCAACATGGTTGAAGGTGTTTCAAAGGGTTACTCAAAGACTCTTCTCATCAATGGTGTTGGTTTCAAGGCAGAGCTCAGCAAGGATGGAAAGATCCTTACTCTCGGTCTCGGTTTCTCAACAATTATCGAGTACATGATTCCAGAAGGCATCACTATCACAGCTGAAGGCCCAACAAAGATCACTGTTTCAGGTATCGACAAGGCTAAGGTTGGACAGGTTAGTGCTGAAATTCGTTCTCTCAGAGAACCAGAGCCATATAAGGGCAAGGGCATCAAGTACGAAACAGAGAATATCCGCCGTAAGGTTGGTAAGTCTGGTGGTAAGAAATAAGGCGGCTTAGAATGAACAGAATGATTGATAAGAGAAGAAGGCAGTTAAAGAGAAAGGTTCATATTAGAAAGACTCTTTCTGGTACTGCTGAGAGACCAAGAATGACTGTATTCAGATCAAACCAGCATATGTATGTTCAGGTTATCGACGATACAATCGGACACACTCTCGTTGCTGCATCTACAGTTGAGGCTGAATTCAAGGACCTTAGAAATACAGTTGCTGACGCTGCAAAGCTTGGCGAAGCTGTAGGAAAGAGGCTCTTAGATAAGGGTATCAAGGCAGTTGTATTCGACAGAAACGGTTACATCTACCATGGTATCGTAAAGAGCATTGCTGACGGCGCTAGAAAGGCCGGCGTTCAGTTCTAGGAGCAGGTATGGAAAAGGTAAGAGAAAAAGAAGTCAAAGACGGATATGTAGAGAAGCTTGTTAAGCTCAACCGTGTTGCTAAGGTAGTTAAGGGTGGTAGAAGATTCTCATTCTCAGCTCTCGTAGTAGTCGGTTATGGCGATGGTAGAGTAGGTTATGGCTTTGGTAAGGCTAATGACGTAACAGACGCTATCAGAAAGGCAACAGATAAGGCTAAGAACAGCATCATCACAGTTCCACTTAAGGGAAACACAATCCCACACGATATCATCGGCAACTTCAAGAGCGCTTCTATCCTCATGAAGCCAGCTGTTCCTGGTACTGGTGTTATCGCAGGTGGTGCAGTTCGTTTAGTATGTGATGCTGCGGGCATCAAGGACATCCTTTCAAAGTCACTTGGTTCCAGAAACGGCATCAATACAGTTAAGGCAACATTCGATGCTTTCGAGCATCTTTATGATGCAAAGGCTGTAGCAAATTCAAGAGGCAAGTCTCTAAAGGAGATGTGGAGCTAATATGGCACAGATCAAGATTACACTCGTAAAGGGCGTAGCTGGTACACTCCCAGCCCAGAGAAAAACTGTAAAGGCTCTTGGACTTGGAAAAATCAACAGCTCCGTTATCCGTGAAGATAACCCTGTAAACCGTGGTATGGTTAACACCGTACAGCACCTTGTAAAGGTTGAGGAGGTTTAACTATGGCACAGATCGTAAAACCAGTTGGTGCTACAAAGAAAAAGACAATCGTTGGTCGTGGCCAGGGCTCTAAGGGTAGAGCATGTGGTCGCGGTCATGACGGACAGAATAGCCGCTCTGGCGGTGGTGTACGCCCAGGATTCGAGGGCGGACAGATGCCACTCTACAGACGTGTTGCTAGACGTGGATTCTCAAATTCCCTCTTTAAGGTAACATATCAGGCTGTATCGCTTGAGGTGATTGATGCAGTATTCGAAAATGGTGCAGTTGTTTCTGATGAAACTCTTAGAGAATATGGAGTCATCAAGGGAAATGAGACAGTCGCTAAGATCCTCTCTGATGGAGAAATCACAAAGAAGGTAGTTGTTGAGGGCGTCAAGTGCTCAAAGGCTGCTGCAGAGAAGATTCAGGCTGCTGGCGGAGAAGTTAAGTAATAACAAAAGGTATTTACAATGGCAAACACTCTGGTAGAATCATTCAGATTAAAGGATACAAGAAAGAAGATTCTTTATACTTTAGCTATCTTGGTAGTTACACGTATTGGTGCTTATCTTCCAATTCCTGGAATCAACCCAAGCGCAGTACTTAACTATTTCAGCAGCTATTCAAACTCCTTTACTGAATATCTGAATTTCTTCTCTGGTGGAGCATTTGCAAATTTCTCTATTTTCATGTTGGGAGTTATGCCATACATCAGCACACAGATCATCATCCAGTTGCTGATGGTGGTTATCCCTTCATTGAAGAAGCTTGCAGAGGATCCTCAGGGTTCAAAGAAGATTCAGCAGTACACACGCTATGGCACAATCCTTGTTTGTGCTATCCAGGCTGCTGCTGCATCAGTATATGCAAATGGCATTCCTGGTGCCCTCGCAATTCCTACTGGCGCATTTATCCCTGTAGCAATCATCAGCGTAACAGCTGGTTCAATGCTCATGGTTTGGCTCGGTGAGAGAATTACACAGAAGGGTATTGGCAATGGTATTTCACTCCTTATCTTCGCGGGTATTGTTGCACGTATTCCAAGTGCATTCTACTCAATGATCACAGGAGTCGCTAATCACACAATCAATCCTGTTTCCTTGATCGTGGTTATTATCATGTTCTTCTTCGTTGTTGCTCTTGTAATCTACGAAGAGAAGGGACAGAGAAAGATTACTGTTTTATATGCTAACCGTCAGGTTGGAAACAAGATGTATCGTGGACAGAACACATTCTTCCCAATCAAGATCAATCCATCAGGTGTTATCCCTGTTATCTTTGCATCTACTCTTCTTTCCTTCCCACTTCAGTTAGGATATAACTCAAATATCAAGTGGCTACAGGCTGTAGCAAATTTCTTAGATCCGCAGCGTGCCCCCTATCTAATCATCTACACCCTGCTGATTTTAGGTTTTGCATACTTCTATACATCTCTCGTTCTCAGACCAGATGATATCGCTGAGAATGTAAGATCAAATGGCGGTACAGTCCCAGGCGTAGGTACAGGATTCAAGAAGGATCCAAAGACCCACAATGTTGTCTACAATAGGGAAACAGGAAAGCCTGTTTCAGTGCTCGAGGATTACCTTAGAAAAGTTATTAACAGAGTTGCTTTCTCAGGTGCCATCTTCCTTGCATTCATTGCGCTGATTCCTACTCTCATTCAGCTCATCTTCAAACTTCCTGCTGATGTTGCGATGCTCTTTGGTGGAACATCCTTGATCATCATGGTTGGTTGTGAGCTTGATACAGTGAACCAGTTGGAAGCAGAGCTCGGACAGCATAATATCTCTAGGGACTACAAGTCCAAGAAGCGCAAGACAAATAAGATCTAATAGGAGCTTACAAATGAAAGTAAGAGCAAGTGTCAAACCAATTTGTGACAAGTGTAAAGTAATTAGACGCGGCGGTGTCGTACGCATCGTTTGCGAGAACCCAAAGCATAAGCAGAGGCAGAAATAAGTAGGAGGCCAATATGGCACGTATAGCAGGTGTTGACTTGCCAAACAAGGCAGTTAAGATCTCCCTGACATATATCTATGGAATCGGCAACAAGTCAGCTATGGATATTTGCCAGAAAACAAATATTGATCCAGAAGTTAGAATCAATACACTCTCTAACGATGAAGTTGCTCTTCTTAGAAAGGTTATCGAAGAAGAGTATAAGATTGAAGGTCAGCTTAGAACTGAAGTAGCTCTTAACATCAAGAGATTGATGGACATTGGTTGCTACAGAGGTCTCCGCCACAGAAAGGGCTTGCCAGTCAATGGTCAGAGAACCAAGACAAACGCAAGAACAAGAAAGGGCAAGAAGAAGACTGTTGCAGGTAAGAAGAAATAAGGGAAGGTAGGAAATGGCTAACGTAAAGAAAAAGGTAAAGAAGACAGTTCTGGAAGGTAACGTTTACATCCAGGCAACCTTCAACAATACAATCATTACTGTTACCGACCTTGCTGGTAACGCAGTATCATGGGCATCAGCAGGTGGCCTCGGCTTCCGTGGTGCTAAGAAATCCACTCCTTATGCTGCACAGACAACTTGTGAGACTGCTGCAAAGAAGGCAATGGACTTCGGCCTTAAAGAGGTTAATGTTTTCGTTAAGGGACCAGGAGTTGGTCGTGAAAGCGCAATCAGAACCCTCGGTGTTCTTGGACTTAAGGTTAGATCCATCAAGGATGTAACTCCAATCCCACACAACGGCTGCCGCCCACGCAAGACTCGCCGTGTCTAATGCCATGCTGGCTTCGGGCCAGCAAGGCAACACTGCTTGTTTAGCAGTAAAATAATAGGAGTAACCATATAATCATGGCAAGAAAAAATCTTCTTAAGGGTTTTAAGAGACCTACAGGAATCATCTCTGATCACACAGTTGCTACTGCTGATTATGGAAAGTTCGTTGCTTATCCATTTGAGAGAGGATTCGGAACAACTGTCGGAAATACTCTCCGCAGAGTTCTCCTTTCCTCTATTCAGGGTTACGCTGTAACAGCTATTAGCTTTACAACTTTCAATGATAATGAGCTTAGAACAGCACACATGGTGACTTCAGAGTTTGAGCCATTAAAGGGTGTTAGAGAGGATATCTCAGATATCATCGCAGCCATTAAGAAATTACAGATCAGCATGCCAGAGGAATGCGAAGGAACAGTGCTCACAATCCCTTGCAAGGGACCAGGCGTTGTAACCGGCGCAGACTTTGAAAGAGACCAGGTAACTGTAACAAATAAGGACCTCGTGATCTTCACAATGATGGAAGACTGCGACCTTGAAATGGAAGTTCAGATCAACCTTGGTCGTGGTTATGTTCCTTCTGAACTCAATGAGAAGTACTCTGAAGAACCAGGTGTTATCTCAATTGATGCATTCTTCTCACCTGTGAAGAGAGTTAAGTATTCAATTGAGCCAACAAGGGTTGGACAGAGAAACGACTATGATAAGCTTGTGCTTGAGATCTTCACTGATGGGACAATCTCACCAGAGAACGCTCTTGGCGAAGCTGCAAAGATCATTAAGGAACACTTCACTATCTTCATTAATTTTGATGAAGGTAAGATCTGCACAACTGAGGAAGTGGATGAGGAAGAAGAGAGAATCAAGAAGCTTCTTGATACTCCAGTAGAGGAGCTTGAGCTCACAGTACGTTCTTCAAACTGCCTTAAGAATGCAGGTATTAAGACCATCGGAGATCTGGCAAAGAAGACTGAAGAGGAAATTGCTAAGACAAGGAATTTCGGTAAGAAATCACTCTCAGAGATTAAGGAAAAGCTCAGAGAATGGGGCCTTACTCTTGGCATGACAGACTTCAGTGTATTAAAGACATCTATTAAAGTTCCAGAAAGTAAGGAAGTAGAGAATGAGGCATAGATTAGGTTTCAATGCGCTTTCACGTAAGTCAAGCGAACGCAAGGCTCTTAAGCGCAACATGGTCACATCTCTTTTTAGATATGAGAGAATCGAGACCACAAAGGCAAAGGCACTTGAAGTAAGAAGAATGGCCGAAAAGCTCATCACTCGCGCAAAGAACGATTCAGTTCACAATCGCAGAGAGGTAGCAAAGGCTGTTTACGATGAAGCTATTGTAAACAAGCTCTTCAAGGAAATCGCTCCAATGTTCGCAGAACGCCAGGGCGGTTACACAAGAATTCTCAAGACTGGCAACAGACTTGGAGATGCAGCTGAAATGGTAATCCTTGAGTTAGTTGAGAAGACTAAGAAGGATGAGAAGGCTGAGAAGAAGGATGCTAAGAAGGCTAAGGCTGACAAATAAGCGTCCGCAGCTACTAGATAGCTGGAAGTCCCTTTAAAGGGGAGCATGAAACAGGTTTAACCTGAAGCCGTCACAGTTGTGGCGGTTTTTTTATTTGATCTGGTGTTGTCAATATCTAAAATGAGCGATTATCCATGCAAATAATCATGAGGGGCTCAAAGAGAAGGTAGCTGCCAATATAGAGGTTGTTTGAAACTGTTGGTGATATCATGATCAGCTCGTTAGGCTAATCCTCTGGTTCTCTTCTGCATCTTATGCATGCTGGTTCGGAGCTACAAGCTTTTTTGTGATAAAATAGGCAACCTTTTCAGGTTGCCAAACTTCACTGGTCTTCACCAAAGTCCTTGATGTATGCTTCAACTAGCTTCTCAGGCCAGTCTGATACTGGCTCTAGCTTTCCTGTGAAGAATCTAAGCGTCTTTGGTTCATGGACGAACTTAAGCCCTCCGATGAGGTGTCTATGATCATAGAGCCACTTAACTCTATCTATGACATACTCTACCTGCGATAGTGTGAATACTCTTCTTGGCAGAGCAAGTCTAACCATCTCCACAGATGCAATGCGCTCAGAGCCATCTGGATTCCTCTCTTCTGATAATGTTCCTCTCTCCATTCCCCTGATTCCACCTGCAAGATAGAGAGCGGCGACTAAGGAGCCAGCAGGATATTCCTCTGCCTTGATATGGTCGACAAAGCTTCTTGCGTCTATATGCGCACCTAAGCCTCCGGCAGGGGTGATCATAGGAACTCCAAGCTCAACTAGTTCATTGACACAGTAGTTGATGAAGGATGGACCATGGGATATCACATCCATATCCATTGTTTCCTCAAAGCCGATTATCAAGGCTTCCATCTCCTTGACTGACATTCCGCCATATGTCAAGAAGCCCTCAAACATAGGAATGAAGTCCTCCATTTCATGGAATCTGATCTCATCGCGCACGAGAATGCCACCGCCTCTGCCGAAGCCGAACTTTCTTGCAGAGAAATAGATTATGTCAAATAGGTCAGAGATCATCCTGGTGATTTCGCGGATTGTCTTGTCCTTCATCTCCTCTTCTCTTGTCTTTATGAAATAGAGGTTGTCTTGAAGAAGGGATGCATCAAGCACGGTGACAATACCCATGCTCTTTGCGTATTCGGTTGCCATCTTCATATTCTCATATGATATTGGCTGTCCTCCGATCAAGTTGGTTCCAGCCTCAAGGCGCAGGTATGCGATATTCTCCGCTCCCTCTTTCTCCACGCAAGCCTTAAGCTTCTCCATGTCAATGTTGCCCTTGAATGGATGTGTGCTGCTTACCTTCAGACCCTCATCGATGACAAGCTCCTCTACCTTTCCCCCTAGTCTTGTGACATGTGCCTTTGAGGTGGTGAAATGATAGTTCATGATCACAGTTGAGCCTGGCTTTACCAGATATTGCGCGATTATATGCTCGCAAGCTCTTCCTTGGTGTGCAGGTAGGAGATGCTCAATTCCAAAAAGCTCAGTGAGCTTTGCGTTCATGCGATAGAAGGTCTCGCTGCCTGCGTATGCATCGTCTGCCCTAAGCATTGCGGATTGCATTTCATCGCTCATCGCATTGACTCCAGAGTCTGTGAGCATATCCATGAAAATATCGCCATTGTGCAAGGCGAATGTGTTAAAGCCTGCGTTCTTCATCCTCTCAAGTCTATCCATGGCTGGAAGAAGATTGAGCTTCTGTACTATTTTTACTTTGTGCATCTCTACAGGAACTTCTTTCCTGCAGGAAAAGTGTATCTTTGACATTTTTTCCTCTATATGGTTTTGACCTACTATATTAATTTCTGCATAATTAATCAAACTAATTATTTTTATGAAAACCATAAAAAATTTCGATAAGGAGACCACTATGGAGATTCGAAATCTTTATTCCTTTGTAAGAGTGGCTGAGATGGGTAGCTTCACAAAAGCAGCAGACTTTCTTGGCTACACGCAGTCTTCGATCTCTTTTCAGATAAAACAGCTTGAACAGGAGCTGAAGTGCCTGCTTTTCGAGAGGATAAACCACACGATTCTTTTGACAGATGAGGGCAGAAAGCTGTTGGAATACGCTCATGCCATCCTTCAACTCTCCGACGAATGCAAACAGGCATTGAGTGGAAGTGATCAAGTTCGAGGCTTGATACATGTCGTTACTCCAGATTCGATATGCGAGGACATGATAAGGTCCAACTATCTTGATTTTTCGGCTAGGTATCCAGAGATAAAGCTGAAGTTCACGACAGCAGACACAAAGGATATGTTTGCCATGCTAGACCAGAATAAGGCAGATGTGATCCTCACCCTTGATAGCCACTTCTATGATAGCAATCACATTGTTGCCAAGGAGAAGAAGGTGAATATGCATTTTGTTGCGGGAAAGGATAATCCACTTGCGGGGAAGAAGAATATTAGCTTGCAGGAGATAACAAGATTCCCTCTCTTCCTGACAGAGAAGAATATGGGCTACAGAAGGATATTCGAGCAAGAGCTGGAGAAGCGATCAATCGAGGTGACACCTGCTTTGGAGATAGGTAGGACTGATCTGATTGTTGCTCTTTTGGAGAGAAGCGAAGGAATATCATATTTGCCGGATTTTGTGACAGACGAGGTGATAAAAAGCGATAGGCTGGTGTATTTGGACATACAGGATTTCGATACCGATATATGGAAGCAGCTCATTTATCACAAGAACAAATGGATGTCGCAGGCGTTGAAGGTGTTCATTGATTATGTGAAAACCAGGGAGTTTAAGCATTCATAAGCTAAAATAAAGAGCGGTAAGCATGGCTAGAGACGTTTCTAGTGGATATCTTGATCAAGAATTGCCTTGACAGCGAGAAAAGTTTAGTCCACTATTCAAAATGTTAGAATATTGAAAGGAGGCTTCAGTATGGTGACAGTACTTGTATCCCTCCTATGTTGTATTGCTGGTATTGCTTTAGGCTTTGTAGGCCGATGGATTTATGCAAAGTTTAAACTTACCTCTGCTGAGCAGAAGGCTAAACGTCTTGAAGAGGAAGCTGTAAGAGAGGCAGAGGCAAAGGCCAAGGAGATAATTCTTGAGACTAGGGATAAGCTCCAGAAGGAGCAGCAGGCTCAGGAAAGTGAGGCTAGAGAGAGGAGATTTGAACTTCAGAAGAGTGAGAGACGACTTCTTCAAAAAGAAGAGAACCTTGATCATAAACAGCAAGAATTAGACGCACTGAAGCGACAACTAGGAGAGAGGGATGCTGCTCTTTCTGAGAAGGAAAAGACAGCAGAACAGAAGGAAATGATGTTGGATTCTGAGCTTGAGAAAGTAGCTCAGATGAGTCGTGATGAAGCTAAAGAGCTTATTATCGAGCAGATGAAGCAGAAGGCGGAGCATGATGGTCAGGTCTATGTCAACAAGATCGAGCAGGAAGCCCATTTGCTTGCGGATAAGAAAGCAAGAGACATCATAGTCACATCGATCCAGCGTCTTGCCACAGAGGTATCTGGTGAGATAACAACGACTTCCGTCAATCTTCCTTCAGATGAGATGAAAGGAAGAATCATCGGACGAGAAGGAAGAAACATCAGAACGCTTGAGACGCTAACTGGCGTTGATATCATAATTGACGACACTCCAGAGGCCGTTGTCATTTCATGCTTTGATCCTGTCAGGAAGGAGATCGCAAGAGTAGCTCTTGAACGCCTTGTGCAGGATGGAAGAATACATCCAGCTAGAATCGAAGAGGTTGTCAACAAGGTTTCCAAGGAGATCGGCAGAATCATCGTTGATGAGGGTGAGAAGGTCGTATTCGATCTTGGAATACATAACGTTGGAACAGAGCTGATCAGAGCACTAGGAAGACTCCACTTCAGAACTTCCTATGGGCAGAATGTTCTCTTGCATTCCAAGGAAGTAGCTGTTTTGGCTGGCATGATTGCATCTGAGGTAGGCGCTGACGCATCAGTTGCCATGAGAGGCGGTCTGCTGCATGACATCGGAAAAGGCGCAGAGACAGAGAGCGAAGCCAACCATGCAGAGCTTGGTGGTGATCTTGTCAAGCGTCTTGGTGAGGATCCAAGGATTGTCAATTGTGTTCTTGCACACCATAATGACGTTGAGCCAACCTGCCTTGAGGCTATCATAGTGCAGATTGCTGATGCTATCTCAGCTGCTAGACCAGGCGCAAGAAGAGAGAGTTTGGATAACTATATCAAGCGCTTGGAGTCGCTTGAGAGCATTGCTAAGGGCTTTGATGGCGTTGACAATGCTTATGCGATCCAGGCTGGCAGAGAGCTTAGGATCATGGTCAACAGCGATGTCGTATCTGATGATGGAGCTAGGAAGATCGCACAGGGAATCGCAGAGAGAATCGAAGCGGAACTAAGATACCCAGGCAAGATAAAGGTCACAATAATCAGAGAGACAAGAGTTGTGGAGTATGCGAAATAAATGAGTAGCACAGTTCGTGTCATGATGCTTGGGGATATCTCAGGCAGCTTAGGAATGGGGGCCCTTTTCTTAGGGCTCTCTTCCATTATCAAGGAAAAGCGAATCGACTTCGTCATCGCAAATGGAGAGAATGCATCCTCTGGCTTTGGCATTTCCCCAGAGGACTATCTGTCCATGAGGAAAATCGGCATAAATGTGATAACAAGCGGCAATCACATTTGGCAAAAGGAAGATATCCTCCCTATCCTTGATAAGAATGATGATATTCTTAGGCCCTTGAATTACCCTGAGCCATGTGTAGGCGTCGGATATGCGATAAAGCAGTGTGCGGGCAAGGAAATCGCGGTTGTGAACCTTCAGGGAAGAATCAACATGATGCCTATAGATGATCCCTTTAGGAGAGTTGACGCTGTGCTTAGGGAAATCAGGAAGAGGACATCTTTGATCTTTGTCGATTTCCATGCGGAGTCCACAGAGGAAAAGGAGGCCTTGGGCTTCTACCTTGATGGCAGGGTGACTGCTGTTGTTGGCACCCACACACATGTCCAAACTGCTGATGAGAAAATTCTCCCCCAAAAGACTGCTTACATCACAGATTTAGGACTTACAGGTGTCCAGCACATGGTCATTGGCTCCAATCCCGCAAAGGCCATAGAGAGGCAACTGACCCAGCTTCCAATGAAAAGCGAGCTTGCTGAGGGCAATGCGGCTATACAGGGCGTGATAATCGAGGCAGAGCTGAACGGCAGGGCTATCTCGATAGAGAGGTTCACCTATTGATTATCGAGTTGTTCGCTATGATATAGATGTCCTTGCATGTCATTGAGTGTCTTATAGTGCTCTCAATCTGGGAATATGCAGCATCAGGGTTCCTGCTATCTAGTATCTCCTTGGAGAACTCCACGAAGATGGACCCGTTTGATTCAGAGACACCGACTAGCTCGGTGTCTTTTGGTATATAGGTGATGATGCCCTTCTTCAAATCCTCCTCGCTGGGGCCCAGCAAAAGGGCTTCAAGAGCTAGGTGAAGCAAATCCCTGGCGTTCACTTCGATGCTTCTCTCGATGGATACAAGGCCATTGTTTGTATGGAGGAATACCATGAAGGTCTCAAATTCCTTGGAGTGCTTCTCCTCGATGTATCTATCATAGTGCTTGATGACATTAAGCTCCTCAAGGTTTCTTTTGGCAATTGGATATGCAAGATAGGCCAAAGCAGATGCATAGATTATCAATATGATGGTGAAAATCAATTGATATCTTATTCCTGAATGCCTGCTATTCATAAATCCCTCTATAGTCCTACTTTATCTTTTTAGCTGTATGAGGGCAATCAAAAAATGGCTAAAAGACGAAAACATCGAAATCGTTTGATTCAATAGTATTGGTTGTAACGATTTAATTCTGTATACTAACATGATAGATAGGCAATTGTCATGCCTGGCTTTTAATACAACCAATACAACACTTCAATAGGATGAAGAATGAAAGAGAAGCTTGAAATAAAGAACAAAGCGGATATAGATACCGACCTTCCTTTGATATCTATCATAGGCAGGCCAAATGTGGGAAAATCCACGCTTTTCAATAGATTGATAGGAAAGAGAAGAGCAATCACAGACCCAACACCTGGCGTGACCCGAGATCCAATTCCAGAGCGCTGGCTGCTTGGCAACCACCCAGTTACGCTTGTTGACTCTGGTGGAGTCAAGCTTGATATGGAGGGCCTTGACTATGCAGTCACTGAAAAATCGCTTTCGCTTTTGAAGATGAGTGATGTCATTGTCTTTCTTCTTGATGTAATGGAGATCACCGCAGAGGATATGATGCTCATAGAGGAGCTGAGACCCTACATGGACAAGGTTGTCCTTGCTGTGAATAAGATCGATGGCCCAGATAGAGAGGATTTGATCTGGAACTATTTCTCTTATGGATACCAGAGAGTTGTTGGCATTTCTGCATCTCATGGACTTGGCATTGAGGAGCTTGAGGATTCCATCCTTGGAATGCTCAACCTAGAGAGGGTTGAGGAGATACCTGAGGAGCCAGATACAATAAAGATTGCGATCATGGGCAAGCCAAACACTGGAAAATCCACTCTGACAAACCTTCTTACAGGAAGGGATATCTCGATTGTCTCTGATATCGCAGGCACAACCAGGGATGTCATGAGAGGCACCTTCATCTACAAGGGAACAGAGTACACTGTCCTCGATACTGCAGGAATCAGAAGAAAGAGCAAAGTTGAGGAGGATGTTGAATACTATTCAGTAAACAGAGCGATCAAGACGATAGATGAAGCCGATGTCGTTCTTTTGATGATCGATGTTCTAGAGGGGTTGGCTGAGCAGGATAAGAAGATCGCTCAGCTAATCGTCAGAAGAGGAAAGGGTGTGATTCTCGTCCTCAATAAGATAGATAGACTCAAGGGCATAGGAAATGAGCTTGAAGCGATTAAGGATAGAGTCAGATTCCTATTCCCAATACTCTCCTTCGCGCCATTGATGCCTATATCGGCACTTGAGGGACAGGAGGTTGGAAAGCTCTTGGATATGGTCTGGAGTGTTTGGAGACAGCTGAATAAGCGTGTTGACACATCTGATGTGAACATGGCTCTAAAGAGCTGGACTGAGCAGCAGGAGCCTCCTAGAGGGGCGCAAGGCCATTTTAAAGTCCTCTATGGCACACAGGTGAGTGAGAATCCTGTAAGATTCCTGTTCTTTGTCAATAGAATCGCTCAGTTCCCAGACACTTATGTCTCTTATCTCAAGAATTGCATAAGAAAGGACTTTGGCTTCTCTTATATCCCTATCGAGATATCTCTAAGAGAGAGGCGCAGAAACCCATCCCTTAACCAGAAGGGGCCAAGCGGCAAGGAGCTTGAGATACAGAAAATCGTCAAGAGGAACACTGCAACAACCTCAACCAAGAAGGGAACGAGCAAGAAGCCTGGAGGCAAGGCAAGAATAGGAAAGCAGGAAGAGAAAGCAAAGACGATAGTGAGAAACAGCAAGCAGAAGGCTAAGAAGAGATAATGGGGTACGCTAAAGAGAACGGAATCAAGGCGCTTTGCTTTGACATAGACGGCACATTCTATCCGAAATGGAAGATGAACTGGCGAATTGCCAAGGCTTCCATCCTCAATCTGCCCTTTGCCTTGAGATACAACTCCATGAGGAAAGAGATCAGAAGGGAGGATGGTTACTCAAATCCTCCTAAGTTGAGCTATCAGGAGATTGGCAAGAGAGGCGCGAGGATGCTGTATGGCGACGATAGCCCAGAGAGCGTCAAGAGGTTCAGAAAGAAGGAGAGGGCCGTGTTTCATGCAAGGTGGGAGAGGTCCTATCTTTCGCTAAAAAGCGCACCATTTGTCAAGGAGACCTTGAAGAGAGCCCAGACTGAGGGCTATAGAATGGCCGCCTTATCTGATTTCCCAATCGGCGTCAAGCTAAAAGCTATGGGCATAGAGGATAAGTTCGAGGTCATTATCTCGTCTGAGGATCTTGGTCACTTCAAGCCCTCCCTTACTCCATTTGTCGCTTTATATGAGGCGCTAGGCTTGAGGCCTGAAGAGATTCTCTATGTAGGAGACAGCTATAGAAAGGATATCCTTGGCGCTAAGAACGCAGGGATGCATGCATGTCTTATCTTTGCCAAAGATGGCGACGGATATGATAAGGCAGATATAACCGCAGTGAACTGGGAAGAGTTTGCTAGGAAAGTTTTTTAAGGGGCTGGATATGGATAAGACATATTTGATGATTGGTGCTGTATTTGTTGCTAACCTGCTTATCTCCTTGATTCTGAGAGCTTCCTTGAAGAGGGACAGGACCATCAGGGATATGAACAAGAACTACAAGCAGTTTGTGATGGAATCCCAAATGAGCATCAAGAAGCTGGAAGAGTCCTACAAGAACTATGAGGAAAGGCTTGCCTCTGTGATTGAGGATACAAAGACCGCCATCGCAAATATCGATGAGAGCTTGGATAAGCTATTCTTCCATCAGAAAGAGCTCTCCCAGCTAGATGATGTATGCAAGAACTACAAAATCGCACTTGAGAAGCTTAAGATACAGACCGAGCATGCTGAATCAAGGATTCATGCAGTCCAAGCAGAGGTCAAGAAGGCGGAGAGTGTTGATAGCTTTGTAAAGCAGTTCCAGCTTGATGCAGAGAGAGTCGTGAACCAGATGCAGGACCTCAAGGCTGAGCATGCGCGACTTGTCGCCTCAACAGAGCAGAGTCTTAAGGTCGCAAGCCAGAACCAGATGGATGAGAACAATCAGATGCTCACAGCCTTTGGTGTATCGCTTGAGAGATTCAAGACTCAATTTGCTGAGTTCATCGCCTCTGAGAAGGCGCAATTCTCTGATTTGTGCAGAAAGCAGGAGGAGCTTGCTTGCAACAATCTCAATGTCCTCTCTGATAAGAGTCTGGATATCCATCAGGCAATAGACCAGGCAACAGGTAATCTCTTGAGTTTGCGAGAGGAGCTTGAGAGCGTGACAACTGAGCTTGAGAGCAGAAAGGATGCGTCAATAGCATCCCTTGCTGAGGCATCAGAGGCATATAATCTCTCAATTAAAGAATATGGCGATAGCCAGGAAGAGCTTCTCAAGCAGAGGCTCTCTGACAAGGAGAGAGACATCTCATCCTTGGTTGAGGAGTTCTCAGTCAAGGTCCAGAAGGAGGATGAGAGGTTCAATGAAGCGCTTCTTGGCCTTGAGAGGATGAGAGAGCAGATTGTATTGTCGATCTCAGAGGCAGAGGCAAGATATGCTGAGGATCTGAGAAACAGCAGCCAGGAGTGCTCTGATCAGCTTTCTGAGAGAATCAGCAATAAGGAAAGCGATGTGAAGGCTGCTCTTGAAGAGTTCAGCTTGGAGATCGATGAGAAGAAGGCCCAAATCAAAGCTAGCCTGGATAGTCTAGACAAGAGAAGGGATGAATCCATAGATGAGTTCTCAAGAAGAATGCAGGAGGAAGCTCTGAAGGTTGAGGATGCCATAGCTAAGCTTGTCGAGAATAAGGCAATCTCAATCAAGGAATTCACAGATAGGATGATTGAGGAGGAAAACAAGGTCAGCCTCGCATTATCTGGTCTTGCTGAGGAAAGGGATAAGGCTATTGCTGCTTTCTCAGATAGAATGGCGGAAAGGGAGAATGACGTTGAGCTCTCCTTGAAGAATATGAGTGAGCAAAAGAGCGCTATGGTAGGGGACTTCTCTCAGGCAGTGGACAACAAGAGAAAAGAGCTTGAGCTGGCAATGGAAGCCTTAGATAGCGAAAGAGAGGCATACATTGATAAGTGCAGAACCGCATTGGATGAGAACTTCCAAGAGGTCATCGCTGAGAGTGAGAGCCATCTTGATAGGATGAGGGCGACAGGAGAAGAGATGATGAAGCACCTTGCTGATAGGATCAGCTCATCAAAGCAGGCTGTCATCCTTCTCAATGAGACATCAAAAGAGAAGATAAACGAGTCCATAGACACACTCAGGGAGGTTGAGAGGAACATCGCAGCTAAAAAGGACTCCTTTAATAGCCTTCAAGAGGAGATAACAAGCAAGAAGGAGATTGTCTGGAAGCTTGATCAGCAGATAAAGGGGGCTCAAAACAGAATCGAGGCTTTTAAGGAAGATCCTTCTTCTCTTAGTGCTGACATGGCTCAGGAAGAGGAGATCAGCGAGAGCTTAGAAAGCGAAGAGGTCTTGAAGAACTCCAAAAAGCGCAAGAGAAAACCCCAGGATATGATAGAGGCATTCCCTGATGACATTTATATCGGCGCTGAGGAGAAAATCAATCTTGATGATTGATATTGTCGATGATGACCTTGCCGTTTTTCGGCAATGTGATTATCTTTTTCCTTGGGCTTCCAAAGCCGGGTGGAAATGATGAAGAAAGAAAAGAACAATATAAAGAAAAACAAAGGAAGGAATGAGATGGCGGATTCAGAGGAAGTTCTCAAAAAAGAGATTCCTGAAGAGGCGGAGGCAGGAGAAGCGGAAGCAAAAGATGATGTTGCGGTTCTTGCTGACAAGGTCGCTGAGCTTGAAGGCATCATTGAGAAGATGAAAGAGGATGAGCTTAGACGAGCTGCGGATACAGAGAACTATAAAAGACGCTTAAGACTCGACAAGGAGAATGCAGTCAAGTATGCTAATGAGCAGCTTATCAATGATTTGCTCACGCCTATTGATAACTTCTCAAGAGCTATTGAGGCATCCGATGTGTCCAAGGATTTTGAATCCATGAGAACTGGTGTTGTCATGGTTCAGGACCAGCTGCTTTCCGTGCTTAAGGAGAGATGGGGACTAGAGAGCATCGAGACAAAGGATAAGGATTTCGACCCAAATGAGATGGAGGCTTATTCTGTTGTCGAGGATGAGAGCCTGGATAGAGAGAAGGTCGTCCAGGAGTTCGTCAAGGGTTGGAAGCTGAATGGCAAGGTCCTTAGAACTGCGAAAGTCCTCGTTGGAAAGCCTAAAAGCAATTGACGATAAAGCTACAAATCATTATTTTTTGTAAGACTCAGAAAAAGATTATTAATGGAGATAAATAAAATGGGAAAGATTATTGGTATTGACCTTGGAACAACAAATAGCTGCGTAGCGGTTATGGATGGTAATGAGCCAGTTGTCATCACAAACAGCGAAGGCGATAGAACAACTCCTTCTGTTGTGGCTTTCAAGGGTGATGAGCGTCTTGTTGGCAAGCCTGCAAAGAACCAGATGGTTACAAATCCAGTCAACACAATCTATTCAATCAAGAGATTCATGGGAAGAAAGTTCCATGAGGTTGCTGAAGAGATCAAGATGGTTCCTTATAAGGTAGTTGCAGGTCCAAATGATGAGATTAGAATCGATATCAGTGGCAAGCTATATTCACCTCAGGAGATCTCAGCAATCGTTCTTCAGAAGATGAAGAAGACAGCAGAGGATTTCCTTGGTGAGACAATCACAGAAGCTGTTATCACAGTTCCTGCATATTTCAATGACGCACAGCGCCAGGCAACAAAGGATGCTGGAAAGATCGCAGGCCTTGAGGTTAAGAGAATCGTAAACGAGCCAACTGCAGCAGCTCTCGCATATGGCTTTGGCAAGGACAGCTCAAAGGAAGAGAAGATCGCTGTATATGACTTCGGCGGCGGTACTTTCGATATCTCTATCCTGGAGCTTGGTGATGGCGTATTCGAGGTAAAGTCAACAAATGGTGATACTCATCTTGGTGGCGATAATGTTGACCAGGTCATCATCGATTGGCTTATTGCTGATTTCAAGAAGGAATATGGAATCGACCTCTCTTCAGATAAGATGGCATTGCAGAGACTCAAGGAGGCTGCAGAGCAGGCAAAGATCACTCTCTCTTCCTCAACCTCAACAATGATCAATCTTCCATTCATCACAGCAGATGCAACAGGCCCTAAGCACCTCCAGAGAGAGCTTTCAAGAGCAAAATTCGAGCAGATGATCGAGCCTCTTGTAGAGAAGACAAAGGTTCCATGTCTTAATGCATTGAGAGACGCAGGCCTTTCAGCTAGCGACATTGATGAGGTCATCCTCGTTGGTGGCTCAACAAGAATCCCAATGGTTCAGGATATGGTTAAGAAGCTCTTCGGAAAGGAGCCTCACAAGGGTGTTAACCCAGATGAGGTAGTAGCAGTTGGCGCATCTATCCAGGGTGGTATCCTCAGGGGCGATGTAAAGGATGTTCTCCTTCTTGATGTAACACCACTTTCTCTCGGAATCGAGACACTTGGCGGTGTTTCAACAAAGCTTATTGAGAGAAACACAACAATCCCTACAAGAAAGAGCCAGATCTTCTCAACAGCCTCAGATGGACAGACAGCAGTATCCATCCATGTTCTTCAGGGCGAGAGAGAGCTTGCTTCCCAGAATAGGACTCTTGGCAACTTCAACCTCGAGGGCATCGCACCAGCTCCACGTGGAGTGCCTCAGATCGAAGTCACATTCGATATCGATGCTAACGGCATCGTGCATGTATCTGCTAAGGATCTTGGCACAGGCAAGGAGCAGAAGATCAGAATTGAGTCATCCTCAGGTCTTTCAGATGCGGAAATCGATAAGATGGTCAAGGATGCAGAGGCTCATGCTGCAGAGGACAAGAAGGCTAGAGAGACTATCGAGGCAAAGAACAACGCTGAATCAGTTGTTTACGCAACAGAGAAGGCTTTGAAGGATTATGGCGATAAGGTATCTGCTTCAGAGAAGGCTAAGATCGAAGCATCGCTTCAGGATCTCAAGAATGCTCTAAGCTCACCATCTGCGACAGCTGAGGAGCTCAAGAGCAAGACTGAGAAGCTCCAGCAGGATTCAATGGAGCTTGGACAGAAGGTTTATGAAGCTGCACAGCAGAACGCACAGCAGCAGAATGCAACAGGAGAGCCAAGCGCTGATCCAAATGCCGGTTCCGCAAAGAAGGATGATGGCACAGTAGATGCCGATTTTGAAGAAGTGAAATAAGCTTTTCAGCGGCTATGAGAGCAGCATGGGACCATGCTGCTTTCTTCTGTTAGGGGAGAAAAATGGCAAAACGCGATTATTATGAAGTGCTTGGTCTTGCTAAAGGCGCTACACCTGAGGAGATCAAGAAGGCTTATAGAAAGGTGGCCATGGCTAACCATCCTGACACTCATCCAAATGACAAGGAAGCGGAAGAGAGGTTCAAGGAGGCTAGTGAGGCATATGAGGTTCTCTCCGATGATAAGAAGAGAAGCGCATATGACCAATATGGCTTTGCAGGTGTTGATGGCTTCGCAGGAGGCGCTGCTGGAGGCTACCAGAATGTCTACAGGGACTTCTCAGATATCTTCGGTGGCGGTGGATTTGAGGACATCTTTGGATCATTCTTCGGAATGGGTGGTGGTAGAAGATCAAGATCAGCAGGCCAGGCTCAGCAGGGGCAGTCATTGCGTTATGACATTACAATTGATTTCACTGAGGCTGTCTTTGGCACGAAGAAGGAGATTTCCTTCACTCGAGAGGCAAGGGATCCTAAGTGCAACGGAACAGGAGGCACAGGTAGGAAGACCTGTCCAACCTGCAATGGCAGCGGGCAAGTGATCTCCGGAAGCGGCTTCTTTCAGATGGCGACAACCTGCAGGACCTGTCAAGGCAAGGGCTCCATTGTAGAGAATCCTTGTCCTGAGTGTCATGGAACGGGAAAGGTCAGGAAGCAGGAGAAGCTAGTGGTGACTATACCTCCAGGCTCTGATAATGGAACAAGGCTCACTCTTAGAGGAAAGGGCGACGCAGGGGATAATGGTGGCCCAGAGGGCGATTTGATCCTTTATATCAACGTGCGTCCCGATAAGTACTTCGTAAGAGATGGAGAGGATGTGTATTTGCAGATTCCTATAAGCTTCACTCAGGCTTCATTAGGCACCTCCATACAGGTTCCTACAATCGATGGAACAGATGTCGTTGTGGATATTCCTTCCGGCACCCAGAATGGCAAGATGCTCAGGCTTAAGGGCAAGGGTGTTCCTGTGTTCAGGGGAACAGACAGAGGTGATATGTATCTTAGGATCATCGTTGAAACTCCAAAGCACCTCTCTTTCAAGGAGAAGAGGCTGATGCAGGAGCTTCATGACGCGATGAAGCCAACAGCAAAGCCAAATCCAGTCAAGTTCGACTGACAATCTTGACCTAAAGCAAGATTAATCTTTATTGTATTTGAGATTCCCGCTCAGGCGGGAGTTTTTGAGTGAGGACATATATGGGAGAGAAAATCTACGGTTATCATGCAATAGAGGAGGGCCTCAAGAAGGCTGGAATGGGATCAACGCTCTATCTTGTTCGAAATGGTGGAGATAGGATCAATCGCCTTGAGCTTGAAGCAAGAAATACAGGCAAGGTTGCTGTGAAGAAGCTTGCTAAGCAGGAACTTGAGAGAATGCTCCCAGGTGTTGACCTCAGAGGTGCCTTATTGGAGCTAGGCGGGGCAAGAAAGGGTGCATCAAGGCTTCAGGAGATAACAGTGGAGCAGTTCTGTGGCAGTCTTGAGGAAAATCAGGATGCTCTTGTCCTGATTCTAGATAGGATCACCGATCCTCACAATCTTGGCGCTATCTTGAGAAGCGCTGACCAGTTTGGGGTCGATCTTGTGATGATTCCTGAGAGAAGAAGCGTTCAAGCCAATGAGACGGTTGTCAAGGTATCCTCCGGAGCTGCTCAGTATGTTCCAGTGTCCGTGGTCACAAACTTGAATCGTGAGATTGAGATATTGAAGGCGAATGGCTTCTGGATCTATGGAGCAGATATGGCTGGCACCGATTCATACAATGAGAAGTTCTCTGGAAGAACAGCGATTGTCATGGGCTCAGAGGGTGATGGGATATCAAATCTCGTAAGGAGGAATTGTGATTACATTGTATCAATCCCAATGCGTGGCCACATCGATAGCCTCAATGTCTCTGTAGCCACAGGAATCCTTCTTTATGAGTTCAGAAGATGCCATCCTTGATATTCGAGGAGTTCTTGAAGAAGCTGTTCCCGATATCCTCTCTATACCAGAGATCAACAAAGCGTTTATTCTGAATAAGGGTATACGCTTTTTTATTTGCCTCCTCAATGTTCTTTCCAACACCCACGATGGTCAGGTTTCTTCCTCCTGTCGTGACTGGGATGCCATCCTTGTTCAAATCTATCGCACCGCAGAATACGAATGGCTTATCCTCAAGATTCATCAAAAAGGTGTTTGAGATGCCCTCGATCTTTATATCCATTATTGGCTTAAGAGGATAGCCTGGTGAGGCAAGAACGACTGCGACAGTGCAATCATCGCTCATCTCAAGCTTGATTGAGCTAACTTCGTTTCTAGTCATCGCATTGAGGATCTCTATGATATCTGTCTTTATTATTGGCACCATCGCTTGCGTTGCAGGATCATTGAATCGGATGTGATAATCAACCAATACAGGCTCAACTCCATCTTTCAAGATGAGAGAGAGCGTGAGAACGCCCTTGTAAGCAAGCTGTTCCACCTTCATTCCATACAAAGTAGGCTCGACTATCTTCGCGATTATCTTCTCCTTCACCTCATCAACTAGAGGCACTGGGCATATTGCCCCCATTCCTCCTGTTGGTGTCGTGTTTGTCTTTGACACGCTTGTGTAATCACTTGTGATTGGGAGCATTAGATAGCCGTGATTGTCGACAAGGAGGGTGCAGGTGGCAGGGATGCCATGCACGCATTCCTCAAGAAGCACAGGCCCTTTTGTGAAAAGCAGCTTGGCATAGTCAAGGAGAGCTTTTGTATCTGCAGAGTTCAGCATGACCCTAGAAGGTGCAACGGAGTTGGATTTGATTATGAATTGCTCTCCCTCGTGCTCATTCAGGTACTTCTCAAGTCCTTGGATATCGACAAACAGGGAGTTCTTGGGCACTGGTATGTTGTGCCTTTGCGTGAAGGACCGCGAGAAGGCTCTGTCTCCTTCAAGCTTTATGGACTTTGATGGGGCGCCGAATACGGTGATGCCTTTGCTGCTTATGTATTCCACAACGCCAGTGAAGAGAGGGGCCTCTGTGCCAATGAATACGAAATCTATCGCATTCTCAATGCATGCTGAGTAGACAGCATGAGGATTAGCTGGATTCACATCAGGAAGGTTTTTCGCAAAGTCTTGAGTGCTTATGTTCCCAGGAGCAACAAAGAGAGCTGAGATATAGCTAGATTTGCTGAACCACCATGCGATGGCATGGTCTTTCGCACCCGAACCAAGTACTAAAACGCGCATATACGCCTCCTATCAATAAAAATGCTAACTCACGCGTTTTTAGAGTTCAAGAAAAAATATAAAGATTCTATTCAAGGAGAGGTTCCAGAGCCCTGATGTAGTCTTGTCTTGTGAGGGCTGAAGTGATCATGCTCTTTGTTTCCTTAGCTCCGCTCATGCCTTTAAGATATGCCATCAGATGCTTGCGCATCTCTCTTCCTGCAACAGCCTCCCCGTAGTAATGGATCATGAGATCCAAGTGCTTGATGGCAGTTGATAAAATCTCTTTCCTGGTAGGCTTTTCATATGCGCCGGTATTGATGAGGCTTATTGTCTCTCTGAATATGAATGGGTTTCCGATGGCGCCTCTTGCGAACATGACCCCATCTAGGCCGCATCCATCCAGCAGCGCTATAGCATCCTCTGCGGAGAATACATCGCCAGAGCCATAGACTTTTATCCCGCTTCCTCTCATGTGCTCTGAGAGAGTCTTGAAGGCCTCTCTGTCTGCAAAGCCTGAGTAGCCTTGCGCTCTCGTTCTCGCGTGAAGAGTGAGGGCATCAGCGCCTCCCTCTGCGGCCATATCCGCGAACTCCAGGTAATTGATTGAGCTATTGTCCCAGCCAAGTCTGAATTTCACAGAAAGAGGAAGCGAAGTCTCACTCTTGATGACGCGGCAGATCTCCTTTATCCTTCTTGGCTCCTGCATCAGCGCGGAGCCTGCACCTGTCTTCACAACCTTTGGCACAGGACATCCACAGTTGATATCCACCTGGGTTGGATTGTATTTCATGAGATTGGGTATGCATCTTCTGATAGGGTCTGCATCAGGCGCGAATAGCTGCACGATGAGGCGATCCTCACCTTCATATCTCTCTAGAAGCTCCTCTGTCTTCACGCTGTCTCTGCTCAGCCCCTCGGCACTGACCATCTCTGTGACTGTGATCTCTGCGCCAAAGGATGCGCATATCTGCCTGAATGCCTTGTCTGTGTATCCTGCCAAGGGGGCCAGGATAAGCTTGTCTTCTATCATAGGTCTTAGGATATCAGAGTAAGCGAATTGGGTGAATCATCTTAGCTCTCACTTGTAAAAAGTCAATTGTATTGTTAGCATTTTCGTAATGGCAAAGAAGATGATAGATACGGATGATAATTCCGCATATGTATATGTGATTAAGAACCCCTCATACAACGATATGTGCCTATGTGCTTGGGATAGCGTGCTTTATGCAGGCACTCCTGTCATGTATGATACTAAGTTTGGCTTGGACCTTGGCATTGTTGTAGGCTCTGCGCCTGTGCCTGGCTCAAGCTACGAGCCTGGATGTCCTGATGTCAGAGGAGCCTGTCTGAGGTTTGGAGAGGAAGACGATGCGGCCTGCCATGATGACAACGAGCATCAATGCAACTCCTGCTTCGGCTGCCAAATGACAAAGGAGCCACAGAAAATTGAGGTCTCAGGGGATGTCTCCTGGATAGATCATCTGGCAACGCCCTCTGAGATGGCGCGATATGCGGAGAATTGCAGCAAGGAGGAGGATGCCCTTCTAGTTTGCAGGGAGAAAATACAGAAGCATAATCTCAAGATGAAGCTTGTCACAACGCATTTCCTATTGGGAGAGCCGAAGGTGATCTTCTTCTTCACTGCCGAAGAGCGTGTTGACTTCAGGGATCTGGTAAAGGATCTTGTGTCTGTATTCAGGATGAGGATAGAGCTTAGGCAGATTGGAGTGCGCGATGAGTCAAGGCTCATCGGAGGACTATCGGTTTGCGGAAGGGACTATTGCTGCCACTTAATCTCAAGGGAGATGGAACCTGTTACGATCAAGATGGCCAAGGAGCAGAACCTTTCGCTTAACTCAGTCAAGATATCAGGGCCATGTGGCAGGCTTCTTTGTTGTCTTGCCTATGAATATGACTACTACATGGAGGAGAAGGCAGGCTGTCCTCCAGAAGGAACCAGACTCAAGATAGAGCATGAGCTATGGCGTGTTGTAGAGGTGAATATCCTTTCAAGGAAGCTCCTTTGCCAGGCTTCAGAAGGAAGGACAATCTTCGTTCCTTTTGAGGAGGTGTCATTCAACGGTGAAACTGGATACTGGGAAGTGAGCCAGGAATTCCAGGATGATATCTTTTCAAGCTAGTCTTTTTTGTATTTGCTTAAATTGATAAAACTTTGTATTGACCGAAATTATTCTTTATGATAACGTCAATAATCGCACTGCCTTTTCAGTGCAGCAATAAATATTAAGTCAACCTTTGGAGGAAATATATGGCTAACAAGTCCGCAGAAAAGAGAGAACGCCAGGAAGCAGCACGCCGTCTCCGCAATCGTGCAGCAAAGAGCACAATGAGAACTGCTATCAAGAAGTTTGAGGCAGCAGTTGCTAAGGGAGATAAGGAAGCAGCCGCAGTAGCACTTGCAGAGAGCAACAAGCTTCTTGATGCAGCAGCAGGCAAGGGCATCATCCACAGAAACACTGCAGATAGAAAAAAGAGCAGAATTGCCCACGCTTTCAATAAGCTCGCTTAATGATTGTTAGGGAGTTGATTTATGGACGATAAACTGACTAAAGCAGCTATTATCGAAAGTCTCCATAATAAACTTGGACTTAATAGGGCGGATATTCATCTTGTCATAGATGAGCTCTTTGAGGAAATCAAGGATGGACTTAAGGATAATCGCGTTATTGAGCTAAGAGGCTTCGGCACCTTCGAGGTTCGCATTAGGAAGGGAAGAGAGAGAGCACGCAATCCAAAGACAGGTGATGTTGTTGCTGTCGATAAGCATGGTGTTGCTATTTTCCGCCCAGGCAAAGAGCTCAAGGATTTCGTTTGGAACATCACAAATGCTCCAAATGATGAAGAATGATTTCAGTTGGAGAAGTTTAATTTGGTTAAGCTTGATTCAAATAGAAGCCTCAGGACTGTATGTTCTGAGGTTCTTGTTTTATTAGTATCCGCATTTTTTCTATCAATAGCATTCCCTGGTTTCATAAGCGAAAACGGAATAGGATTCATTGCGTTATTCGCTCTTATACCAGTATTCATGGTAATCAGGAACACAACATTTAAGTGTGTTTGGTTCTACGGCTTCCTGTTTGGCCTTTGCTATTATTTCTTTTTCAACTATTGGCTTTCAGGCTTCCATCCTCTTGCTATCTTGATTGCGCCTATAATCAAGGGCGGGGAGATGCTGCTGCTCTTTCTGGCATTGAAGGCGGCTATTACCTTCTTCCCTAAGAAGGGATATCTTCTTCAGGCGGTAATCTGGGTTGCTTACGCATATCTTGCTGAGAACTGGTTCGCTGGATATCCCTATGGCAATATTGGCTATGCGCTATGGAGATATCGCATAATGATCCAGATTGCTGATATCACAGGTGTTTGGGGCATCATCTTCCTGATGGTCTTGCCTCAGGCCTTCATAGGAAATGGATTTTGGAAGCTCTTGAAGGGTGATGGCACCACAGTCAAGTCAGAGTTGAAGAGCAATGTCGTTTATATAGCGATCTATGCTGTCTTGGTTGTCGCCTCTCTTGTCTATGGCGCCTTTAAGCTGTCTTATTGGACAGATAGAGAGCCTGATCAGGTGCTCAGAGTGGCAGCTGTGCAGCATAACCATGACTCCTGGAAGGGTGGTTATTCAACCTATCTCAAGAACTACAACAACCTCAAAAGAGAGACCTATGAATCTCTTATCCATGACCCTGATCTTATCATCTGGTCAGAGACAGCGTTTGTTCCTTCTGTCTCCTGGCATATGAACTACTACAAGGAGGGCTCAGGCTGGGAGGACATAGCTGACCTTACCAGACAGTTTGTTGAGTTTGGAAAATCACTTCCAGTTCCTCTTTTGACGGGAAATCCAAAGGGTGTCATAGATGACGAGAGCAAGCCTGCTTATGATGATGAGGGCAACCAGAATAGAAAGGACTACAATACTGTCATTCTTTTCGATGATGGAGAGATCATAGAGGAGTATGAGAAGCAGCATCTTGTTCCATTCACTGAGCACTTCCCTTATGAGAAGCAGTTGCCATGGCTTTACAATATGCTTCTTGCCAATGACTATAATTGGTGGGAGAAGGGCACGGAGCCTGTCGTATTCGAAACCAAGGGCGTCAAGTTCTCAACGCCAATCTGCTATGAGGACTCCTTTGGTTCTATTCCAGCTGAATTTGTCGCAAATGGTGCTGAATTGATCATCAATATGACCAATGATAACTGGTCAAAGAAGGTATCTGCAGAGATGCAGCATGCGCTTATCGCGACATATAGGTCAGTTGAGACAAGGAAGGCAACAGTCAGAGGCACAAATAGCGGAATAACATGCATGATCACACCTACTGGCAAGATGGAAGGCATCATGGAGCCTTTTGTGATGGATTGGAAGATCTATGACGTGCCTGTTTATTCTCAGCAGAATTACGACAACACATTCTATGTCAACCACATTGATCTATTTGCTACTTTGGCAATTTACATCTCAATAATCGGACTGGCTTTGGGCGGCATTCTTAAGGCGCTATCCATCTGCAAGAGAGTCAAGAAATGAGAGCAAGCCTTATCATAATCGGCACAGAGCTGACGCGTGGCATCATACAGGATAAGCATGGCCCTCTTGTGTCCAAGGAGCTTACCAACATAGGAGTCCACGTATCCCAAATAGTCGCCATACCTGATGATGGCACGATTGAGTCGATCATCTCCGCGCTGATGAAGAGCAATGATATTCTTATCATCACAGGAGGGCTAGGGCCAACTGCCGATGATATGACTCGCTCGGTAATCGCAGCTGCAGCAGGGGTTCCTCTCATCAAGGATGAGGGATGCTGGAATCATCTGGTCTCAAGAATGGGAGAGGAGAGGGCAAGAGGCGCCAACGAAAAGCAAGCGTATATACCTCAGGGCTTCTCCGTGATTGACAACCCTAATGGCACCGCAGCAGGCTTTTATGGATATGGGAAGGAGACATTGATGATCTCTCTCCCTGGTCCACCTAGGGAGATGGAACCTATGTTCTATAGCGCAGTTCTCCCACTTATCAGAAGAGTCATGAATCTTCCTGAGGAGAAGAGAGATGAGTACTCTTCCTTTTTGACAGCAGAGGCAAAACTAGAGGAGCTATGCGAACGGGCTGACCCCGAGCTTGAATGGGGCACTAGATTCCAGGATTACAAAATATCACTCTACGTATCAGGAAAGGATGCAAAGGCAAGAGAGACGGCAATTGAGAGCATACGCTCTCAAGTTGGTCCTACTCGTCTTGTGGATGGCAATCAGTCAGCATTATCCATCTTGATTGATGAGCTGAGAATGAGAAGCGCGACAATCAGCTGCGCAGAAAGCTGCACAGGAGGTCTGGCTGCATCTCTTTTGACATCGTTGCCTGGATCCTCTGATTTCATGCTTGGCTCTGTGACAAGCTATGGCACAGAGATCAAGAGGAAGGTGCTTTCTGTGAAGGAATCCACCATAGAGTGCTATGGTGTTGTTTCAAAGGAGTGCGCCAAGGAGATGGCAGAGGGTGTTTTGAGCCTCATGGATTCAGATTACTCATTCTCAATCACAGGCGTTGCAGGTCCTGCTTTGCAGGAGGGCAAGAGCGTTGGCACGATAGCCCTTGGCTTCGCTTCCAGAAATAGGGAGAGTGAGTCAGTTGAGTTCAGCCTAAGGTCATGGGGAAGGGAAAGCGTAAGGAGAAGAGCATCTATTGCTGCTTTCATTCTTCTAGCAGGCTATATAAGGGGCGAGAGCGTTGAGGAAATCCTCAAAACCTGGCAGGTGTTCTAATTTATGGCTGGAGAGTTGACAATCCTCTCCAGCAACAATATTATTTGTCTGTAATCGAAATATTCTTAATTTTGCATCTAAATCAATATCCTTAATTTCATAAACGTCTTAATAAAAAGAACCGGAGTTTTCAATGTCATCAGAAATCATTGATGAAGAGGTCAAGCTACCTTCCCCTTCCGAGGAGAATGTAGAGACCCAAAAGCCAAAGACAAAAATCAAAAGAACAGTTGTAAAGAAAAAAATCACAGTCAAGAACGCTCAGGAAGCTACAGAGAAGCATCTGCAGAATCAAGAGAACGAGAAGACTCTTGCCAATAAGGATCTAGCAGAGGCTCCCGTTGAGACAAAAAACGAGCAAGAGCCTCAGCAAGAAGCTTCTGAAATAGCAGAGCCTGAGGTTAAGAAGCCCTCAACGAAGAAGAGAGAGCCTAAGAAGCCTGTTCAGAGAACGACAAGAAAGAAGAAGCCTGAGGCAGAGGAGAAGCCTGCAGAGCCTGAAGAGCAAGCGACTTCTGAGGCTGTCCAGAGCGCAGAGGAGAGTGTTCCTGCTTCTGAGGAGGTTTCCTCTGAGGCAAATCAGAGCGCAGAAAGCCCTCAAGGGACAGAGGATGGCTCAGAGGATGGCACATCTGAGCAAAAGGGCGAGAAGTTCCAAAGAAACAACAGAAAGGACAGGAACAACAAAAACAAGAATAAGAACATCAAGAGAGAGAAGGAGGAGATCCCTCCAGAGGTCAACCTTGATGAATATCCTGATGCTCCAAAACTCTTCATATCAGTGCTCACAGAGCTTCCGATTGAGGAGTTGAGAAGAAGGGCTTCTGAGGCAGGAATCGCAGAGGATGTCATCCTTGATTGCAGAAGGCAGGAGCTTATTGCGAAGATGCTGCGCCTTCATTCCCAGTCTAATGGCGCATTGCTTGTTGAAGGCACTCTTGAGATTCTGCAGGAGGGCTCCTATGGATACCTCAGATATGCCTCAAACAACTATCTTCCAGGCTCTGAGGATGTCTATATCTCAGCATCCATGATAAAGGGAATCGGCTTAAAGACAGGAGACACTGTCTATGCGCAGATCAGGGCACCTAGGGAGGGCGAGAAGTCCGCAGCTGTGATAAGAGTCCTCAAGGTCAACGGCGAGGATCCAAAGATGGCGAAGATCCGAGCTCCATTCGATTCTCTCACCCCATTGTTCCCTGATGAGAGGCTTCATCTTGAGATCGTGGAGGAGAATAAACCTGCTGACTTATCAAATAGAATCGTCGATCTGTTCTGTCCAATAGGAAAGGGCCAAAGGGCGCTTTTGACAGCTCCTCCAAGGACCGGAAAGACTGTATTGATGCAGAAAATCGCAAATGCGATCACACGCAACCACCCAGAGGTGACTCTTATTGTCCTTCTTGTTGATGAGAGACCTGAGGAGGTCACAGACATGAGAAGGAATGTAAGGGCAGAGGTTGTAGCCTCAACCTTTGATGAGCAAGCGACTCACCACGTCCAGGTTGCGGAGATGGTCATCGAGAAGGCAAAGAGACTTGTTGAATACAAGAAGGATGTTGTCATCCTGCTTGATTCGATCACACGTCTTGCCAGAGCATATAACCAGACAGTGCCTGCATCAGGAAAGATCCTCTCTGGTGGCGTTGATTCAAATGCGCTTCATAAGCCAAAGAGATTCTTCGGCGCGGCAAGAAACATTGAGCAGGGTGGTTCCTTGACAATCATATCAACAGCTTTGATTGAGACAGGTTCAAGAATGGATGAGGTCATCTTCGAGGAGTTCAAGGGTACAGGCAATAACGAGGTAATCCTTGACAGAAAGATGGCTGACAACAGGAAGTTCCCTGCGATAAACATCAAGAAGTCAGGAACAAGAAGGGATGATCTCCTGCTTCCTGAGGATGTTCTTTCAAGAGTCTATCTCCTGAGAACAGCCTTTGGAAACCTTGATGATATGGATATGTCGGTCACGCTTATTGACAAAATGAAGAAAACCAACAACAATAAGGAGTTCCTAGACTCCATGAACGCACCAGTTTCTGGAAGGATAGTATAAGAAATGCCTTGTCTGTGAAAGCAGGCAAACTAAGTATAGATAACTTTGGAGGAAAAAATGAAAGAAGGAATCCATCCTAACTACCAGCTTCAGGAAATCCATTGCTCATGTGGCAATGTCATCAAGACTAAGAGCACATCAAAGAACCTCAATGTTGAAATTTGCTCTGCTTGCCATCCATTCTTCACAGGCACACAGAAGCTTGTTGACACAACAGGTAGAGTTGAACGCTTCAACAAGAGATACGGCAAAGTCTCAAAGTAATGCAGCTAGCTGGAAAAAGCCACAGATTCAAATCTGTGGTTTTTTTATGCCATTAGGCGGTCTTTTTCCGGGATTCATGCCGAATTTTTTACATTAATAGCATTATTCCTTTCAGATATTATAATTAATCGAGCCTGAAATTGTGTAAAAGCGAAATAATTTGAGTTTTATCAAATGTTGTGTGATAATTGTTTTAGGCAACTTAAGATGAAAGACATAGAAAGCTACCACTACAAGGAGTATTCCGAGCATCCTGATATTGTGGTTGAGGTACCACAGGTTACGACTCTCCTAGGGGCTTTTTCGGACTTTGTCAATGGTTTTGCCTTGATGAGCACTAACGACTATGGGCTTAGGATCTCTCTATCTAGGCGCCAGGACAACTCTGTAAGAGTGCTTAACGTCACAAAGCAAGATAAGAAAAAATTCCAGATATCAAGCTTGAAGTTCAGAAAAGAGGATAGATGGGCAAATGCTGTCAAGGCGATTTTGAATGAGCTGATAAGCAATCTGGGTGCCAATTTGATTGGTCTGAATATAACTATAAAGGGACACAGCGCAGGCTGTGACCACTCTAGCTTCTCAGCAGCGGTGTTCTCTGGCCTCTTGTTTGGGATCAATAGGCTTTTTGAGCTCAACCTCACAATGGAGGAGATGGTGAGGGTAGCGTTCAATGCCAATAGATTCACTCCGATTTACAATGCACGCTTGAGAGATTTGATCACGATCTTCTCCGCTAAGGCGGGAAAGGTAATCCTTTATGACCTGGAAAGCTATGAATACAAGCTGGTTGAGTATCCATTCATAGGCTTTGAGGGCTGTTCAACTTATCTGGTGTCGTCCTCGATCCCATACTCAGTGCTTACTCCTGAGGAGGACGAGTTCAGAAGTGAATGCGAGGACATCTTCCAAAGAATACGTCCAAAGATTGCTAAAGGGATGAAGATAAGGGACCTTTCTGAGAAGGATATAAGACATAGCCTTGCGGATTTAGGAGAGAGTCAAAGAAGATTCGCACAGTTCGTCATTCAGGATTCAGATATCGCCAGAAAGGCTTGGGATGCGATTTGCACCTCTGATATCGAAAGCTTCGCTAGGCTGCTTAATATGCAGCAGAAGGGCATAACATCAAAGGCAGAGCTCTCTAGCCCTGAGATTGACTGGATCGCCCGAAGAGGCATGGAAGCAGAGGGTGTTAGAGCCATGGCGCAAGTTTACATAGGGCTATCAGGCACGCTTCTCGCTTTGATTGATGAAGAAGGAAAACTTCCATATACTAATCGTCTAGAGGAATATGAGAGAATCTTCGGATTCCATGCAGATGTAAGGGACTACATCCCTTCAGGTGGAATCAGAATCGTGGAAGATGAAGGTTCTTTTTCCTAAAGTGATGATTGGAGGCTGGTTTACCAGTATAATATGAACATATTGCTAGTTAATGATGATGGATATAAAGCTGAGGGTATCTCTGTCCTCGAGCGTGTGCTGAAGGAAGCCGGACACGATGTTTATGTCACTGCGCCTAGCGTTGAGCAGAGCGCAAAGTCCCATTCCATGACGATCCTGAGCAGCATTTATGCCACTGAATATGAGCCTGGACACTTTCATATCTCGGGTTCTCCTGCCGATTGCATAATCTATTCGCTTAAGTCGAGGCTTCTATCGATAGTCCCTGATTTAGTCATCTCGGGAATAAACCATGGCTACAACCTCTCATCGGATATCCTGTATTCAGGCACCTGCGCCGCAGCTCGTCAGGCATGCCTATATGGATATAAGGCGATTGCAGTGTCTACATATAGAAATGAGAAGGGTGGCTATGATTTTGAGAAAGTCGCAAGATTCGTGGCCTCTAAGCTTGATGCTTTTCTGCCTAAGCTCGATTCAAACGCTTTCATGAACATAAATGTCCCACCTTCCTTCTCTGGTTGCTATGAGCTCTCATCCATTGGTGAGATAGACTATGATGACCAGTTCACGCTTGAGAGAATGGAGGATGGAAGGACTAGGATAACCAATTCCGGCTGCTCTATCAGGTATATGGAAAGAGAGAAATCAACGTTCCCAAAAGACTATGAGGTCTGCTCAAGGGGCAATGCATCAATCTCTCTCGTCTCAATCCTTCCAACGCTTTCAAATTCTCAAATGGAGCGTTTCAATGAGGCATGAGGACTGGGAGGATATCTGCTCAAGGTGCGGTCTATGCTGCCATGAGAAGGTTGTTCTTGATGATATGGTGATCATTGATTTGGACAAAGCCTGCGAGTTCTATAATGAGGATGAAAAGTCATGCAGGGTCTATGAGGATAGGTTCTCATATTGCGACCGATGCAGGAAGATCAATGCTAGGATGGCGATGTTCTCTCCAATGCTTCCTCCTACCTGCAGCTATGTCAAATGGGCAAAGGATAGGGGGCTGAGATTCGCCAAAAGAAGAGAGCTTGTCATCGGCAATCTTGACTAGAGATATAGGATAATACTAACTTTATTCAGTAAGGATAAGAGAAATTATGAATAGACGCATCGTCTATCTGGACAACAACGCAACAACCAGAATCGCCGATGAAGTGAAGGAAATCATGCGCGAGAATGAGGAGCTATATGGCAACGCATCCTCAATGCACACCTTCGGTCGTGATTCCGCTGCAGGAATCTCATGGGCAAGAGGCGAGGTTGCTAAGCTTATAAATTCGGATCCCGGAGAGATTTACTTCACCTCCGGTGCTTCAGAGTCCAACAATATGGTCTTCAATATCTTCAGGGATATCATAGATGAGGGCTCTGATAGGAACAGGATAATAATATCCACAGTTGAGCATCCTGCCTCAATCGAGACAGCAAAGTATCTTGAGCAAAAGGGATACAAGGTAAGCTACGCCCCTGTGGATAGCATGGGAAGATTGGATTTGGAGGCTTTCAAGGCGCTGCTTGCTGATGATGTGCTTCTTGTATCCATCATGACCGGAAACAATGAATCCGGAGTCATTCAGCCTGTTGATGAGGCTGCAAGGCTATCACATGACTGTGGTGCGTATTTCCATACAGATGCGACTCAGGCAATAGGAAAAATCCCTGTTGATGTGAAGGCCTCTGATGTGGACTATCTTTCACTCTCTGGGCATAAGTTCTATGGCCCAAAGGGCGTAGGAGCCCTCTATGCAAGAAAGGGTGTCCCTCTTTCCCCATTTGTCCATGGCGGACACCAAGAGAAGGGAATGAGGGCTGGCACATACAACAATCAGGCCATAATCGGGCTTGGCAAAGCATCAGAGCTGGCCAGAATAAACCTCGATGCGGAAAGAGAGGGGCTTTGGGAGCTGAGAGAGAGCCTTAGAAAGGGCATAGAGGAGAGAATCCCAAATGTCGTTGTGAATGGCTCTAATGATAAGAGCCTGTCGCTTCCTGGAACCTTGAATGTTTCCTTTCCTTCAGCTGAGGGAGAGTCCATCCTTCTTTACCTTGATTTGGAAGGCATTGAGGTATCCACAGGATCTGCATGCGCATCAGGCTCACTAGAGCCAAGCTATGTTCTTCTGGCAGCGGGGCTTCCTGTTGAGCTTGCACATGGCTCTGTGAGATTCTCTTTCGGAAGGTACAATACCAAGGAGGATGTGGAGTACGTGCTCGACAAGCTCCCTCCAATCATCGATAGAATAAGAAGAATGAGCACAAGGAAGGCATAAGATGGCGAATAGTTTCATGTCACAATGGGTATATACAGATACTGTCAAGGAGCACTTCATGAATCCTAGGAATCTCTGGAAGGAGGATGAGGATTTTGAGGCAGACGGAATGGGAGAGGTCGGCTCTCTTGCCTGCGGAGACCAGATGAGAGTCGGCATAAAGGTCGCAAATGGTGTGATCACTGATCTCAGATGGCTCACCTATGGCTGTGCCTCTGCCATCGCTTCGACTTCAATGATGAGCGAGATGGCTATTGGGATGAGCCTTGAGGAGGCATACAAGCTGAAGCCTGAGGCAATCATGGAATCTCTCGGTGGTCTTCCTGATCACAAGTTCCATTGCTCTGTGCTTGGAGACAAGGCCTTAAGAGCAGCGATCGACGATTATCTTGAGAAGAACGGCATGGATAATCCATATAAGCTGAGTGTCGCAACCGTTGTATGTGAATGCATGGGTGTGACAGACCAGAGGATCGAGGAGCTCGTGAAGGAGGATAAAATCACTGATTTCGCATCCCTTCAGGCAGAGACAGGCGCAGGCACAGTTTGCGGCAGATGCAAATCCAAGCTTTCAGACCTGCTTGAAGAGCTTCTTCATATTTACGGAAAGCATTGATGCAAAGCTACTATAAAGATGCAGTGAAAGACGCCCTTTATCCTAAGAAAAAGGGCGTTATCACTAAAAGAAACAAATATATCTCAATATCTCCTGTTGAGAGCCTGAGCGCAAGGGAAGTGAAGAGGATTAGGCTCTATCTCCAGCTTTCAGTCGGGCTATTCGCTGACCTGCTTGGCGTATCAGCAAAGACAGTCGAGGCATGGGAGAGTGGTGTGAACACCCCTTCTGGTCCTGCAGCTCGCCTTATGAGGATGGCATATAAAAACCCCGACATCCTTTTAGATGGCGGGGCTGTGATTGACAATACCGCTTTGATTTAATAGACCTCGTATACAGATCCTCCGATGAACTCCCTAAGAAGAGAGTCGTTGGGAACACTTTCAGATGGAATCGGATAAACAAGCTTCAAGAAGCTCAGGAGTCTTCTTGCTGTCGTGTATGCAGGTCCATCTTCCTTTCTGACGGATCTTAGAAGCGGAGTTGCATATGTTGATAGAACTCCAATCTCATATTCAAGAGCACTGTTGATCATGACATCCGCATAATCCTGGTAAGGGAAGATGTAGTTCTTCTCCCCATTCTCAACAGATGGCCATCTTGAGAGAGTCTCAACAGCTGAGATGCCTCTTGTCCTATGGTCTCTGACGAGCCTCCTGAGAATCCTATTGTCTGTTGTCGATATTCTGGACCTTGAGTCGAGGTTCAGCTGTGTAAGCGCTGAGATGTATATCCTGAAGCATGACTCTGGGTCAATGCTTGGCAACAGATCAGGATTTAGTCCATGTATCCCTTCAATCACAAGAATCGTTTTATCTGTCATCTTAACGCCCTCTCTTCTGAAGTGATGACGCTGCTCCTTGATGCTGAAGGAGGAGAGATGGACCTCCTCTCCATTGAGAAGGGAGTTGATCTGATCTCTGAAGAGCGCGAGATTCAGTGCTTCCATAACCTCGAAGTTCTTCTCTCCGTTTTCATCAACTGGAACCTCTTCCGATGGAAGGTAGTAGTCATCCATGGATATCTTCAAAGGAGAGTAGCCATTGAGCTTCAACTCATTGCATACCTTCAATGAGGAGGTGGTCTTTCCAGAGGATGAAGGACCTGCGATGAATACGATCTTGACCTTCTCCCTGTCAAGAATCATCTTTCCAACCTCTGCGAACCTTCTTCTTTGCATTGTCTCAGAGAACATGATTATCTCCTCAATATGCCCTTGTGTCTGCTTCTCATTCAGGGCTCCTAGGCTTTGAAGGTCTATCTTGCTTGCAAGCTTCTTGTTCTGCTTGAAGACAGAGAAGAGCAGAGGATGGTCAACATAAGGCATGAGCGAGAAGTCATTGCGTGATTGAGGATATCTCAAAAGCAGTCCATCTTGGTATTCGATTAGGTCCCATATCTCAAGATATTTTGTGGAAGGAAGCATTGGCTCATAGTACATCTCCATGCAAGAGCCGAGCTTGGAGAATCTATAAGAGCCATCATTTCTGGACGATAGAAGCTTTTCTGTCTCTGATAGATTCCTGCTTCTCGCATAATGCAGGGCGGCATCAGATGTCAAAGTCACGATATTGATGCCCATGTCATTCTGTATTGCATCCTTCATGACCTTCTTCAATCTCTCCACATCTGGCTTTTCCTTGTTTCTGTAGCTGAAGTAGTAGCCATCGCCTAGGCTGTGGCCAATGACAAGCGATCTCTCTGGGAAGAGCACAGAGGATGCATAGCATAAGAGGAAGCACAGCGTCTTCCTATAGACCCTTCTTCCAAGGGAAGAGAACAGCTTCACTGTTTCTATATGGGCATTTTGCGGGATGTCATCCATCAAGGACCTCAGCTCTCCATTGACTATCGCGGCAACAGGAGGGTTGTCCTTGTATTTCAGCTTTCTTTCCTTCACGAGAAGCGATATGATCGCATTCTCCTTGACTGATGTGTAGGTATCTACAGGGGTACCATTGAAGATGATAGTGTTCTTTTCCATTTTTAAATGATAATCCAATCTTCGGGATAAAGAAAGGAAAATGCAGTTGCATCAGCTTTTGGATATCAAGGCCAGATGTAGCAGGTTCTGCTCATTTAAGAGATCCAAAGACGATAGCTGAGGGCTTGATCCATCTTTGATTGCTGACAAGTATTCTAATTCGCTTTTTTATAATATACTTATCCTTATGGAGTACTTGGAGATAGATCTTACTGCTGAGAGCATAAGCTTACGCCATGATGGTGGCCTAAGAGGGCTTTCCTTGGCAATAGAGATATATAATAGAGAGAGGGGGGATGTCTTTGTCATCTCCTCTCCTTCCCAGGAAGCTATAGAGAACGCCGGCTCTGCATCATTCTCCATTGTATACAAATCTCCGATAACAGAGAGAATAGCCTTCTCTTATTCGAATCTACCAATGGGGTATAGCCTCTATAAGCTGGGGATATCTGCCCTGGCTGTGAAGGGAAAGACGCATAGGCTGAGCTATATATCGCTTTATCAAGGGCAATATGAGATTCTGTCCTCTGAGGCCTTGCGCTTTGCATCTTCCTCTGAGTTTGAGATGCTCTTAAGGAATCCTCTCGACTCTGCACTATCAACATCCAGGGCCGCAGATAATGGGGTTGTCTTCTCAAGCGTGCAATTCCAAGGCAAGAGCATCCCTGGCGCAGGCTTGGGATATGTCTTCCATGAAAAGGGCATTAAGGGAATAATCGCTCAGGGCTTTGCAAAGGTCGATAAAGTCGATGATGCATCAAAATGGTCAAGAAGGGTTGAGAAAGCCTCCTTTGCAAGAAGGATAAGGAAGCAAGGAGCTTGCTGCTTTATCGAGGATGCGCTTCGATTGGGCTGGCTTCCTGTCAGGTACTATCACGATCGATTTGACCCTCGGGCGCTCCATCTATCGGCAAAGAGCTTTTGCGAGATATACGGCAACTATCCTGATTCCTGCCAGGATTGCTTCATGGCATGTGGCAGGAGAAAGAAGGATAACAAGGTCCTTCCTACCTGGCAGGAGGCGATGATGTTCGGTGCTAATTTAGGCATATTCTCTCCAAGCAGCGTAGAAAGGCTTTCGCAGGCAGCTTTTGAAGAGGGCCTCGATAGCACACATCTCGGAGCTCTTCTTGCATATTGCACAACACTTGATGACAAAGAGCGTGATATGCTCGGAATCAGGGATCTTTCTTTGGATGAATACCTGAGGCTCATTGCGTTAATAGGAAGCAATAGAGGTGCTGGAGCTCTCTTCCAGAATGGCCTGAAGGCCTTCCCTAATGCAATTCAAAGCACCTATGGCGAAGCAATAGGAGTGGATTTAAGAGGCAACTTCGAGGCTGCGATCGCATCTTCAATGTCCCTCTCCATATTCCTTCCCGCTGGAGCAGTGCTGCCTAAGCACCCAATGAATCCTGAGTGCGCCGCTATTCTCGCATTCTACGAGCTTGTATACATCCTTTCGCTATTAGAGTATGGATATAGGCCATTTTCTGCTGTTGCTTTATATTGGAGCAAGCTTCCAGAGCTTGCGTTCCATCTACCACCTTTGATGCGCTTTTATTGCAGAAGGTTCTCCTTATATGGCCATAATCTGAAGGACCTATTGCCAAAGGGTCTGGGGCTTTTCAATGAGCTTGGCTTTGAGGTATCCTCCATCCCTTCCTATTTCGAGAGCGAGCCGACAAGCGCCTTGGACAATAGGACAGTTCCGATGAGAAGACTAAGGGAGTATTTCAATTCCGAGAAGATAAAGGCAGAGATTCTTGTGAATGCCATCAACGAGAAGAAAGATAAGCCAGTCTCCGCAGATATCGCTGGCGATGAATGATCCCTTCAATGCTGAATAGAGCTATTAGGCAAAACAGTGAGTCATTTTGCCATTTTATTCGTACAAATTGGCTTTTGTGTTATCATTCTAAATAAGAGGCATATATGGAAGAGAGATATTTCACAAATGGACTTGGAAAGTCGATCTTTTACAGAGTGTGGGGTGTGGATGATGCAAAAGCAACAATTCACATCTACCATGGAATGGCAGAGCATAGCGCAAGGTATGAGCAGTTTGCCCTGACTATGAATAAAGAGGGCTTTGCGGTCTTCTGCCATGATCACATGGGACATGGCAAGAGCATCTCAGATGGAGTGAAAGGCTACTTCAATGACAAAAAAGGATGGGAGCATGCATCAGAGGATGCCCACGAGCTCGATTTGATCATCAATAAGGAGCATGAAGGAATCCCTCATTTTCTATTTGGCCACTCCATGGGCTCTTTTATGGTTCGCACGAATATCACGAAATACAGCGAGCTCTATGATGCGGTCGTCATCTCTGGAACTGGAGGGAGTCAGGGGGCGCTAGGCTCAATTGGAAAAGCCCTTGCAAGCTTTAAGCAAGCCTTGTTTGGGGCAAAGCATAGAGACCAAATGCTTAATGCCATCATATTCGGAAGCTATAACTCCAAATTCAAGGATGAGGGCCCATTTGCATGGCTTAGCAAGGATAGGTCAGAGGTCGAGAAGTACATCTCTGATCCTCTTTGCGGCTTCACATGCACATCAAGCTTCTACAAGGACCTTGTTGGGGCGACTATTGTCGCAAACGACCCTCTTCTTGCAAAGAGAATAAGGAAGGACCTTCCAATTCTCCTTGTCTCCGGCACTGACGATCCAGTTGGCAACTTCTCAAAAGGCGTTGAAAGCTCCTATTCCCTGTATAAGGAGGCGGGGCTGAGTGATGTGAGACTCTCTCTGTTCAAGCTTGGGAGGCATGAGCTTTTGAATGATGAGGAGAGGTTTGACGTCATGAGAGAGGTCGCAGATTTCTATAAGGAATTCATCAGTGAGCAAGAATAACACCATAGGCAAGAAAATCCTTTTTTGGTGGGTGGATTACTTTAGTGTCCTCAAGAGTGTGTCCAAGGGACTTTCATGCCAGAATATAACCATACTCTCATCAGGTCTTGTTTACTCGACTCTCATCGCGCTTGTGCCCTGTCTTACCTTCCTCTTCTCCTTTCTGACCTCCTTTGGAGCTTTGCAGATATTCTTGGATGTCCTTTTGCAGTGGCTTTCAAGCACCTTCGGTTACGATACAGCGAATGCCTTGATATCTGAGGTAAGTAACTACTCATCGAATGCCATGAGTCTTGGCGTGATTGGTCTTGTGTCGTTCCTTTTCACAGGAATATTGCTTGTAAGCAAGATTTACAATGTGATCAATCAGATATTCAAGACAAGAGTTCCATCGGTATCATTCAAGCGATATGGCACCTTCTTCATCTTCCTGGTTGTCTTCTCGTTCCTCATCTCCTTGGCCTTTGGCCTATCAAGCACATTGCTATCGAGGATTGAGGCATATATGAACAACATAGAGATATCGCTCTCGATAACACAGATATTGAGGAAGATCGGGTCTTTTGCGCTTATTTGGTTTACACTCTTCCTTTTCCTTATTGCTGTTCCAAGCATCAAGGTCAGAAAGGGAAGCGCAGCAGTAGGTGCCTTCACAGGCCTTTTCTTCATTTCCATACTCAACCTTGTGTTCAACTCCCTGGTATCTAAGATGGTGAGCTATTGGACTATCTATGGAACCATCGCATCTGTGTTCATTGTGCTTTTGTATCTCTACTACTTCTGGTACATAATAATCTTGGTCTCAGAGGTCACATACGTGCATCAGTTCAGACCTGACAAGAACACATTGGTGGGCCTTGCGCAGTCCCCTCGCAAGAAGATAGAAGAGGCTATGAATCTCTTTTTGTACATCGCGAAAAGATATAAGGAGGGAAAGGGGCCATCGAACATCAGGGAGATGTCTAAGTCTCTCGCGATTCCGTACTCAAGGATAAGCGAGTTTGTTCGAGAGTTGGATGCCTCTGGCTTTGTTATCGCAACAAATAGCCAATACACTTCCTTTGTGCCTTCCAGACCTCTGGAGTCAATCCTTGTGAAGGACCTTGTCCGCGTCCTTTATGGAATAGAGTCCGACTCATCAGCTATGATCGAGAATATTGGAGAGGCCGTATCGGCAGAGCTTTACCATAATGGTGAGAAGGGCTTCTCATCACTGACAGTTGAGAATTTATTGGAGAGAATATGATAATCAATAGAATCCTAGCAGAGGAGCTTGACCCATTCAGGTTCCCAAACATCCCATCTGTAAAGAAAGGCGTCATAAAGCGCTATAAGCTGGAGGGGATGGATTTGAGCTTCATCAGAAATGGCGTGCCTGAGAATATGCAAAGCGTTGTATCGATCTCCTATGCGATGACAGTTGAGCAGGAAGGGGAGTGCATCTTTGTCATCTCTCTTGAGAAGGAGGACCTTAGAGTGCTCTCTTCAATGCTAGGAGTATCAGTGAAGGAGCTGCAACAGGATTACATGACAAAATCCTTCTTCGGTCCTGAGCATATTGTAATGTATGGAGATGAGCGGCGTGAGGATATAGGCATCTACAATGGCTCAAGAGCGGAGGATGATATCCTAAGCTATTTTCTGGAGGCGGTTTACGATAGCTTTGACTCCATTGAGGATGCTATCCTGGTTGAGTGAAGGAAAGTCCAAGTCTTTTTGATCATGAGAAAGCGGCGTTTTCAATCGATGACGCCGTTTTATTTTTGCTTTTATGGGCATGATTGCTGCAGTTCTGCCTTTCCTAAGGCCCTCATCAGATTCGGAAGGCTTTGTCCTCAAGCAAAAGAACTATGTTGTTTGGAGTGAGAGTGTTTCTTGAGAAAATAGTCAAAATACAGGTATATTGTGTACATTAGAAAAGTTATTATACAAAATTTACTTGAATTGAATAAGAATTAAGACTTAAACTATTCTTAGGACTCACAAAACAATAGACAAAGTTGTTTTGAATAAAAAAAAGGACAGCGTATGGGAATAAAGGAAGAGTCAAGGCTTGCAGAGATGTTGCCAGCGCATCTTGGAGACCTAAGCATACTGGAAAGAAAAGTAGCCAATTATTTGCTCCGGCATGAAGATAGAATACAAGGAATGGATATTGCTGATATTGCGAAGGCTGCGGATGTCAGCAAGGCGACAGTTGTAAGATTCTGCAAGGCGCTTGGGTTCAAAGGGTTGAAGGATTTCAAGATCTACTACGAGGCAGGCAAGAGTGCCTATCCAGAGAAGATCAAGAAGATATCGAAGGATAGCGATCCCCAGCAGATCAACCAGACGCTTCAGGCAGGAATATGCAAGGCGGTTGATAAGACTCTCACAGAGGAGAATCTGGCCAGTCTGATGAAGATTGCCTCAGAGCTTCAGGCTATAGACAAGGTCACATTGATATATTCTGATGCAAGCTTAGTCAGTGATTGCTTTGTATCGAAGCTTGAGTGCATGGGAGTTGAGCTTGAGCAGCTATCGATTCCTGAGTTCATAAGCGAGCCAAGAAAGGTTGAGGGCATGCTTTTCATAGTATCGCATCTAGAGGATAACAATCCAATCAGCTGGTACATCAAGAAGGCCAAAGATGAGAGTGTTCCAGTCTCAGTTCTGACTTTTGACAGCAAGAGCTGGATGTCTGTGAATGCCGACAATCTCCTTATTCCTTTCTCAGAGAGGATACTCGATGATGATAAGCTGATTCTGGCAAGATTGAGCACTATGATGCTCTTCGAGGAGCTCTCCATCCTTTTGGCAAAATAGCTAAATCTCCTGATATGATATTGCATGAAGGGACTGTCGCAAAATAGAAATGCGGCAGTCCTTCTTTACCTGTAAAAACGCTTTTGTTGAGGTGCATATGATGCAGGAACTGAATTATATACGTTGCGGTGATTACTATATTCCCGATATTCGCTTACCAGAGGAAAACAGACCTATTGGTCAGTGGTGCGTA
>JAZURW010000125.1:0-12133 GCA_045606405.1 Candidatus Ornithospirochaeta sp. | reverse complement strand
ATAACGGAAAGTATGATCGCTCAAATAATACTTGTCATTGCTTGAAAGATACTTTTTGCCCTTGATGTCATATCTGCGGACTTTATAAAAGGCAAAGGCATTGCACAAATACTGAATATACGAACTGATGGTAACGTGGTTGACTTTTTCCTTTAATCCACTGAAAGTGTTTGTGATGTTTCGTGTTGAGGTCAGAATGGAGATATTGTCCATAAGAAAATCCACAAGTCTATCCATCAACTGCATATTGCGAATTTTATATTTCTTGCGAATATCCCGAACAATCAATGTATTGAAAACATCGGCAATATAATCATACTTGGCTTCTTGATCTTTATAGAGATAGGAGCCAGCCATGCCGCCCTCAATCATATACCTATCAACGGCAGCATACTTGTCGCTGTAACCAAAATACTGCATATATTCGCTGAATGAGAACGGAAATACCTTGATTTCAAATGTTCTTCCTGTAAACAGCGTAGCAAGGTCAGAACTCAATAGGAAAGCGTTTGAGCCGGTAATATAAATATCAAATTTTTCGGATGCGTGCAGACCGTTGATTGCTTTTTCAAAGTCGGTGCACATCTGGACTTCATCAATCAAAACAAAGTTCTCTTTACCTGCCGCATACTGAGAATTGATATAATCGTACAAAGGTCTGTACTCAAGTAAATGATCAAACTCAGGCAAGTTGAAATTGATATGAATAATATTGTGGTTGGATACATTCTGTTCGATATGGTTCTTAAATGCTTCGAGCAGCTTGGATTTACCGCTGCGGTGAACACCTGTAAGTGCCTAACGGGCCGGAGTTCCGATTACGTTGATAAGTTTTTCTAAATATTGGCTTCGGGTAATAAGTTTCATGGCGCATCACTTCACAGTAAGTATTATGCTACAACTTCTTACCATTTTTAACAGATTTTCAAAAATGGTAAATAGAACTTCACAAATAGGTTTCATTTATCGACTGTCTAATAGAATTATGCCCGCAGGAATATTGCTATTCCCACGGGCAAGATAATGTCAGCTTTCAAATGATTTGTACTCAGTTGCTGCCTTCAAATAGGCTTCGGGGTTGCCACCCAGTATCAAATCAGCGTATGCCCTCGGGTCATTATAGATGAGATAATCAAACTCTGACCGCTGATATATATTGTCGGCAACCTCATTTTCAACAGCAATGGTATCAATGGCAATTATAGTGCCGTCTGAGAACTTCAGTTCTACTCAGACCGTATCAAAGTTAAACTCGCATGATAATAGACGCTTCATAGTAAATCCTCCGTGATTTCAAGTGCTTTGAGATGGAAAAAGAATGATGCTAAGTCTTTCGACTCAGCATCGTTGTTTCGTAGCTGTTTTCCAATCCTGTAAGACAGATACCGTATTATTTTTTTTACGGAATCACTGTCTTATCGGCACACGGGGAAGCATCTCTTATTTCTTTTTCCATAACGTGCATGAGTTTATTGTTTGGAGAGTGAACATAAGCTATCATTTGATTATGAGGACAGTGCGACGTTTCTTTATTCTCTCTCTATTTGCGTTTCTCACAGCTTCTAGCATTTTCTCTGTGAGTCTTCATGACGTCTATTACAAATACAGTGAGACTATTGCATCTGTTGGCGCATCCGTAGTCGCTGCTTATCTAAATGTGCCTCAAAGAGAGCTTCCTGGCGTTCGGATAACAGATGGGCCTGGCTTAGTGCCAGAAAGAATAGAGTTCAGCTCATCTGATGTGTCGCTATACAAGGATGCCTTGCTTGGATCTCAGAGCAGCAATGCCTTCATGCGCTTTCTGTCAATGGCGGTAAGCTCACTTTCCCCCCTAGTTGAGAATGCTGTCATGTTCCTTGACCGCATGGCGATCTCAAAGGGCGATATCATCGTTGATGGGGAGATGGTCATCAAGGGTGGGGAGAATATCGACTTGGAAGGGATTCTTTCAATGAACCTTTCCCAGATGGTGGATATTGAAGTCTATTGTGACATTGTTCTCAGTGGCAAAAGCTTTCCTAATAAGGTAGAATTGAAGGGTGATATCTTCCTTAGAAGTGATGAAAGTGGCACTATGACGGTCCATCCCTCGGATTTCACTCTGAATGGTGAGGTGGTGGAGCCAGGATACATCAGGTTCAAGGGATTATTGAAACAGGAGGTTTGATGTGGATAAGGTTCAGTCCTTTATTGATAGACATAATCTAGGTGCTTGCTCTGTTGATGCAGATAAGGTTCTCTCGCTATTTAGAGACGAGATGAAGAAGGGGCTTTCAGGCTCATCATCTCTTGCGATGATTCCAACTTACGTATCGACAGATGTAGAGATCAAAGAAGGTGAGAGCGTCATCGTCTTAGACGCTGGTGGCACTAACTTCAGAACCTGTCTTGTCACCTTCGATGAAAATAGGAATCCTATAATCTCTGACTTCAAGAAGACCGGCATGCCAGGAGTCAAGGAGGAGGTTAGCGCAAAGGAGTTCTTCTCAATACTTGCAGACAATGTTGAGCGCCTTATAGATAAATCAGACAGGATTGGATTCTGCTTTTCTTATGCTGCTGAGATCAAGGAGAATCACGATGGCGTTCCATTGATGTTCTCTAAGGAGATCAAGGCTCCTGAGGTGATTGGAATGCCAATAGGCGAGAATCTTCTCAAGGAGCTTGCAAGCCGCGGCTATGATGTTTCGAAAAAGAAGGTGTCTGTTGTCAACGACACAGTCGCTACACTTCTGGCTGCTAAAGCTGCATATCCTCTTAATGCCTCTGGATATATCGGCTTCATCCTTGGAACGGGCACCAATACAGCATACGCTGAGAAAAACAGCAACATAGCCAAGATTGGCAAATCAGGAGATGATAGGCAGATCATCAATGTTGAATCTGGATGCCTCAATCTTGGCTTAGGGGATTTGGATGAGAAGTTCATGAGCACAACAAAGGATCCTGATTCCTATCACTTGGAGAAGAAGATATCAGGTGCATATCTTGGAGCCTTTGCATCCTTGGTCATAGAGGAGGCAATAAAGGAAGGCGTTCTCTCATCTTCCTTTGCCGATAAGTACTCTAAGATAGAGAAGCTCAATACAACTAGGATGTCAAACTATCTAGAGATGCCTCACAACATGGATTACGACCTTGTAAAGTGCGTCGAGGGGTCAGAGGCCGATGCGACAGCCTTATATATCATAATCAAGAGCATAATCGAAAGAGCTGCTAAACTTACAGCTATCAATCTCTCTGCTGCAGTTTTGGAGTCAGGCGCAGGCCTTGAGCCAAGGTATCCTGTCGTCATCAATGCCGATGGAACAACCTTCTATAAGACCGAGTTCCTTGAGTTCTACACAAGACTATATCTTGACCAGATCCTTGAGAAGGGAAACAGCCGCTACTATAGAATTGTGAATATGGATAACAGCCCAACAATCGGAGCTGCGATTGCAGGCTTGGCACTATAAGCTAAGCGGCTTCACCGTGTGCCAATAAGGCAGTGATTCCGTAAATAGCATAATTTTACAGCATCTGTCTTACAAGATTGGAAAAAAGCTACGAAAATAACGATGCCGAGCCGAAAGACTTAGCATCGTTCTTTTTCTATCTCAAAACACTTGAAAGCGCGGAGGATGCACTATAGATCGTCCATTATCATGTGAGTTTGACTTAGATACGGTCTTTGTAGGGCTGAAATTCTCAGACTGATTATTCCGCGAGAATAGTAACGGTGCTCCGGAAAGAGCACCAGTATAGAGTCCTGGACACCACTATCCCCACCTCATAGTTCGAAAAGGGACAAGTGCAGTGGATAGTATATCTGTGCCGTTGTCCTTGAACAAAGGCTCTGTGTGTGGAAAAGCTTAGGACACATAAGAAGGGGGTGGCATAGCCTTAGACGCGAATCGTTGAACTTGATCGTTTGTTCTTTCATAGGACAATGTGTCGTGAGAGATTGATGACGAACGCTTTGACATAATGAACAAGATCATCATACAAGAACAAAGGGCCTCAAGGCTGAGGTCATAAGTTTGCAACAGAATATTGAAGACCAGGAACTGCGGCAGAGAATTTAGGACAGTTTATCCAGAGGGTAAAGAGAAACAGCTCTTACCCCTTAAGCTTTCAGAGAGCTTGTAAAGGTGGTTTATGTAGAAGCACTGGAATAAGTCCAGCGGAAAGAGAGGGCAGAAGATTCATGTTTTCTATGACCTTAACGCTTTATTCCCGTGGATGAACCGGCTAAAGCTGAACATGTATGAACAAAATCATGCCTGTTTCAAGAAGAATGCGAATTTCTGTTTTGCCAGCAAGAGCCTCTATGTTTTTATTAATGCTTTAAATATATGAGATAAAAATATTCCGAAATAAGATTGAAATAAGAATATACTAATCAATTATCGCTTATCATCTTCAAAAATTCCATAATAAATGCTTTTCTATGTAAAAGGTGGTTCTTATGAAGGTATTGGTGGTTGCATCAGATAAAGGTGAATTGAAGGGACTTGATGATAGATTCATAAAGGTGGTATCGGGAGTCGGGCCGATTTTGGCAGCTGTTGCAGCTTCTAAGAGCATTGAAAGAGAGAGGCCAGACATTGTCATCTCCCTTGGTTCTGCGGGTGCGATCAATCCGGCTTTGAAGTTAGGATGCGCTTATTCCTTCCAGAAGATCGTATGTCCCGATCAGAATCTCACAGCGATGCATCTAGCCCTTGGGACGACTTTGGGGCGAAATAGAGCGACAATCGGGGAAGTTGAGACAAACGAGAGAAAATCAGGCTTGGTCCTTTCCTCATCAGGTACATTCTCCACCTCACTTAGAAGGGAGCACTCCGAGCTTAGAGCAGATGCAGCAGATATGGAGGCATATGGAGTTGCGCTTGCCACGATGGAGGAGAGAATCCCCTTCTATGCGCTTAAGCTCATCACAGACTACATAGGCGATGGGTCAACAATCGGGGATATATCCTTCAATCTGCGCTTAGCGAGGGAAAACCTCATTTGTCTATTAGAAGATGTTCTTCAGGGCCTTTGAGCTTCACTGAGTCATTATTCACATTTAAAGTCATATCGTGAATGAACTCATTAATCTGAGCTTCCTTATTCTTATAGAGCTCTTCAGCGGCTTCTAGAAGCGTGTTCATCGCCTCATCAGAGTAGTCATCCATGCTGTACTTCTTCTTGACAACGTTGTCCCATATCCTGAGGTACTTTAGGTCCTTGATGCTGTCTGCTACGATGTCTGCGAGCTCTGTTGTGCCAGAAGCATAGCTCTTCCATAGGGACGATACCCAGGTGGCAAGCCCACCTGATGAGGAGGAAGGGTCAAAGGATGAGCTTAAAGAGCATGTCGATATTGAAAGGACTCTGAACTCATCAGCATTAGGATATAGCCCCCTTGCCTTTGAGTATGCAAGAAGAATTGGGTTATTTGCGCAAAGGCCTCCATCGACTAAAGTCAGGTTCTCTCCCGTCTCTCTATCGATAAGTGAGACTGGCGAGAAGTAGGTTGGGGCAGCTGAGGAGGCTCTAGCTGCTTCCTTGAGGAGAAAGCCATGGCTATCCCAGGATGAGAATACATAGGGCTTTGAGGTAAGAGGATCAAAGGCTACTGCCATTGTGGGCACCAAGGCCTCATCAAGACCTGTCTCCTTATATGCTGATGAGAGAAAGCGCTCTATCGAGCTAGAATCGTATTTATCAGAGAAGACATTTCCGATTAGCTTTTTGAAATGGCTGGGCTGATGGAATATCCTGTATCCATTTGCTCTGTACAAGGATACAAGTGAATCTGGGTCAATGCTTCTTTTGATGCTGCCCTTTAGCACCTTTTCATGATGGACTCTAAAGAGGCGTTTGTACGTGATTTCGTCAAAAATCTCATATTCTGGGCCATCTTCATAGCTAAGCAAGCAATCTTGAGAGGGCGAGGTGAGAGCAAGTGCGATAAGCGCTCCAGTGCTGGTTCCCGCAACGAGATCGAAAAAGGAATAGAGAGGTCTATCTGTTTCTTTTTTAAGCTCCTTGTTGATTCTTGATAGAATATATGCAGGAACAACGCCGCGCATCCCGCCGCCATCGATTGAGAGTATGTATCTTATTTCTTTTCTTTTTTCATCGCCTTTTCCATCTCTAGCGCTGAAAATGCTCCATTTACCCATGAGTCTAATTTTGATATAGTCAAAGTCGATGGTCAATAACACTCTCTATGATAAATGCATGCTTTGTCCAAACCTTTGCTCCGTCAATAGGACAAAAGGTGAGATGGGCGTTTGCAAGCAGACAGCTGAGGTTAAAATAGCGTGGTCAGGCTTGCATAGGGGCGAGGAGCCTCCTGTTTCAGGCGAGAAGGGATCTGGCATGATTTTCTTCACAGGCTGTCCTCTCCATTGCGCATATTGCCAAAATAGGCAGATTTCAGGCTCTGATGGGGAAAATCAGGGAATCACGGTGACGATAAGAGAGCTTGCATCGTTGATGCTGGATCTGGAGGCGATGGGCGCTCAGAGTTTGAATCTTGTCACTGGCACACACTTCATCCCCTCTATAATTGAGGCTTTGACTATAGCCAAAGAGGAAGGTCTTTCCCTTCCTGTCGTTTGGAATAGCTCTGGTTATGAGAGGGTTGAGGCACTTGAATTGATAGACAGCTATATTGACCTCTATCTGCTTGATGGGAAGACCTTAGACAGGAATGTCGCATCGATATTTTGCGGCAGAGCAAGATATGCAGACAACATAGAAGAGGTTATGGATTTCATTCTAGAGCGTCATCCTGAAACTGATCTCGACTCATTGAAGGGCACTATATTGAGGCATCTGGTGTTCCCAGGCACCCTGAAGGCAACAAAGGAGTTCCTGGCCCTTTATAGCGAGAAGTACAAGGACGCGTTCTTTCTTTCGCTCATGGTCCAATTCGTGCCACCTAAGGAGAACCCTGGCTTTGCCCAGATGACTGACGATGAGTACGATGAGATCATCAACTACCTTGATCAGCTTGGCATTGAGAATGGCTTTGCCCAAGAAAAGGGCGAGGATGATATTCTCTGGATACCTGATTTTACGAAAGATGTGCCATTTCCAGAGCCTTTTGCAGATCCCTCTCCATACTTTCTTTCGCTTAAGAGGGAAAAGAGCCTTGATGTGTGATAAAAAAAGCGTTGCACCCTTATTGCAGCGAGCAACGCCTAAAAGCATTTTCTAGCCTATTGTCGTTCCATAAAATGGCTCATTGTTTAGTATCTTGATGAGGTTCTCGATATCCCTTCCGTCTGCACAGATGACAGTCATGCCGTCCTCTTCTGCGATTCTGGATGCGATTGGGTCAAAGGGAGTGTTCTTGCCCGGTGTCCACTCATCGCCAACCATTGCCCTGAAATCCTTCCAGCTAATACTATCCAGAGGGACTGCATCTGGGTTCTTTCTTGGGTCATCTGTATAGACCTTTGCGATATTAGAGAGGTTTACGACCTTCTTCCCTCCGAACTTCCTTGCAAGATAGACAGCGTCTGTGTCTGTTGAGAATCCTGGCTTCCAGCCTGCTGCGACAAGAATCCTTCCTTCAAATGGAATATCCAAAGTTGGGTCTGTCACAAGCTCATCTGTTATATATTCAGAGAATACAGCCCTGACAAGACTGCCATTTAGATGCGTCGCCTTGATCCCAATCCAATCCTGAAGAGATGGATCAGCATCCTCCACGATATCCCTGAATGCTCCTTGATAGATCCTCGCAGGAGCGCCTCCGCCACAGACAAAGATGAGCTTTGCCTCCTTATTGTTATCCAAATAAGACTTTATCGCGCTTTTGAATGTCTTCAAGAATGCGGAATCGACTTTGTCAGGTGCGATAATAGAACCACCAACAGAAAGAACAGTTAAATCCATTATAATCTCCTCGAGCTATTATAACCTTATTTTGCTTTATAGCAAATGGAGGAATATCCCAACATAGAAGGATAAAGAGCCCGCAAGAACGAAGAGGTGCCAAATGAAGTGATGGTGAGGCATCCTCTTGAGGCCGTAGAATATCAGGCCGAAGGTATAGAGCACACCACCTGTGAACATGTATTTGATCACGCCTCCTGGAAGGAATGGGAAAATCTCATCTGCAAAGAATACGCATAGCCAGCCTAGAAGGACATAAAGGATTATATGCAGCGCCTTAAGCTTGCTGAAGCATATCACAGTCAGCACAATTCCTAGTGCGACCACGCTGTACATCACAGCCAGAAGCTTCAGTGATTCACTTGTGCCTATGTAGGAGAGGATAGGGGTGTAGGTCCCTATGATAAGAAGATATATGCTTGAATGGTCTAGTATCCTGCAGATTCTCTTTGCATTGCCCCTAGGTAGGTAATGATAGAAGCCAGAGGCTGCATAAAGCAGGATATTTGTCAGCGCGTATATGACCATCGCTATCTTCATGACTTTCTTGATTCCTGACCCCATTGATAGAAGGGTGATAAGGAGCCCGAATAAAGATAAGCCTAGCCCAAAGAAGTGGGAATACGCATTAAGTCTCTCATCCTTAGGATTTACGTAATCAATTAATTTAACATTTCTTTCGATCCAACTCATGAGTCCAAGCTAATACAGGACACAAGATGGGAAAAGAGTGAAAAACTATCATTTTGCCTTTTTAGTACATTCCTATCACACCCATAACCATATAGTGATTAATACCTAACTATGCAATATATAGTGGTTTTATGAGAGCAATCTCTAGATAAGACACTAGACTAAAGAACAGAGCTTAAGATAAGGTACAAGCCGTTTATTCCAACGAAAAGATAGACAAATCGCCTAAGAAGCGATAGCTTCATCCTCTTGAAGAAGAGGGAGCCTATTGTGGAGCCAAGCAAGACGCCTGCCCAGCCTGAGACTGTATGGACAAGAAGCGACTGAGGATAGTGATTCATGGCAATTCTTAGAAAGAGATTAACGAGATTCGATAGCGCGAAGTAGCATTGTATTGTTGCAAGGTATTCCCGCTTGTCTTCAACAGCTGGCATAAGATAGAGCGCCGCAGGAGGTCCTCCGATTCCAAACAGGCCATTTCCTATTCCTGCAATTGAGCCCATGAGAGCGCCAGTTGAGCGCTTTGGCTTCACCTTGATTTTATCTGAAAGGAGTATGAAGTAGATGGAGAGCAGGATCAAGAGACATCCCAGCAGCATATCCATATAGACGCTGTCGATGGATGTGGAGAAGAAGGTGAAGAGCACCCCTATGAGCAGTGAAGGCACCAAAAGAGGGAAAAGCGTGCTCCACTTGATGTGCTTGTGGTTCAGTATTGAAAGGTAGCTTGTGTTCATCAATGCGATGGAGATATTGAGGGTCACCGCAATTGGATAAGGGAACATCCTAGGGAAGAACATCATGGCGATTATGCTGAATCCGAAGCCGATTGTTGCTTGCAAGACAGCAGATATTAGGGCAATGATGAACACAAAGAGGATATCCATGTGATGATTATCTCATATTCATCAAGGACTGTATATATAAGCTGTGTTTTCTTCTCCAAAGCTTGACTTCTTTGCCTCTGTGGTGAACCAGTCCTCAGCACTGTCTGAATCCATGATGTCGGGGAACCTTGCGAGGACTCTGCTGGAGGTCACGAGAGAGGAGTCAATTGGCTCGCCATACCAAAAGCCCTCCTTTATCAGGTACTCTGCCTTTTCTTTGAGCACCTCAGTTCCAAAAGGGTTCTCCTCGTTCTCTGGGTCGTCGGAATAGATCAAGGCGTCCAAAATATGGCCATCATAGTCTGCAAAGATAGCAAGAAGTCCATCTGTGGATATTAAAGTGGAGTCCATTCTCGCATTCATGAAATAAGTAGAGCTTCCATTCTTTCTCACAATCCTTCTCTCTTCTCCCTCTCTGTCCCAATAAAGCACAATGATATCGCCTGCCTGGACCTCCATGTCGGGAAAGGAGTAGTGCTCCTTGTCCTTGAAATCAAGCTCATCAGATACGATGACTCCTTTGAGGTTCCCAGAGGTGAGGGCAAGAAGCTCTATTCTATCAGGGGCTGTGCTCGTCCCCTTGATTGAGAGCTCGTTTATGATGAGGCTTGGAATATTCTTATTCTTCCCAACCAGCAGAAACGATGCTCGTGTGATCGCTCCTGTGTCTTTCTTGAGCGTCAAGGAGAAGCACTCAACCTCTCCCATCTCCAAAGGGGCGGGAAGAGGGATTGAAAAGGAGGATCCTATGGCGCCGGAGTGCATTCGAATCCCCTTGAAGGTATACTCAACCAGCATCGCTGTATCAGATAAGCTGACGGAGATTTCATCATTCCCATTCAAGGTATGGGAGAGAATCCTCACTAGCTCTCTATCTGCAAAGAGAAGTTCATCAGATAGCTTAAGCTTTCCATTGCAGGAGAGGAGCAAGGAGAGGAAAATGAAGCATGCTATTAATCTCTTCATACTCTTAATAACAAATTATCTTCCATTTTTTGCTATTAAAAGCTAACCTTACATACCAATGGAGGCAGAGATGGCAACAAAGCTTTGGCAGAAGAACTATACCTTGGATACTATGATGGAGAGCTTCACAGTCAGAAGGGACTACCTTCTGGATATGGATCTATTGCTCTCGGATTTGATTGGGTCTGCATCTCAAGCAAAGGGGCTTGTTAAAATGGGTATCCTGACAGAGGAGGAGGGCAAGTCAATCCTCTCCGGTCTCGATAGGATCGCTGTCTTGAGAGCAGAGGGGAATTTCAAGATTGATAGAAGCGATGAGGATTGCCATACTGCCATAGAGATGTTCCTCACCAAGGAATATGGGGACGCTGGAAAGAAGATCCATACGGGAAGAAGCAGGAATGACCAGGTTCAGACTGCGCTAAGGGTCTATATGCGTGAGGCTGCTTTGAAGCTTGCGGACGCCTCTCTTTCATTCGCCTCTTCTCTTATAGATTTCTCAGAGAGGAATGTCGATGTGCCAATGCCTGGAAGGACCCATATGCAGATTGCCATGCCTTCCTCTGTAGCGCTATGGGCTATGGGATACGCAGAGGAGATCATAGAAGAATCCAGCATGCTGATGTCATTTTACAATGTGCTTGACCAATGCCCTCTCGGCTCTGCAGCAAGCTACGGCACGACTCTCCCTACAGATAGGGAGTACCTTGCCCAGCTGATGGGCTTTTCAAAGGTGCAGAACAATGTGCTCTATGCAAACAATTCAAGAGGAAAGTTCGAGGCCATGTTCTTGGACCATGCTGGATATCTTGCGCTTACGATATCGAAGCTCGCACAGGATCTGATGCTCTTCACTCTCCCTGAGCTTGGGTACTTCTCCCTTCCTAGAGAGCTATGCACAGGCTCTTCGATAATGCCTCAGAAGAAAAACCCTGATGGCTTGGAGCTTGCACGTTCAAGAACATCCCTCATTGTTTCAGCCTCCCAGCGCATTAAGGACATGATCAAGGCATTGCCTTCTGGCTACAATAGGGACTTCCAGGATACGAAGGAGCCTTTGATGGAGGGCTTCGCTGCAACACTGGAGCTTGTGAGAATAATGGATTTGATGACTCAAAACCTCATGGTGCATAAAGAGAACCTCATTTCTGCCTGCACACCAGAGCTCTATGCCACAGACAAGGTCATGGACAGTGTTCTTAGCGGTGGCAATTTCCGCGATAGCTATAAGAGCGTTGGCTTGAATCTTGATAAGGTCGAGAAGGATGAAGATCCTGTCGCCTCAATGAAAAAGAGGACCGTCATAGGCTCAGCAGGGAATCTGAGAATTGACTATGCCAAGAGTTGGATGCTTGATATTCAGAAGGAAGTGGCAGATAAGTGCGCATTCTTAGAGGAAATCTACTCATCGCTTGTTCCTTCGATCAAGCAAGTCATCATCTAAAGAAGGTGGGATGCTGTGATTAGCTTTCTCCGAAGAGCGCATGAGGGGTGCTCGCGGCACAGTTAGAATTCAACTATTTCACAGCATCTGTTACAAAGCATGGGAAATACTTGAAGATTTTCTCGAACCTATCCTAGGTGGTATGCATATGGACGAAGTCGAGGGATGGATAGCTTTGGCAAGACGCTCTTTATTCCATATATCGCTGATGAGGTGATTGGGTATGGAAGAGGCTCCTGCTATCGAGAAATATAACTCCAAT
>JAZURW010000124.1:0-7382 GCA_045606405.1 Candidatus Ornithospirochaeta sp. | reverse complement strand
GGAAGAAGCGTCCTTGGGATTGCACCAACAACTGGAACATCGAGTTTGGCAACAAGCTGTATGGCAAGACACACGATGATAGCCAAGAGAGAGCCGGGGAAGCTCTTGTTGAGCTTCTTAGGCCAGAAGATCATGATAAGCATGGCAATAGCAGTATAAAGCACAGCACTCCACATTGGCCTAAAGCCTAAATATGAATAGGAGCCAAGCTTCTCCAAGGCTGAAATACCCTCAGAATAAGTTCCAAAAGCGTTATCGATCTGCCCAAGAGCAATGATGATCGCAATACCTGAGGTAAAGCCCACGATAACAGGCTTAGGGATGAAATTAACTAGCTTTCCAGCCTTCAAAAGACCAAATAGAAGAAGTAGCACACCTGAAAGGAATCCAGCAGCAAATACACCTTGAAGTCCATATTGAGATGATAGCGCGATCAATATCGCAGCCATCGCACCCGTTGGGCCAGAGATCTGATAGCTAGCGCCAGAAAGGCCACCGATCAAAAGGCCTGCAAGAATTGCGCAAATAAGACCTGATGCCGCATCAGCGCCTGATGATACGCCGAATGCGAGCGCTAATGGAAGAGCGACTGCAGTGCAGGTAATGCCTGCAAGAAGATCCTTTCTGAAAGATACAGCGTTGTATCCTGAGAATTCCTTTTTAAGAATATTCACTAAATTGAATTTCATTTTTCCACCCGAGAGGTCATTCTATCCCTTTATCATAGTCAATTCTAGTACAAGATAGTCTTAAACCAAAAAAGAGGTACCAATAGAATCTCTACTGGTACCCTCATTAGAATAGCAAATGCTTATTTTGAAATTATTCTAAAATAGCGCTTCTTTCCTGCCTTGAGCATCAGATCCCCATCCTCATCAAGGTCAGCTGATGTGATCACTGCCTTTGGATCTGTGATCTTCTTGCCGTTGATCTCAGCGCCACCCTGCATTACAAGTCTTCTTGAATCACCATTTGATGCGCAAAGACCTGACTTTGTGTAAAGCTCAAGAACACCGATTCCTGCATCAAGCGCGCTTCTTTCAATCTCAAGAGAAGGAACGCCATCCTTACTCATTGGAGCACCGGACGCAAAGAGAGCCTTAGCTGCATCGCGTGCCTTAATAGCTTCCTCCTCACCATGGATGATCTTTGTCTGCTCAAAGGCAAGACGCTCCTTAGCTTCGTTGATGTTCCTCTCTGGATTATCGTATTCTGCGATCTCATCGAGTTCCATGAATGTGAAAATCCTCATGAACTTCGTAACATCAGCATCGTTCACGTTTCTCCAGTACTGGTAATAGTCATATGGTGAATAGAGCTCTGGATCCAAGAACACCGCACCCTTCTCGCTCTTGCCCATCTTCTTGCCATCACTGCGCATGATGAGATTGAATGTAAGGCCATAGCACTGTGGACCATCCATTCTATGTATAAGATCGATGCCGGCAACGATGTTGCCCCACTGGTCAGCCCCGCCGATTTGGAGTCTTGTACCCTCATTCTTATTGAGCATATGAAAGTCATATGACTGAAGAAGCTGGTAGTTGAACTCAATAAAGCTAAGGCCTCTCTCCAGACGCTGCTGTACGCCCTCGAATGTAAGCATTCTATTTACTGAGAAATGAACGCCGACATCTCTTAAGAAGTCAATATAGTTAAGGCCTACAAGCCAGTCTGCGTTATTGAGCATTCTAGCCTTGCCCTTTCCTTCCTCTGGATTCTCTGAGAAGTCAACAACCTTGGACAGCTGCTTTCCAATTGCATTCGCATTATCGAGGATCTGCTCCTTTGTGAGGATCTTCCTCATCTCAGTCTTGCCAGATGGATCGCCGATCATGCCTGTACCGCCACCGACAAGCGCAATTGGGTTGTGTCCGCACTTCTGAAGGTGGTGCATGGCAAAGAATGGAACGATGTGGCCAATATGGAGGGACTTACCTGTTGGATCAACACCGCAATAGAAAGATACCGGGCCCTGATCCATAAGCTCAGAAAGACCTTCAAAGTCTGTGCAATCCTTGATAAAGCCTCTGTCCTTTAATATCTGAAGTGCCTTATTCATCTCAAACCCTCTTATAATCCTTCATAGCCTGCTTGATGAATGGAACAAGCTCAGGGATAGCGACTCTAACCTGCTCCATGGAATCTCTGAATCTTACTGTTACTGTGTTATCGTCGAGAGTCTGATAGTCGACTGTTACGCAATAAGGAGTTCCGATCTCATCCATTCTTCTGTATCTTCTGCCAACAGCGCCAGCCTGGTCATAGAAGGTTGTGAAGTCCTCTCTGAGATCATGCTCAAGATTCTTTGCGAACTCTGCAAGGCCATCCTTCTTGACAAGAGGAAGAACTGCAACCTTGATAGGAGCGATCGCAGGATGGAAGTGAAGAACTGTTCTAACATCGCCCTCTGCGATTGTCTCTTCCTCATATGCATCAGAAAGTACCATGAGAACATTTCTTGTGAGACCTGCAGAAGTCTCAACAACGTAAGGAATGTACTTCTCATTTGTCTCTGGATCAAGGTATGTGAGATCCTTTCCTGAGAACTTAGTGTGCTGACCAAGATCATAGTCTGTTCTTGAGTGAACACCCTCAAGCTCCTGCCAGCCCATTGGGAAGAGGAACTGGATGTCATAAGCATCCTTTGCATAGAATGCAAGCTCATCTGGACCATGCTGATGCCATCTGAGGTGGTCTGGTCTGATGCCCATCTTATGGTAGAATGCCATTCTCTGCTCTCTCCAATATGGGAACCATGTCTCATCAGTGCCTGGCTTGCAGAAGAACTGCATCTCCATCTGCTCGAACTCACATGAGCGGAAGATGAAGTTCTTTGTTGTGATCTCGTTTCTGAAAGACTTGCCAACCTGGGCAATGCCGAATGGGATCTTCACTCTTGATGACTGAACAACGTTCTTGAAGTCCGCATAGATGCCCTGAGCTGTCTCTGGTCTGAGGTAGATGACAGATGATGAATCCTTGTTGGCTCCGATATGAGTCTCAAACATGAGATTGAAGTTCTTTGGCTCTGTGAAACTCTCTTTATTACCACATACTGGGCAAGCAGCATTAAGGTCAATCTGATCTGCGCGGAATCTTGACTTGCATACCTTGCAGTCAACCATTGGGTCTGAGAAGTTGGAAACGTGACCTGATGCTTCCCATACTCTTGGGTGCATTAGAATTGATGCGTCCAGGCCCACGATATTATCATGGAGCTGTGTCATTTCCTTCCACCAGAAATCTCTGATGTTATTCTTGAGCTCAACACCCATTGGACCGTAGTCATATGCGCCATTAAGGCCGCCATAGATCTCTGATGACTGGAAGATGAAGCCTCTTCTTCTGCAAAGAGAGACGATTTTATCCATTGTTACTGTATCTGCCATATTAATTATTCTCCTTTAATACCTTAATCGCTCTTTCCAAGCGACCTGTTGTTGTTTCAATGCCCAAAAGCCTTATTGAGTCAAAGAGAGGAAGAGACACTGTCGAATTGGTGATTGCCACTCTGATTGGCTGGAACACGCCATTTACCTTGATCTCAAGCTTCTTTGAAAGCTCTACAAGCTTTTCCTCGATCACACTCTCTTCTTCACCGCTAGCAAGTCCAGCAAGAAGGATTGCAGCGCCCTTTTCCAGCGCAAGAGCTGTCTTTTCAAGATCTGAGCCCTTTGCAACATATACTGCTGGGTCTGTCACAGGCTTATCCTCAAAGAGGAATGCTGTAAGTGGCACAACATCAGAAAGAACCTTCATCCTTTCCTTTACTGGCCCCATCAAGCCTAGCACAAGCGCCTTCTCTTCCTCTGTAGGTGCCTCAGATATGAAGCCTGCATCCTTTAGATAAGGCATACAGAGCTCTGCCAAGCGGGCATTCTCTGCAGCTCTTATATACTGGCCGTTGAACCATTCAAGCTTCTTGTAATCGAAAACACCAGGGGACTTGTGGATATTCTCCATCTTGAAGCACTTCTCAAGCTCTTCTCTTGTGAAGAACTCTGTTGAGCCATCGAGTGACCAGCCAACGAGGGTCACGTAATTGAGAATTGCCTCAGGAAGATAGCCCTTTGCCCTGAAATCCCGCACTGATGTTGAGCCATGGCGCTTTGAGAGCTTCTGTCCATCCTTTCCCATAACCATAGGAAGGTGGCAATAAATAGGAGGCTCCCATCCGAATGCTTCATAAAGGATGATGTGAAGAGGACCTGTGGGAATCCATTCCTGAGCTCTCATCACATGCGTGATTCCCATCATGTGGTCATCAATTACATTAGCCAGGTGATAAGTTGGGAAGCCATCGCTTTTCAAGAGGATTGGATCTGGGGAGATATCCTTGTTCTTTCTTGTTATGTCTCCCATGAGAACATCGTGGAAAGTGGTTTTTCCCTCTCTAGGGACACGAAGCCTGATCACTGGCTTTATTCCCTGCTTCTCATATTCTGCTCTCTCTTCAGCTGTGAGGTTTGCACAGTGCCTGTCATAGCCCTGGTAATCGGACTTTGAGGCGATCTGCTCCTGCCTTACCTTCTCCAGTCTCTCTGAAGAGCAATAGCAATAGTAAGCCTTTCCATCCTCTACGAGCTTCTCTGCATACTTCTTGTAAAGCTCGAATCTCTCAGACTGCACATATGGGCCATATTCACCACCCACTACAGGGCCTTCATCCCATTTGATCTCAAGCCAGTCCAAGGTATCATAGAGGTCCTGAAGAGATTCCTCTGTATATCTCTCCCTGTCTGTATCCTCAACGCGGAGAATGAACTTTCCGCCCTGGGACTTTGCGTAAAAATAGTTGAATAATGCGGTTCTCACTCCGCCGATATGCTGTAACCCAGTTGGAGACGGGGCATAGCGTACACGAACGTCCATTAGAGTACTCCTTGAAATTTCCTTTCTATGATAACTGTTTAGAGATAAATTAACAACAATCCAGGAAAGCAGAAGCAAGCCTTATTGTTCTTTCATAATCCAATTGAGGAAATACTTCATCGCAAGATCATGAAAACATGGTATTAGCATCCCCTTCGGTAATAATATGGCAGAATATATAGCTTCAGAGCTTTCATGAAAAAGTGGTATGTGGAAATTTCCCAACCACTGCTTCAGATCGTTTTTACCGACTTGGCATTTGCAATAGCTGAAAAACGATTGTCATGTCGTTATCCATGAGGAAATGCGCAAAAAAGAGAGGCTCAGAAATAGGATTCTCTGAAATCCATGGTACTATGATCTGCTTTTGCTGCTTCTTTCCCATGATGTTCAGCCCCTCACGCCATATCTTTTCAAAGCTTCTCTTCTGTTGATGTTCTGTTTACTGTTGCAAATACATACATTCTGCTCCTCTATAAGTCTTTTTGATTGGGACGATTACTCATCTCCATATGTGCATTGTTAGGGAAACCGGAATCAGGCTAATGACAGGAAAGCGTATTTAAAAAACCGTTAAATGTTTGCAACCTATTCTGCGTTCCTATTTACTCTCCCAGCACAATGGCATATATTTAATTTAACTCAATTAAATTGAATTAAATACAGGAGGCTTTCTATGAACATTTATGACTTCACAGTCAATGCGCAGGATGGCAGCGAGGTTTCTCTTGCAGACTACAAGGGCAAGGTTCTGCTCATTGTCAATACCGCTACAGGATGCGGTTTTACCCCGCAGTATGATGAGTTGCAGGATATTTACGATGCGTTCAGGGATAAAGGTTTTGAGATCCTTGATTTCCCCTGCAACCAGTTTGGTGAACAGGCTCCTGGCGATGATGAGGAAATCCATTCTTTCTGCACCGGTCGCTTCGGCATTACTTTTCCGCAGTTTTCCAAGGTTGATGTTAATGGGGAAAATGCTATTCCTCTGTTCAAATGGCTGACTGAGAACACCAAGTTTGAGGGCTTAGGCATGTCTGCTATGGGCATCATGCTTTCCGGTGTTGTGAAAAAGATGGACAAGGACTATAAAAACAACGGTAATGTGAAATGGAATTTCACCAAATTCCTCATTGACCGAAACGGAGAGATCGTTGCCCGCTTTGAACCTACCGATATGAAAAACCTTAAAACAAAGATCGAGAAGTATCTATGATGCGCTATCAGTATGAAACTGAAAACACCTGCTCACATCTTATCAGCTTCGACATTGATGGTACGGTCATCACGAATATTGAATTTCAAGGTGGATGCAACGGCAATCTGAAAGCAATCTCCAGGTTGTTTGAGGGTTCAACTGTTGACGAAATTGAAGAAAAGCTGCTTGGGAATACCTGTGGCAGAAGACCCACCTCCTGCACAGATCAGCTTGCAAGAGCTGTTCGGACTGCGTACAATGAGCAGCATGCTTTATAAGATGAAGCGGTGAATATTGAGTAAGCTGCTTCGTTCAGTGCAAAGGTCATTTCTGTGCTGCTTGAAGAAACCTCATGGCAGGCTGTTCCTATTGCGCATTTGGTGCAGATGAAGATATTAGGGAGTTCATCACCCAGAACAAAGAAAACACCAGAAAGTTTGTTTCTTTGGCATATCGGCAATGATGAAATCCATGGAAAGGCCCGTTATAATAGTTCTAGATGGTCGGTGTTGCCGTATCAAAAATAGGAATTCAACTTCTGGACTGTTCGTAAGAATTAACAAAAGCAGGCCGAATGACATCGATATGAAAACACTTATTGCATTTGCAAAGAGAATAGAGCGGGTTAAGGAGATTTACACTATGAGAGAGGTATACGAATTTCTGAAAAGCTGCGGTGTCTATTATCTGGCTTCCGTAGAGGGAGATCAGCCAAGAGTCCGCCCTTTTGGCACTGTTGACATCTTTGAAGATAAACTGTACATCCAGACCGGCAAGGCCAAAGCTGTAGCACAGCAGATGAAGGCAAACCCCAAGGTGGAAATCAGCGCAATGGCGCAGGATGGCAGATGGATCCGCATTTCCGCTGAAGCAGTGCTTGAAAATAACATCAAAGCACAGGAACATATGCTGGATGCGTATCCTGATCTAAAAGCGATGTATGCTCCAGGTGACGGCAACACAGAAGTGTATTATCTCAAAAACGCAGTAGCTCAAATCTGTTCCTTTACCGCAGCTTCTCGCGAGATCAGGTTTTAATCTCCGGTGATAGCAATGGACAATACGGATTACGACGCACTGAAACTGGATAATCAGCTTTGCTTTCCGCTGTATGCGGCATCCCGTGAGGTAATCAAGAGATACCATCCGTATCTTTCTTCCCTTGACCTCACATACACGCAGTACATCACCATGATGGTTCTCTGGGAGGTAAAAGCACTGACAGTCAAGGAGCTTGGGAAAAAGCTCTTTCTGGATTCTGGCACCCTGACTCCAGTCTTGAAAAGCCTTGAATCAAAAGGGTATATCG
>JAZURW010000123.1:0-6594 GCA_045606405.1 Candidatus Ornithospirochaeta sp. | reverse complement strand
TGGCATTTGACAGATGACCAGGGCTGGAGATTCTCTGTGCCAGGATATCTTAAGCTTAAGAGCATCGCATCAAAGCGTGCTAGTGTCGACTACAAGGATGGCAGAACCTATGGTGGCTTCTATGAGAATCGTGATCTCAGGGCAGTTGTTGATTATGCATCTGATCTAGGTATCACAGTGATCCCTGAGATAGAGACGCCAGGCCATGCTGTTGCTCTTCTTGCAGCTTACCCTGAGTTTGGTTGCACAAAGAGAAAAATCGAGGTTGAGACATCTTATGGCATCTTTGAGGATGTCATGAACCCTGCTTCAGAGAAGCTCTGGGTGTTCCTTGAGAAGGCTGTGGCAAAGCTTGCAGCTATCTTCCCAGGCCCTTATATCCACATAGGCGGAGATGAATGTCCTCATGTGCAGTGGGAGTCCAATAAAGAGTGCTTAGCGATAATGGAGAAGGAGGGCCTTGAGAATACCATGGAGCTTCAAGGCTGGTTCACTTCAAGGATGGCAAAGCTTGTTGAAAAGTACGGAAAGCGTGCAATTGGCTGGGATGAGGTTGTGGATGCCCCAGAGATTGACAAGTCAGTTATTGTCATGTCTTGGAGAGGGCTTGATGGTGCCAGAAAGGCAACCTCTAGAGGCCATAATGTCATTCTCTGTCCAGAGGCAGGAGGGGGATGCTACTTCGATCGCTACTATACCTCAGACGACTGGGAGCCAGGCAATCTCTCTCTTTCACCTTTGAAGAACGTCTTCGATCTTGATTTCTCAATGGAGGAGTTGACTCAGGAGTGCCGTAGCTTGATCTTAGGCGGACAGGGCAATATGTGGACAGAAGTGCTTAGATTTGGAAGGGATATCGAATATATGTACTTCCCTAGAGCGCTAGCCCTTGCTGAGAACCTCTGGCTTGGGAAGGCTAGAGATTGGAAGTCCTTTGAAAAGAGGAGGATGGCGCTTTATAAAGTCCTGATTGGACTTGATATGTCCTTCAGCACATCTCGATGGGTGGATTAAAGCCCCAAGTAAGGCTCCAAGCGATTTGGAGCCTTTACTCTTTCGCATCGCAAAAAGAAAAACGGCATCACGCCGTTTCTCTTTGCACCTTATCAATGCGTTGCACTGTATAGATCGTAGATCTTGAACTTCTTCTTGAACTCCTCAAGATCAACGTCATTCTCTGCGTGGAATATGATGTTCTTCTCAGCAGTTGGCCTTACCGAGATGAAGTTGTCTGAGAAGATGCCAGGTATATCATCGGCATCCAATGATACCCAGAATGCAGGCTTTTCAGCCTTCACCTTCACGCTGATGCTCTTAGAGCCGACCTTGTTGATCTCATAGGTGATGCATGGGTTTTCCATTGCTGTGTTCTTAGGCTTATCAAGGAGGATGGATCTTTCACGAATAGTATCCTTATTGGTGAGCTTTGCATAGCAATAAAGATTCTTTGTATCTATCTTGGAGAGGTTGATCTCTGTCACCTTGACGCTTGTCATTGAAGGAACCTTAGCTGTGAAGTACTTAGTCGATTGCTTTTTGCCATCGAAGTATCTGAACTTCAGCTTAAGGTCAACCTCCTCATCATTTGGTGTATCATTTGCCACATAGACAAAGAGTTTTCCCTTCTCTACGTATAGAAGTGGCACCAATGGTGAGAAGAATCTTCTTGCATCGTAATGCAGAAGCTTCCATTTTCCAGAGTATTCAATGGATGACCATGAGGAAACAGGCCAAACATCATTGAGCTGCCAGATGAGTGTGCCCATGCAATATGGCATCAAGCTTCTCCAATATACGACAGCAGTCTCAATTGCCCAAGCCTGCTGTGCCTGTGAAAGGTAGAGCATGTTCTCAAAGCTTGTTGGGAAGCGGAAGTAGCGTGCGAAGTTCTCGATGATTATCGAGTTGCCTTTAGGGTTCTTCTGATGGTGCTCAAAGGTTGGGCTTGTGAGGTTGAAGTCCTCGTAGGGAGTGAATGTCTTTGCAGTTGTGAAGGATGGGAATGACTGATAGCCAAACTCAGAGCAGAAGCGAGGCTTAACGCTGTGATACTTCTCAAAGTCGGCACCTTCATGCCAAACTGTCCAATAATGCATATCGCCATTTCCATCTACATGCCAGTTGTCTGAATAATCACCAGGTCCTGCGCAAGGGGATGAAGGCCAGAATATCCTATCAGGATCCTCTGCCTTGATGACTCTCTCCAGCACTCCGCTGTTAAGTCTGTCATAATCGACTACATATCTATCTCTGTTTGCGATTGACTCCTCATACCAGGTAAGAGCGCCTAAATCCTCATTGTTGCCGCTACAACGAGAACGAGAAGGGAGATCCTTACGTCTTCTGATCTGGTATGTCACCTCTTTTTCCACTGATTCCAAAAACTCTGGAGTTGCAGGATATGTAGAGCAGGCGAACATCATATCATGCCAGATGAGGATGCCTAGTCTATCACATTCGTTGTAGAAGGCGTCGTATTCATAGAGGCCACCGCCCCAGACTCTGACCATGTTCATATTCGCTTGCACCATGGATTCCAAAAGCTTTTCATATCTTCTTGCAGTGATCCTCGAAGGGATTGCATCCTGTGGAATCCAGTTAGCGCCCTTCATGAATATAGGTCTGCCATTGACGGTGACGGCAAGCTCTTTTCCTCCCATCTTCACCTCGTTGCTGACCTTGAGTTCCCTGAATCCGACCATCTTATTCAGCCGTTCCTCTCCAAGTGAGAGCAGGAATGAGTATCTATGCTGCTTTCCAAAGCCGTTTGGCCACCAAAGCTCAATATCATCAGCGCTTACAATAAAGCTATCCTTGTAAAGATGCACACCTTTATCAAGATGCAGCTTCTTTTTAAGGCAACCCTTCTGGAACTCCACAGAGAGATCCTCATCTGATTCCTCGAATGCCTCGATATCCAGCTGCACATTGATTCTCCACTTATCCTCTTCCCTAGTTGGCCAGATTGAACAGGTGCGAAGGAAGAAGCTTTTCACGGTCTTGAGAGTGATATCCTCATAGATTCCAGTTGACATGATGCATGGACCCCAGTCCCAACCAGCATTGCACTGGGCTTTTCTGACAAGATTCCTGCATTCACTGTCATTAGGATATCTTGAGTGAGGAATAGGGTAGGGAAGCTTCTTGTTTCTCTCCTTTGCAACCTTCTCCGCAGATGTGAACTCAAACCTTATCTCATTCTCGCCCTCGAGAAGATAGTCAGTCAGATCATAGTAATAAGCTTGGTGTTCATTCTCCATCTCACCTACCAATACGTCATTGATATACAGAGAGGCACAAGTATCGACTTTAGTCAGCTTCAAGACTGTATGTCCATCGCACTTTTTCCAATTAAAGGTTCTTTTGATTGTCCAATCAGATCTTCCCACCCAAAGGGAGTCCAGCTCCTGCTTTCCAAAGTATGGGTCCTTGATTATATTTGCTTCCAATAGCGCTGTATGAACATCGCCTGGCATTGTTATTTCCAGAGAATCGCCCTTTTTCATAGAAGGGTTTCTTTCAATGTCAGCAGCAATCAGCTGCCATTTTCCATTTAAAGAGAGAACGTTCATCCATAACCTCCGCTTTTCATTATAGCATCTATGGTGTCAAAAGCTACATATTAGGATGCTTTTAGATGGCTGATTTGTGATATATAATGTAGGTATGTTGAACGGAATAATAAAAGTTGCGGCAGCTTCGCCTAAGGTGAGAATTGCCGATATAGACTTCAATAAGGAGCGCATTAAGGATATGATGAGGCGCGCTTCTGATAAGTCTGTCAAGGTTTTGGTCCTCCCAGAGCTTTCCATCACTGGCTACACCTGTGGTGATCTCTTCTTCCAAAAGAAGCTTATAGATGATGCTCAGAAGGCTCTTTTGGAGCTTATTGATTTCTCAAGAGGCCAGGATATGCTGACTCTTGTTGGATATCCTCATATGCATAAAGGGAAGATATACAACACAGCCGCTGTCATCTTCAATGGAGAGCTTTTAGCATTGATGGCAAAGAGCAATATCCCAAATTACGGAGAGGCAGCTGAAGCAAGATGGTTCACCCCATCGCCTAGTGAGAACTGCATCACATATGTGGGGGATGCGGAGACCTTGATGGGCTCTAGGATCCTGATTGAGGCTGATAATCTGGATTCCTTTGTTCTCTCTGCTGATATTTGCGAGGACCTTTGGCTTCCTATTCCTGAGTCATCAAGGCATGCCCTTGCCGGCGCGAGTGTGATTTGCAATCTTTCTGCTTCAATTGAGGTCGATGGCAAGGACGAGGTCAGGAAGAACCTTGTGGTGTCCCAGTCGCTGAAGACCATGGCCGGATATATCTATGTCAACGCATCAACCGGGGAGTCCACGACAGACGCTGTATTCCCTGGCACTCAGATCATTGCTGAATATGGCAAGATCCTGGAATATAGGGAGTTCGCAGAGGACGAGATGTCCATATCTGAGATTGATTTGGAGCGCATAGCTTTCCAGCGGGCGAAGAAGAACACATTCATTGTCGATGACTCCAACTATGATATAGTATCAATCTCCTTTGAGAGGATTGTTGACACAGCTCTGACAAGAGCTATTGATAGATTCCCATTCAATCCAGGCGATGAGTGCGAGAGACAGGCCCGGTATGATAAGATGCTAAAGCTTCAGGCTATGGGCTTGATGCGCAGAGTGGAGCATACAAGGGCAAAGTGCGTTGTCATAGGGCTTTCTGGCGGCTTGGATAGCACTCTTGCGCTTCTATGCGCCGTAAGAGCCTTTGATATGCTTTCCCGGTCTAGATCTGAAATCATCGCTGTCTCAATGCCATGCTTTGGCACCACTTTGAGGACCAAGAGCAATGCAGAGCGCCTTAGCAGCGCGCTTGGCGTGACTTTCAAGGAGATTGATATCTCAGATAGCGTAAAGTCCCACTTCAAGGATATAGGACAGAGTCTTGATGACCTGAGTGTTGTATATGAGAATGGGCAGGCAAGGGAGAGAACCCAGGTTCTCATGGATATAGCGAACATGTATGGAGGCTTCGTCATCGGAACAGGAGATCTCTCTGAGCTAGCCCTTGGTTGGGCAACCTACAATGGCGACCATATGTCTATGTACGGCGTCAATAGCAGCATACCTAAGACTCTCATGAGATTCTTGGTCTCCTATTATGGCAAAGTCGCAGGAGGAGAGACAGAGCGCATCCTAGAGGATATCCTAGAGACTCCAGTATCCCCAGAGCTTCTTCCTGCCAAGGATGGTGTGATATCGCAGGTGACAGAGGATATTGTCGGACCATATGAGCTCCATGACTTCTTCCTCTACTATATGGTTTATCATGGTTTCTCGCCAAGAAAGATATACCGTCTTGCAATAAGCGCATTTGAGGATGACTATGGTCCTGAGACAATAAAGCACTGGCTTCTGATCTTCCTCAGGAGGTTCTTTACTCAGCAATTCAAGAGAAATTGCCTTCCTGATGGGCCAAAGGTAGGCATGATATCCCTTTCTCCTAGGGGGGATTGGAAAATGCCTTCCGATGCATTAGCATCAATATGGATTGCAGAAGCGGAAAAACTGTGAAACAATGAAAATATAAACCTATACAAAATAAGGGAGATTTGTTTATGAAAAAGAAAATCCTGGCATTAATGATCGTTATCGCATTGGCAATATCAAGTGCTTTCGCAGCACCTCTTATTCAGCTTGGCCCTTCAGTTTCCTACGAAAAGCAGGTATGGGATGGTGAGAATGTCGTGCTTCCTGGTGAGGAGCTATCTTTCGCAGACTTTGGCGTAGGCGCAGATCTTAGAGTCAATCTCGGTCTCATGCAGCTTGCTGCTTTCGCAGATTGCGGAATGCCTTTCGGTGATGAAATTGAAGCAATCACAATGAGTGGCGGCGTTTCACTTAATACAGTGATCTCTCTTGCATTCTTGGATGTATTCGCAGGCGCAGGAGCACATGTTGAGGTTGTTCACGATCTCGAATCAAAGTCCTGGGTATTCAATGGCAACAAGTTCGAAAGCTTTGGTGATTTTATGAAGACTTGCTCCTTGTTCTATAGAGGTGGCGCTACTATCAACATTGGAATGCTTGGCGTAAGCGTATTTGCGGATGTTCCTACAAGCGGCACATTCTCAAGTGACTTCTCCTTCAAGCCTATTTTTGAAGGAACAAAGGTATCAGCATCACTTCTCTTGAATATCGGCTGATATTCCTTGAAATTCAGTAAGCCGGAGTCAACTCCGGTTTTTTATTTGCCGATGTTGGGATAATATTATAATTGAGGTGGTTGATGAGAAGATCCAGTCATTGGTTTAGTGGCATATTGATGATATTCGTTGTGGCTATTGTGGTGTTTCTTGGCATTTACTTCTTTGTGCCAGAGGTGTCACAGAAGTTCTTTGGGGTTGCTTTTGGCGAAGGACAGGATGTGACAGAGGCTATCATGGATTACATTGGCACGTCCTTAGGTGACAAGGAGGAGATCCAGGAGTTCTTTTCCTCCAAGGAAGGGAAGAAGCTTGTGGACAACATCATAGCGTTGTCAAAGAAAGGTGGCGTAGCAGAGAGGGAGGCATTTGAGAATCCTCAGGTCAA
>JAZURW010000122.1:0-1967 GCA_045606405.1 Candidatus Ornithospirochaeta sp. | reverse complement strand
TATTCAATGCCTTGCTTATCAAGCCAATCGAGCGTCATGTTCACATATGGCTTCTCAAAAAGCAAGGAGCAATCGATCTCAGAGTCTCCTGTTGCCATGGGTGTGCCCAAAAGCAAGGCAGAAAGATATTGGCTTGTCTTGCATTCTATCAAGGTCCTTCCGCCCTTTAATGGGCCTTTTATGTAGATAGGAGGATTTCCATTGTCTGTCATGATAGTGGCGCCAAGATCCTTCAGAGAAGCTTCCAGAGGCCCTACAGGCCTTGCTGTGAGCTGCTCATCGCCGGTTATCCTAATCGGCCTATCTAGGCTAGCTGCCATTGCCATGAGAAGGTATTCTGTTGTTCCGCTGTTGCCCGCATCAATCTCTATCTCATCCGTCCCCTCTGAGAAGCCTCGGCTGTCGATCTGGAGAACTGAGCCATCCTCGCTAAGGCTGAGGCTTGCTCCAAGCTGCCTTATCGCATTCATGCAGCTTATTGTGTCGGAAGATAGAAGAGGGTGTCTGATCACAGATTCCCCTCTCGCGAAGGCAGCGATCAAAAGCGCTCTTATCGTTTGGCTTTTTGATGCTGGGATATCAACCACTCCACTTGGCTTTTTTGGTTTGATTTCAGTCATATTCTGATTATCTATTTATTGATTGCGATGTGGAAGATGATTTCTGAATATATCCACTAAAAACCAAGTCTCATCTAAAAGGTGCATGGGATTATGCTGTGGGATGGGTGAGGGGAAAGGGCAAAGTTATCTTCGCCCATTTTGTTGATCATCCTCCTTTCCAAGTATTGCTTCAGCAGCTTTAATCAACTCGCCTTCTGACACTATGTCTGATGGATTTGGATATGTCTTTGAAATCCTCTCAAACCTCTTCAATGCCTCGTCGCGGTTTCTCTCATCGTTGTTAAGAAGTGCAAGCGCATATTCTGTCCTTATGACGGAAGGGAAGCTCTTCATGGCTTTCATGAAGGCTGCCTGCTCCTTGTTGTAGAGCTTGTCTATAGCCTCTTTGCTCTTTGTTGTGATTGCCTCTATATATATAAAGTCCGCGATCAATAGCTTCTCATATAGGCCAATTGATATCATTTGGCTATCCAGGAGCTTCTTTATAAGGGCTTCTGCCTCCTCGAATCTTTGCTCGTCCATCAGTCTGTTTTCATTGAACACAGCCAGCGCAGATATTATTGTGTTGCCCATATCGCTTTCATCTGGCAGATCAAACCAACTGCTTGGCATATCCTTCAGCCTAATCCCCTCGCTCTGTGCTTGGTTTATCTTAAGCTGTATCCAGAAGGCACGCAGCGCCTTTTTAGAGCGCTTTAAGGAGAGTGTGTTGTATCCATCGTTATCCACTAGTCCAAGCTTCAATGGGACTCCATTTAAGATCGCTATTAAGATTCCAGCGGCAGAGAATACAATGAGGAAGAAGAACAGATAGCCTTTTGTCTCCATAAGCAGCAAGATAGCCAACGCGATTGAGGCTGTGATGAGATTCATGATGACGCCACCGAGATTATATGCGACTATTGGCATTCTCCCTTCTACAAGCTCTGGTGGGATCATCAAGCACTGGCCACCAGTGCCTGCGAGCTTCATTCTTTTGAGAGACCAGCCTTTTGAAGTCCTCAATAGCATAGTATTGCCTATTCTAAATGAACTGAATCTGTATCCAGAGAGAAGCCCGAACACCAGGTGTCCTGCTTCATGTAGGATCATCTGGATATAGAATGATGCCACAAAAGAGACGATGAACAAGATGAATGTAGCTAAAGGGCCTCCTCCTATGTTCAGAGAACCCATGAGATAACCTAGTAAATAACCAGATAATCCTCCAACAATGATATATAAAGCCATAGGGATGAGCTTCATTTTGGAACTCTTTTTCCTTGTCATTCTGTGCCTCCTCTATACATTGTAGTTATTTTCTATAAAAAAGATAGAAATATTTCAAAAAAGGACTTTACAAAT
>JAZURW010000121.1:0-3441 GCA_045606405.1 Candidatus Ornithospirochaeta sp. | reverse complement strand
TGTCAAGTTCACAGGATTCTTCCAGACTGTCATCTATCTTCCATGTGTTATCTCAACAGTCGTTATCGGTATTCTCTTCAAGTCCTTCTTCTCACCAACAGGCGCATGGCCTGAAGTGATAAGGCTTTTCAATCCTGCTTACCAGCCAACGGTCAATGCCAATCCTATGGCATCGGTCCTTCTGGTTATCCTATGGATGTACACAGGACAGTATCTCATCATCTTCATGGCGAACCTTCAGAAGATCGATACATCGATAATCGAGGCTGCTAAGATCGACGGAGCATCTGAGTTCCAGGCTCTTAGGTACATCATCCTTCCAGCTCTCTCAGGAACCATCGTAACAAGTGCTATCCTTGCTATCTCAGGGTCACTCAAGAGCTTCGACCTTATTTACGTAATGACGGGAGGAGGTCCTGCAAACAGAACAACGGTTCTTTCCATCTTCATGTATGACAAGGCCTTCAAGGGTGCGCCAAACTATGCCCTTGCTAACGCTATCTCGACAATCATGGTAATCATCTCATTCTTCTTGATTGGTCTTACCAAGCTTGCAGAGAAAAAATTCGGAGGTAAGGAATAATGGCAAATATTCAGGATACAAAATCAAAGTCTGTAATCTTCGGCAAGATTGTCATCTATACAATCCTCGCGATCTTCACCTTCCTGGCCCTTTACCCAATTTGCTGGCTTTTGATCAACTCATTCAAGACAACTCAGGAGTTCCAGCTTAACAAGCTCGGTTTCCCTGGCAAGATTGAAGGATATGAGGCAACTACAATCAACTATAAGGATGCATGGGTTAGAGGCAACTTCGGAATCCTCATTCTCAACTCCATCTTCTATACAGTTGTCTCTGTTGCTATGATCATCATACTTTCCTTCATGGCAGGTTTTGCATTTGCAAAGCTTCAGAGCAAGGCGACAAAGGCTCTTTATGGTTCATTCACAATCGGTCTCTTGATGACTCTCCAGTGCATCATGGTTCCACTTTTCTTGATGGCTAACTGGACTGGTCTCTTGGATACAAGGCTAGGCGTCCTCATTCCTTATATAGGAATTGGACTTCCAATGGGTGTATATCTTGCGACAGAGTACATCAGATCGATTCCTACAGCGCTCATTGAGTCTGCTAGAATCGATGGTGCAAAGTTCTTCAGAATCTTCGCTCAGATCATTCTTCCAATGTGCACACCACTTGCAGTCTCCCTTGCTATTCTTTCCGTAACTGGAACATGGAACGAATTCATGCTTATCAACATCTTGACCTCAACTCCATCCCTGAAGTCACTTCCTGTTGGTATCCAGGCATTCGCTGGCGCTCTCTCAATGGACTACGGCAAGCAGTTCGCAGCTCTTGTGATTGGTCTTATGCCAATGCTCGCATTCTATCTTGTATTCCATAAGGAAATCACAAAGGGTGTTGCAGCAGGCGCAGTAAAGGGATGATAAAGAAAAGGCAGGATATCCTGCCTTTTTGTTAATTTGTTACTATGTAAAGAGATAAAGAATGTTATTTTTTTCTTTACAGGTGCAAAACTCAATGTTAACCTATAATTAGTTCAAACCTTGAACTAATTGCAATAGTATATTGCTCCAAAAGGAGAGTCATAAAAGGAGGAACATTATGACTAAACTTAGAAAGGTAGCTCTAGTAGCTCTTATCGCACTTTTCAGCGTAATCAATGGTATATTTGCAGAAGGCGCTAAAGAGACTTCAGCTGATGGAAAGGTAACTCTCAGAGTTCTCAACTACATTGACATGTCAGAGCCAAACAGTGCTAACGAAGTAGCACTCGTGTGGGACAAGTTCGCAGCAGAAAACCCAGATATCGAAATCATCAGAGAAGACCTCTTCAATGAGCCATTCCACCAGAAGACAGAATCATACGTAGCATCAGGCAACGTACCAGATGTTCTTTATATGTGGCCATCAAGCAGATCAACATCTCTCCACACAACAGGTTCAGTTCAGGACCTCTATCCATGGCTCGAGAGAGACGGCCTTGCTGACTCTTACTCAGCAGCTTCACTCGCTCCTCAGGCTGGCGGCTACCTTGGTGAGCTCCCAAACGGCGTTACATCCTCACACATGATGTTCGCTAACACAAAGCTCCTTGCTGACAACGGTCTTGCAATGCCAAAGACACTCGACGACCTTATTGCAATGGTTGACGTTCTTGCTCCAAAGGGCATCCAGGTAATCGCAATGGATAACATGGACTCATGGGTAATGCAGTCATGTCTCTTCTCTCTCGTAGTTGGCAGATACGGCAACGCAGACTGGTATGACAGACTTGCAGCAGGCGAGATCAAGTTCACAGACGATTGGTTCGTTAAGTCACTCGAAGTCATCGATCAGCTCTATGATACAGGCGTTCTCTCAAGAGCATCTCTCAACAGCCCATATGGCAACTGCAGAGGCGAGTTCGCAGCTGGAAAGGCAGCATTCTTGATCGATGGTGACTGGGCAGCAGCAGCATTCATGGAAGACATCACAACTGGCAAGGCTCTTCTTTCAAGAGACCAGCAGGCTAACGACTTTGAGATGGTAATCTTCCCAGCACTCCCAGGCGAAGTAGTTTCTAACACAACTTCAGGTGTTGTTGGCACAGGTTGGGGTATGTCAGCTGACCTCGAGATGGGCACACCAGAGGCAGAGGCTGCTTGGAGACTCATTAAGTACCTCCAGGGCGAATATGTACAGGAATACAGACTCACAACAGGCGCATCATTCCCTTCAAACCTCAACGTAGACGTTGCTAAGGTTATCGAAGAGAAGAACCTCGAGCCATTCATCGGCAAGAGAGCTGAGTTCTACAACTCATATGGCACAACTCCAGTTATCGACGGCGTTCTCCACTCAGACGTTTACAACATCATCAATGTTGGTCTCCAGGAAATCGGCCTCGACGCTAAGGCTCCTGCTGCAGTAGCTGCAGAAGTTCAGAAGGCTTGGGAAGCTTGGGCATCATCAAACCTCTAAGCTTTTAAACGAGTTCAAGGAACGGGCCGCAGGGCCCGTTCTCTTTTCCTGAAGGCCATCCTTGAGGAAAAGAGACAGGAGGTATTTCATGTTTGATAAAAAGAATGTTCTTACGCCAATGTGCTCAGTAGAGGATTCCTACAAGAATAAGACGATTAATGGAAAGTCATTCAATCCAGATCTTCCAGACTATCTTTTGAAGGCTGGAAAGAGACTTGGTCTGCCGTTTTCAAAGAATGGAATGTCTTTGAGTTTCTCAGATAGGCCTTATGATGGCCACTATGGGATTGTTGAGGTTTATGAGAGCTTCATCATTCTGTATGGAGAGAATGAGGAGGCCGGTAGGATGGCCCTAAGCTATCTAGACCAGCTCTATCTCATCTATGATGGCAAGATCCCATGCTCCGCGTTCTTCTTTGATACGCCAGTATCTGGATATAGAGGCTTCCATCTTG
>JAZURW010000120.1:0-10691 GCA_045606405.1 Candidatus Ornithospirochaeta sp. | reverse complement strand
AATATGGATTTAAATTCCTGATTAGCCATAGGAGAGAAAAAGAATGGAGTACATTCGTAGGACAATAGAGAAATTGTTGATGGAAACCAAAGATTCTTTCAAAGCTGTTCTTGTGACGGGGGCAAGACAAACAGGAAAATCTAGAATGCTCATGGAGCTTTTTCATGATTACAAATATGTAACCTTTGATGATGATTATCTCCGCTACCAAGCTGAGAGCGATCCTCATTTGTTCATGGAGTTGAACAAAAACCCAGTCATCCTTGATGAGATACAGAAGACTCAAGGATTATTTCCTCTTATTAAGATGGAATGCGATAAAACACAGTCGAAGGGTTTGTTTTTACTCTCTGGTTCCCAGCCATTGAGGTTGATGAGGAATGCTTCTGAATCACTGGCAGGGAGAGTTGGAATAATTGAGCTTTCGCCTTTTTCCCTTAGAGAGATCATGGGAGATAGCTTCTCAAAACCTTTCTTGCCGACTTTAGACTTCATCAGAGAACATTCGGGTACGGCAAAAAAGCCTGAAAATATTTGGGAAATAATCCATAGAGGAGGATATCCAGAGGCAAATGCTCCTAATATGAATTGGAACATATTCTATTCAAGCTACGTCAGCACATATCTTGAAAAGGATGTCAGAGAGCTTTCGGTAGTGCATAATCTATCAGATTTCAGAAAATTCATGGTAGCATGTGCTGCTAGAACAGGCAGGATGCTAAATTATTCTCACATAGCAGATGAGGTTGGCAAGGATGCAAAGACAATAAAGAGCTGGATTTCCATCCTGGAGTCTTCGGGAATTGTTTATTTGCTCGAGCCTTTTGCAAACAATGTTCTTAAGCGAGCGATAAAAACACCTAAGCTGTATTTCAGAGATACAGGCTTGGCCGCTTATCTTCTGAGATGGCTCACGTCGGAGCAATTAGCAACAGGAGCAATGTCAGGTCAGTTTTTTGAGACATTTGTCGTGTCAGAAATTCTCAAATCCTATTCAAATGCAGGAATAGACTATCGCTATTGCGTTTCGTATTATCGTGGAAAGGACAAGAGAGAGTATGCAGGCGATGATAAGATTGATTTGATTATCGAGGAAAATGGAAAGCTACATCCGATAGAAATCAAGAAGAATGAGCGTGTGAACACAAGCCAAGCCTCAGCTTTTGATATCCTGGACAGGCTTGAGGGGAAGGAAAGAGGAACGGGAGCGATTATTTGCAACGCTCAAATCCCATCCAGATTAAGCGAAGACGTGCTTTGCATACCTGTATGGATGATCTAAATACCATAAAGAAAAAATAAAGGCATCGCCGAAGCGATGCCTTATTGCTATCCAAGTTTAATTCTGAATTAGAACTTGATTGTGCATGTTGCGTCAACAGCACCGTACTTCTCGTTGAGAACGTCGTCTGCTGCATATGCGAGCTTGAGTGTTGCGCCAGGGATAACTGTTGCTGACTCAACTGATGCTGCAACTTCGAGAGTCTTTGCTGAAGCATATTCTGCTGATGCCTTAGCTGTGAAAGCGTCTGCCTTGTATGTTGCGCCTGCGCCTGCTGACCATGACTTGTCTGCTACTGTGAAGCCACCGTTTGCCTCAACTGTAAGAGCCTCTGAAACAACATACTTTACGCTAGCTGTGATTGGGTTAGCACCGAGGATGTCCTTGTCGCCAACTGTTACTGTAAGAGCGTCAACTGTTGCTGCTACCTGTGCTGCGAGGATCTTTGAGCCATACCAGTAGTATGCGTCAACTGTAACTGGAGCAACTGCTACCTTTGCTGCTACGTCGAAATCGAATGCCTTAGCTGCTGTTCTGTAACCGAAGTCTGCTGCGAGAGATGCGTCAACGTCTGCATCGTATGCAACCTTAGCTGATGCTGCGATGTCTGTGTTGTCTGCTGCTGCTACTGCGAAGTTAGCTGTGAGGCCCTCTGCGAGTGTGTATGCAGGTGTTGCAAGTGATGCTGACCAGTCGATTGCCTTTGTAGCTGTGTTTCCTGCGAGACCGAGGGAAGCCTTGTAGCCAGCGTACTCTACTGTGAAGCCAGGAGCCTTGTCTGCTACTGGTGCGAATGTTACGTTCTTGTTAGAAACCTTGTAGTAAGACTTTGCGAAATCTGATGGGCCTGTTGCGCCGAGGATTGAAACCTTCCACTCGCCGTTTGTGATGTAAGCTTCTGAGATAGAATTCTTAGAAACAGAAGCTGTTACGCCTGAGTTTTTAATCGTGTAGCCTACTGCGAAAGCAGCCTTGATGCCTGCATAAATCTCACCTTCGCCAGCCTTGTCTGCTGAACCAGAAGCGATCTCTGCCTTAATGTCGATGTTTGCTGAGTTTTTGTTAGTGAAACCCCAATCCTTTGATTCGAAATCATATCCGAAATTAATAGATGCTGAACCTGAGAAATCTGCTGCGAATGCAGAAGAAACTGCAAGAAGAGCTACGAGAGCAATTGAAAGAATCTTTTTCATTATTTCCTCCATTGAATAATTCTGGGAACGAACCTCAAGGCTCGCTTGTCCCTTTTCCGTTATACGTTGAGTATTGTATCAAACGCAATACGCAACTGTCAACTTAAATCAAAAAACCATTTAATAGTTACATTTTTTTCATATAATTTTTAAAAAAAGACGCAAAAATCAATAATTTTTTGGTTTACCGTTGTTTCTATATCACTTTTTAATAGGAAAACCTTTACTGTTCAAGAGCTTTTTCAGCTCTCTTTCCAACGTTTTTTCTATTTTTGTGATTTTTAACCAACAAAAAAACAAGAATATCCTTGTTATTTTTCAATTATTAAGCCGTCCCGCAAAAAGGACGGCTTATTGATTATCAGTGTATTAGAGAACGTTGAATGCGTCTCTGCCTGCGTATACAGCTTCGTCACCGAGGCTATCCTCGATTCTCATAAGCTGGTTGTACTTTGCAAGTCTGTCTGATCTTGACATTGAACCTGTCTTGATCTCTCCTGTCTCAAGTGCAACTACCAAGTCAGCGATGAAGCTGTCTTCTGTCTCACCTGATCTGTGAGAAACAACTGCTGTATAGCCGTTCTTCTCTGCAAGTCTGATAGCTTCGTATGTCTCTGTGATTGTACCAATCTGGTTAACCTTGATGAGGATTGAGTTAGCAACCTTCTTCTCGAGGCCCATCTTGAGTCTTGCTGCGTTTGTTACGAAGAGGTCGTCACCAACAAGCTGAACTCTGTCACCGATTCTGTCTGTAAGCATCTTCCAGCCTTCCCAGTCGTCTTCAGCCATGCCGTCTTCGATTGAGATGATAGGATACTTGTTTACCCAGCTTTCCCAAAGGTCAACCATCTGAGCAGATGTCTTCTCCTCGCCTGATGTCCACTTGAGTTTGTAACGCTTTGTATCTTCATCATAAAGCTCTGAGCAAGCTGGATCGAGAGCGATCATGAAGTCGCCATCTCTACCTGCTGTGTAACCAGCCTTTGCGATAGCTTCCATGATAACTTCGAGAGCTTCTTCGTTTGACTGCAAGTCTGGAGCGAAACCATCCTCATCACCAACGCCTGTGTTGTAGCCTCTGCCCTTGAGAACAGCCTTGAGGTTGTGGAATACTTCTGCAACCATTCTGACAGCTTCTCTGATTGAAGATGCGCCAATTGGCATAACCATGAATTCCTGGAAGTCAACCTTGTTGTCTGAGTGTGCGCCACCGTTAAGGATGTTTGCCATTGGAACTGGGAGTGTGCATGCATGATATGAACCGAGGTACTTGAAGAGCTCGATGCCAAGACAATCTGCTGCTGCTCTAGCTACAGCCATTGAGACGCCAAGAATTGCGTTTGCGCCAAGCTTGCCCTTGTTAGGTGTGCCGTCAAGCTCAATCATTGCGTGGTCAATAGCGTTCTGATCAAGTGCGTTCATGCCCTCGATTGCTGGAGCGATGATATTGTTTACATTCTCTACAGCCTTGAGACAGCCCTTGCCGAGGAATCTCTTCTTGTCGCCATCGCGAAGCTCTACTGCCTCATGAACGCCTGTTGATGCTCCTGATGGAACTGCAGCGCGACCAAAAGAACCGTCTTCGAGATATACGTCTACTTCTACTGTTGGGTTTCCACGTGAATCAAGGATTTCTCTTGCTTCAATGTGTTCGATAATGCTCATTGAGAATTCTCCTGTGTAATATTTCTGATATTTACCTAGATAAATATCTACTGAAATGGGGATAAAAGTCAAGAAAGGAGCCTATAGTATAAGCAAAAAGGAAATTCTTTCGTTTAAAGAAAATGCAAAAAGGACTCAAAGACGATGAATTACAAATCACTATCACTCAATCTGCCCATAATCCCATCCCAAAGCAATAGAAGGAGGGATATGTACTGAATCGAGTAGGAGCCAAGTGTGGAGAATAGGAATCCTTTGATGTAGAGAACAGGAGACATCCTTGTCCACCAGGATGGGAACTCATGGTTCATGATCCTTAAAATAACAGACCCTTTGTCAAAGGAGAGGATATTCATCATGAATGATAATACCAATGCAAGCGCAATAAGGATAAACACCAAGGCTTTCTTCTTTATGAAAATAATGACACTAGCCCCGCTGATGACAAGAATCATATACACAAACGACAATGCGGCATAAACATTCGCGTTATTCATCACGAAATCCATCCATAGATAATCCGTCATGAAAAATAGAGATAGGACAGATGCTATGGCGGAGAACAAGAAGAACAATATGAAAACAAGTTGATTGAACCTTCCACTCTTCCTGCCGAGCCTATATGTGACAGCCAAATAAAGAAGCGCAGGGCTCATTCCAAGAACCATGGAGGAGCTTGGCAGGTATCGTGCATAATAGCGGCCAGAGAGAATAACACCAATCTCAACAAAAACGTGGCAAAGAATGAAAAGAATAGCAGAGGCAAGGATTATAGCTCTTCTCTCACCATCCCTTGCTCTAGCTGATGCCACTATAACAAGCACCATTGCTGCAAAGGCCACAAGAGCTGAGGCATAAATAAACATTATCCCTTCATGACCGTTATACCTTTCATTGATTGATAGAGATGAAACAATCAAACAGCCTACGGATAAAGACACTGCAAGAGCATGCTTCATGGTAAAAGAGCTTGAAAAATTATCCTTCATGGTCGAAAGATAGCTATCCAAGAATAAAAGTCAAAAACTATTTATGGCATCATCTATCTCAGAGTGCGAAAATCCCTTCTGAAGAAGCCTATTGACGGCCTTCTCATGCCCATGCTTCCCTGAGAGCTTCTCATATAGCTCCTTGAGAGGCTTTAAATAGAGCCCCTCCTCCCAAAAAGAGAGAATAGCGCCCTCTGCAATATCTCTAGGGGATCCTTTATCCATCAGCCTCAGGCGTAAAAGAGCCTTTCCCTCAGGGTTCTTTCTAAGCCGAGATCTTATATAAGACTCCGCAAATCGCATCTCGCTAAGAAATCCTTGCTCCACGACCCTTGCTATGGCATCCTGCACCTCATCTTTTGAAAAGCCCTTGTCAAGAAGCTTCCTTTCAAGCTCCCTTGAAGTGTGCTCTCTGATAGATAATAGGCTTATCGCTTTATCATACGCATTCATGACAATAGGATATCAACAAAACAGGGGATGTGGACAGATGAAAAAAGACCAGCACTTGGCTGGCCCTGATTGAGAATAATGCGATTATCTCTTTGAGAACTGGAAGCGTCTTCTTGCACCGCGCTGACCGTACTTCTTTCTTTCGACCATTCTTGGGTCTCTAGTCATGAAGCCTGCGTGATGAAGTGCTGGCTTGAGTGTCTCATCCATATCAACAAGAGCTCTTGAGATACCGTGTCTGCAAGCTTCAGCCTGGCCGTTGATACCACCACCCTGAACGTTAATGAGAACGTTGTACTTGCCAACTGTCTCAGTAACTGCGAAAGGCTGAGCTACTACTGCTGCGTTGATTGCGTCAACAAAGTACTCGTCAACCTTCTTTCCGTTGATGATGATCTCGCCGTTGCCTTCTCTGAGATATACTCTAGCAACAGCTGTCTTTCTGCGGCCTACGCCCTGACCAAGATTGATGTTGTTTGCCTTGTTAGCCATTTTACCCTACCTCCTTACATCTCAACAGCAATTGGCTGCTGTGCCTGGTGTGGATGCTCTGCGCCAGCGTAAATCTTTACGTTGAGGAAGAGTCTCTTTCCGAGCTTTCCTGAAGGAAGCATACCCTTTACTGCGTGCTCCATTGGATAGGTTGGCTTTCTCTGAAGCATCTTTCCATAGGACTCAGCCTTAAGTCCACCTGGATACATTGAGTGGCGATAATACATCTTATCCTCTACTTTATTACCGGTGACTGTAGCCTTGGCTGCGTTAATGATGATTACGTAGTCACCAAGATCCTGGTGAGGAACGTATTCTGGCTTATCCTTACCTCTGAGAATTCTAGCAGCCTTGACTGCTACTCTACCGAGGTTCTTTCCCTCTGCATCAATGACATACCATTTCTTTTCAACTGATGCTGGCTTTACAAAAATAGTCTTCATAACTACATCCTGATTTTTTTCTTTTTCCTGAAGAACAAAGCTCTTCACTCCATCGGAGCGCACATCGGATTTGCTAGATCCAGCCTTGTGTACGCTTCTGGTCCTTATCCAGGGGATCAAAAGCTTCCCTCCTATGCCAAGGTTCACCGACCGATAGGTCCCTACTTCTGCGGTTTTCCGGGGAAAGGATTGGCTGAGAAGCTTGTAGAGTGCTTCCTACCGCATGATAAGGATTTCTCCTATAGGTATCCTTGGCAACATATAACGCATCGCCTCGCTTTGGGGTGTGGGGTCCCATCACTCCGCGATGAGCCATATAAGGCCGTACGGGATATGCGTCTTCGAAAGAAGTCGCACGAAATTGAAGTATATGGAAAAGACGCCTTGTTGTCTAGTCGATGTATCAAGGTAAAAGGAAAAAGCTCAGATTTTTTCCAACTGTGCCACGCCTTCAACGAATTTGACGGTCCTTGAGGAGAATTTGATCGTCAGTATCCGCTTTCCATTGATGGCCTCCACATTCTCCACTTCACCCTGACCATAGTTTGCGCTTCTCACCTTATCCCCAATAGAGAAGCGCACATTGCTTTTCTTTATCACATTAACCTTAGCCTTGGCAGGCTTATCATCCTGAAGACCCAGATTCATTGCCCAGCTTGGCTTATTGTAGACATTAGTCCTAGGCTTATAGTGCAAGCTCTCTCCAACATGACTGCTCGCAGCAGCTAGATTGACACGATCTCTATGAAGGTCGAAAAGCTCCCCAGAGAGCATCTCCTTTGGAATCTCCTTCAGAAAAGATGAAGGAAAAGCTGTCTCGAAGCGACCCCACATCATCCTGCCTTTCGAATACGAAAGATACAAAAGCTTCCTTGCTCTTGTCATGGCAACATAGAGAATGCGCCTTTCCTCTTCCATCCCAAAAGGCGAATCGATGTTCTTGCCAGGAATGATCGACTCCTCCAGGCCAACGCAGAACACATTGTCATATTCCAAGCCCTTTGTATTATGCATCGTAATTAGAGTGACGCCACTCTCATCTCTAGAATCATGCTCGCCTAAAGTTGTGGAATCCAATGCCAGCTTCTCCAAAAACGCAACAAGAGCTGGCCTACCTGAGCCCGTTTCCTTTAGAACGCTAACAAGCTCTCCTAGGTTCTCTATCTTCGCAATCCTGGTGGCTTTGTCAGGCTCAGAGTTATAGTGGTCAAGAATCTTGAACTCATCCAATGCCTTATACAGCACTTCTCCTAAATTCTCGCCCCCATCAATTCGGCGCTCCATATTGTCCCAGCTGGACAAAAAGAGCCTTGCGCCCTCTGCCGCAGCGCCCTTTGCTTTATCCTTATATATATTAAGGGCCTCATGCATATCCTCGCCAAGATCAGCAATCTTCTGCTGCGTTATCTCACCGATACCCCTTGCAGGCTTATTGATCATGCGCCTGAAGGAGACCCTGTCCTTGTGATTCATTGCAAGATAGAGAAGCGCCAGAGAATCCTTGACTTCCTCTCTTTCATAGAACTTCAAGGCGCCAACCACCTTGTATGGGATTCTCTTAAGCATCAGCTGCTGCTCAAAGAGCTGCGACTGGGCATTTGTCCTATAAAGAATCGCTGTGTTGTCATAATCTTTCACATTATGAATCAGGTTGGCTATCCTCTCTGCCTCTTGCTTTCCTGAATCATTGACCATCACAGCTGGCTTCTTGCCTTTCTTTCCATCTGCTGAAACTATCTGCTTTGCATGTCGTGTCGTATTTTTGCTTATCAAAGCACCTGCAGGGCGGAGAATCTCGTCAGTCGATCTATAGTTCTTCTCGAGCTTCACCTCGCGGACGTTGTCGAAGCTCCTTGAAAATGTGAGGATGTTGCTTACATCCGCGCCTCTGAAGGAGTAGATTGACTGATCATCATCACCTACAACAACAAGCCTTGCATCCTCACTGACAAGATTTCTTAGGAATCTGAATTGCTCTCTATTCGAATCCTGGTATTCATCGACGAGTATCAGCTTGAAGCGGCTCTTGCAATACTGTGATGTCTGGCTATCCTTTCTTGCAAGCAAATCAGCAGGAATCTTTATCAAGTCTGCGAAATCGACATTGCCTGTCTTCGCCAAAGCCTCCTCATAGTTGTTGAAAATGATTCTGAAATTTGGATACTCATTGATCTCCGCTAGGTCATTTGACTGTGGAGTCAAACCCAAGTCCTTTGCTTTTGAAATTGACTTCTGATATCCTCTTAGGTCTTTTTTATCCACCTTCATGAAGGTAGAGAGCAAAGCAAGGCTATCATCATCGTCATAGATGCAGAAATTGTCACTTAAACCCGCCTCTTCTCCGAAGCGTCTTAAAAGAAAGGCGCCAAAGGAATGGAAGGTCCTCATCTCTAGCATTGAGAGATTTTGCTCTGGGAGCATTTGGGATATCCTGTCGCGCATCTCCTTGGCTGCTCTATTCGTGAATGTCACAGCGAGGATCTGATGGGGCTTGTACAACCCCTGCTCTAAAGCATATGCGATCTTAGAGGTTATCGTCCTTGTCTTGCCAGAGCCTGCGCAAGCAAGAATAAGGAGGTTGTGATCAAAGTCAAGAACCGCCTCCCTTTGAGCACTGTTAAGCGCACTTAAATCAATCAAAGCTTAACTCCTTCCAAATCGACACCTCTGACACATCTTATGCCTACCTTGACAACATCACCCGGCTTCATATCGCGGCCCATGATGACGGTCAGGCCATCAACATCAGGAGCCTGCGAATAGATTCTGCCAATTGCAAGCTCCTCTCCCTCGATGTTCTCCTCAATGAGGGCATCATAGACATTTCCTACAAATCTCTCCAATCTCTTTTGGGTGATCGCATTCTGCGCGCTCTCAAGCTCCTTCTGCCACTTTGCGGCAATCTTCGAAGCCTTCATATGCGCTTTCTCACCTCTCATCTCATAAGCAGGAGTATCCTCCTCCCTTGAGTACAAGAAGGATCCCATCCAATCGAGCTGTGCTCTATCCACAAACCTTAGAAGCTCCTCAAAAGCAGCCCTGTCCTCTCCAGGGAAGCCAAGCATCAAAGTTGACCTTATGACAGCTCCGTCGACCTTGTCCCTTATCCTCTCTATAAGAGACGCATATATCTCTGTGTTGCCGGATCTCTTCATGCCCTTCAGTACACCTGGATCGGCATGCTGGAATGGAATATCGAAATAAGGCAGTATCTTCTTCTTGGCTGAAGCAAGCTCGATAAGGCCTTCTGGGAATGTGTCTGGGTGGATGTAGAGCATCCTAAGCACAAAATCGCCCTCTAAATCAGATAGCGCATCCATGAGCTCTACAAATCTGGATCTGCCATATAGGTCAAGGCCGTATGCGCCTAGATCCTGGGCTATGATGTTGATCTCATATATGCCTTCTGAGATGAGCCTCTTGGCCTCAGATACAACACTTTCAAAGGGTCTGCTTCTCAATGGTCCTCTTATGATAGGGATTGCGCAGTAATTGCAGCAATGGTTGCATCCCTCTGATATCTTCAAATAAGCAGATCCTGGGTAATTCAGAAGGACGCTCCTATCATCGCGCTCCCTATCTGGATCAGGATACTCTGGTATTCTGATGGTTTGAGTGTCTTCAAGACTATCAAGCAGATCAGGAAATTGAGAAAGATCATGGTTGCCGAATATGGCAGAGGCCTCCTCAAGCTCCATATCATTGCCATAGCGCTGGGCAAGACAGCCTGCCAATATGATCTTCGCCTTTGGGTTGTTCGCATTAAGGCTGAAGAAGGTGTTCAATGACTCCATCTTGGCACTCTCAATGAAGCCACATGTGTTCACAACAATGATATCAGCCTGTCCAGCATCATCCACTTTCTCATACCCACGCTCCATAGCATAAGTAAGCAGCAACTCCGAATCCACTTGGTTCTTGGCACATCCAAGACTTTCCACATATATCTTTTTCACGATTCAAGGTTATCCCAAAGCAAAGGATTGGGCAACATTAAAAGGCAGCGCTCCCCTTATCAAAGCACTGCTTTCATTTGCGGCATAATCTGCATATTCACTACACATAATGATTTTTATTCGATATAATTCACTACACAAGCATTTTGATACAAATTGCTTGGTTTAAAATTATTCATTACATTACAATAATTTAAATTTATGGTCATTAATTAATA
>JAZURW010000119.1:0-17962 GCA_045606405.1 Candidatus Ornithospirochaeta sp. | reverse complement strand
CAAAAATGTATATAAAAATCTCTTTTGTAAAAAAACTAGAATATAACAGACTTTACCTTATGTAGCATAAATGAAATACTTCTAAAGGTTATTTTTTTGACAGTGGAGAAATGAAATGTTTGTACCAGTTTTATTATTTGTCCTTGGTTTAGTTTTATTAATCAAGGGTGGAGATTGGTTTGTAGATGGAGCAGTTGCTATTGCTCGTCGTTATCATATTCCAGATATCCTCATTGGCGCTACAGTAGTATCTATTGGAACTACTATTCCAGAAGTTCTCGTATCATCAATGGCTGCTGCATATGGCCAGAGCCAGACTGCATATGGTAATGCTATTGGATCTATTATCTGTAACACAGCACTCATCGCAGCTATCACAATTGCAGTAAAGCCTGCTGGAAACGTAAGCACAAAGTCTTTGAGACTCCCATTGGGATTCTTCTTTGCAGCCGCTGCTATTTATACAGCCGTTGCTTATACAACAGGTTACTTCTCAAGAACTATTGGTATCGCACTTCTTTGTATGTTTACTGTCTATATGATTCTCACAGTAAAGAAGGCTTTCTCAGGTACTATTGAGGTTGAGGAAGAAGATGGCGAGGAAGATGAAAAGCCAATGTGGAAGAGCATCCTGCTTCTAGTTGTTGGAGCTGCAGTAATTGCAGTAGGTGCAGACCTTCTCGTAGACAATGGTAAGATCATTGCGGCAGCACTTGGCGTTCCTGAGTCTGTAATCGCACTTACATTCATTGCACTTGGCACATCACTTCCTGAGCTTGTTACTGCTATTACATCTCTTGCTAAGGGTCATAGCAGCCTTTCACTTGGAAATATCATCGGTGCAAACCTTTTCAATCTCGTACTTGTAAGTGGTACAGCTATTTCAATCAATCCATTTACAATTCCAGCAGATAAGACAATTGCAGGCATGAATGCATCATTGGTTGTTGACGTTCCTCTCATGTGGTTCGTAATGCTTCTGCTCTCTGTTCCTGCAATTTGCAAGGGTAAGCTCTATCGCTTCCAGGGAATCATCCTCTTAACAATCTATTTTGCATACGTACTCTTCCAGTTCTTCCTCTAAATCGATTGGAAAGAACTAGATGAAGGCTTGTTTCCAACAAAGGAAGCAAGCCTTATTTCTTTTAGAAATATATTCTGTTTTCTTCATCTTCTGGTATTCTTGCATTAATGAAGAGGAAGATATCATAGAAGAAGTCATCCATGCCTCTTGGATATACATTGTATCCTGTTGCATCTATTGAGCTGCCATCGCTTAATGTCATGAAGAATGAGTATTGCATATCTGCATCTAGAACTCCTATGAGAGCTTCAGACTCGTTGAAGCCATTCCAGCTTAAGGCTCCATACTTTTCAATTATCTCTTCGATACTCTCTAGTTCCTCACTGTTCAATTTAAAAGAGATTGCAGTTTCATCATCTACCTTTGATGAAGAAAAGGTGAAATAGCTATTTTCATCTAAAGAATGTGGATGCGTGTATGTCATTTTTATATATACGCCATCAGGCTTAGCACTGATGATGTAATATGGCTCACGCATTGAGCCTTGGCGTGAGATGAACAAATTTGTAAGATGGACACCTTCAGATAACTCTATGCTTTGCAGTGGTGTGTCTGTATCATTCTTTGGTTTTGTACAGCATGATAGCAATGTCAAAGATAGCAGCATAATTATTACAAGAACAAGAATAGATATGATTTTCATCCCAGGCTCCTGTAGAGTTATTCTTTGCAGAAATAATAGCATGCAATAAATTAGATTCGTTTCTTTAACTCTTCAACAACTAAAATGTCTGCAGGGAGCCATGCGACAGTGTCGAGGTCTTTTGAGGATATCCAGCTAATTGCCTGATGCTCATTGATGTGCATTTCTATGACATCTGCAGATGCAAGATAGCAATCCATTGTAAGGTGGAATGAAGGGTAGTCGTATTCTATTGTCGTAAGATAGCTATTTATTGAAATATCGAGATCAAGCTCTTCTCTGATCTCCCTGATAGCAGCAGCTTCACCAGTTTCTCCCGCTTCGCGCTTACCGCCAGGAAATTCCCAATATCCCTTGTATTCGCCATAGCCACGCTGGGCGATAAGAAACTCATTTCGTTCATTTTGAATGATAGCAGCGCTTACTCTGATGGTTTTCATGAGAGTAGAGTACCATTAATGGTTGGGTGTTGAGAATAAGGACTCTTTCACTTATGGAATCAGCCTCTTGCTTCCTTTGGTTCATCCATTCTGGATAGCTCCTTGAACACAGTGAGTCTCATTGTAATATAAGCAGCTGCACCGCCTACGAGGTTGCTGATAGGCTCAGCTAGCATTACGCCATCGATTCCGAAGAATCTTGGCAGGATGATGGTTAGAGGCACCACTATGATCACTTTTCTGAATAGTGAGAAGAATGTCGCTCTTTTTGCCTTTCCTAAGCCAACAAAGGTTTGTTGTGCAGTTGTTTGGAAGGACATGAATATGAAGCCGAAGAAGTAAATCTGAAGACTATATACAGATGCATCAATCAAGGCCTGGTCTGTAGTGAAGATTCCAGATAGGAACTCTGGAAATAGGAATACAGCAATCCATGTCAGAGCTGAAATGAGAAGGGTGTAGTAGAGCATTGAGTTTGATGCGCTCTTCACTCTCTTTCCATCTCTCATTCCATAGTTGTAGCTCATTACAGGAGTTGCGCCGCTGCCGATTCCTAAAAGAGGGGTTGCGAAGATGTCTCTGATGGAGTTGAGGATTGTCATGACGCCAACATATAAGTCTCCGCCATAGAGCAGTGCCATTTTATTGCAGACAATCTGCACTATTGAGTTTGTGGCTCCCATTGTGAAGCCACTCATTCCAAGCCCCATTATCCTCAACGAGCGCTTCTTTTCAAGCTTCATGTATTTTCTTTGAATTCTAATCTCCGGGTTTTTCCCCAGAAGGAATGAGAGAACGAAGATCATTGAGATTGTCTGGCTGATTATTGTTGCAACCGCAGCACCCTCAACTCCCATTCCAAGGGTGAAGATGAAAATTGGATCTAGGATGATATTGAGAACAGCGCCAATGACTGTTGTGACCATGCCCATCACAGAAAAGCCTTGTCCTGTGATGAAGGGGTTCATGGAGAGGGTGAGAAGAACCGGAACAGAGCCAAGTGCGTATATCGTAAGGTACTTCTCAGCAAAAGGATATGTCACATCACTTGCGCCAAATGCATATAGGATGGGTTTTTTGCAGACGATGAGGAAAACCATGAAAAATAGCCCAGTGAAGAGGGAGAGTGAGAATGCGGAGCCCATTATTTTCCCTGCTTCTTCCTTGTTTCCCTTTCCTAGCTCCATCGATAGAAGTGGAGCCCCTCCATTTGAGCCAAAGAGTCGTCCAAAGGCAGTGAATATAGCTATGATAGGAAAGCATATTCCAAGTCCTGTGAGAGCAAGGCTTCCCGACTCTGCGATATGGCCTATGTAGATTCTATCTACCATGTTGTACAGGAGATGGACAATCTCCGCCATAATCATGGGAATGGATGTGCGTATTACGATCTTGGGTATGCTTCCTGTTGAGAAGTCTATCTTCCTTGCTGCCATGAATATAATTTAGCACTTTTGATTTAGGTGTTCTATATAAGAGTATGCGGAAATTGTATAATGTATACAATTTATTTAATGAATCACTTCATCCATACGTTCATAACGTGGCTTCTATTTGGTTTGATAGCGAGAGCTTAGAGAATAGAAAAGGCTCCATCACTGGAGCCTGTATGGACGGTATAAGGATTGAACTTATGACATCCTGCGAGTCAAGCAGGCGCTCTCCCGCTGAGCTAACCGTCCGTTTGCCCTATCATTGTAATTGGTTTTGCCAATCTTTGTCCATACCTTTTTGAGTATAATATTCTTAAGATGCATCTGCGAATGTCAGATATATTGAAACAAATTCGTTTGTGCAATAATCTGAAGATGAGGATTTGATATGGAAGATAAAGAAAAAGTGGAAGAAGCAGGTAAAGGTCCTTCCTTCTTCAAGAAATATGGTTCCTTCATTCACATATCCATTGTCACAGTTGTTCTTTGCGGCATCATGATATACATCATGGCAAATGGTGGTTGATGTGAAGATTGCTATCATTGGATATAGTGGAGCAGGCAAATCAACGCTTGCTAAGATGATTTCCGAAAGGTATTCGCTTCCTTTGCAGCACCTTGATAAGGTTCATTGGCTTCCTGGTTGGCAAGAGAGGGAGCTTGAGGATGAGATAATGATAGCGAAGGACTTTCTTGATGAGCACGAGAAGTGGGTCATCGATGGTAATTACACTCGCCTTGAGAGAAATAGAAGACTTGAGGAGGCTGATTGGATAATCTTCATGGATTTCAATCGCTGGAGCTGCCTATTGAGAATACTTAGAAGACATAAGGAATATAGAAATACCCAACGTGACTCAATAACAGAGGGCTGCAAGGATAGGTTGAATCTTGACTATCTTGAGTGGGCGCTATTCAAGGGCAGGACGTGGAGAGCCAAGGCGAATTACTCGAGGATTCAAAATAGACATCCAGATAAAATGATCGTGATAAAGAACCAAAAGGAACTGGATCTCTTTAAAGAGTCGTTGGATGCAAGGCTTGCCAAGGCATGATTTGACCGATAAAGGAACTACGCTGTGGTTCCTTTTGTTTTTGTTATGGGACCATTGAGGTAGCGAGAGAGGATATCAATCAAGAAGCATGTCATTTGGTTGGATTTTTGACTGCGCCTTTTGGACTATTCGAATCTGCCTCCTTTAGTGGCATATGTTGGCTCAATAGATACTTTCAGGGATGAGACTTTAAGATACTGCGAAAACCTTGATAAATGCAGCATAGATACTGATTTACAGAGTAGTTCGTTAAAGCAAGTTGTACACAGACTGTGTAGAAGTTAAAAAGCGTTGGCAGCTTCATTTCAAATCTTGGCATGTCGGCTCAGCTATAATTATGTGATTATGCACACGGAAATACCCAATAATTTTGTGAAACAAGCTGATTTATTCACAAGTTCTGAGTATAATAATAGTGTGATTGCAAAACCCAAAAACTCCAATAATAGTGTGAAGGAGTGTTTCCATGGAACGATTGATTTTGAATAAACTGCTTGAATGGAAGAATTCACCCTATCGCAAGCCGCTGATTCTAAAAGGTGTTCGTCAGGTGGGAAAGACCTGGATTCTGAAGGAGTTTGGCAGACGCTATTATGAAAATACCGCTTATTTCAACTTTGATGAAAACGAAGAATATAAACAGTTCTTTGAAACTACCAAGGATGTGGATCGAATTCTGCAGAATCTGATGCTGGCCAGCGGCTATAGGATTTTGCCCGAAAGGACGCTCATCATTTTTGACGAGGTGCAGGACTGCCCTAAGGTTATCAATGCCATGAAGTATTTCTGCGAGAATGCTCCGCAGTATCACATTGCCTGTGCTGGCTCGTTGCTTGGTATTGCCCTGGCTAAGCCATCTTCTTTCCCAGTAGGAAAGGTCAACTTCATGCAGATCGACCCCATGACATTTACTGAGTTTCTTCTTGCAAACGGTGATGAGAACCTTGTGAAATATTAAGAGATCCTGGATACACTTGATCCGATTCCCGATGCTTTTTTCAATCCGTTGTATGAGAAGCTAAAGATGTACTATGTTACCGGAGGTATGCCTGAATCGGTAAAGATGTGGACGGAGGCCCGTGACGTCTCTGCCATGCAGGAAGCTCTGTCCGATATCATCGGTGCTTACGAGCGTGACTTTGCCAAGCATCCCAATCTCACAGAGTTTCCGAAAATCTCTATGATCTGGAAATCTGTTCCCTCTCAGTTGGCAAGAGAGAACAAGAAATTTATCTATAAGGTTGTCAAAGAAGGCGCAAGAGCTCGTGAATATGAGGACGCTCTGCAATGGCTGGTAGATGCCCGTTTGGTGCATAAAGTCTACCGCAGTAGCGCACCCGGTCTTCCTGTGGCCGCTTATGATGATTTGTCTGCGTTCAAAATCTATTTGGTGGACGTAGGCCTGCTCCGTCGTCTGGCACGATTGGCTCCTACGGCTTTTGGCGAAGGCAACCGCCTGTTTGCTGAGTTCAAGGGAGCCTTAACCGAAAACTATGTATTACAGACGTTGATCACGCAGTTTGAGATACTGCCTCGTTATTGGTCACAGAATAATCCTCCTTATGAAGTGGATTTTCTGATTCAACGAGAAAATGACATTCTCCCCATTGAAGTAAAGTCCGAAGCAAATTTGGCGAGCAAGAGTCTCAGAAAATTCAAGGAATTGTTCCCGGATAAAGTGAAGCTTCGGGTTCGGTTCTCGCTTGATAATCTGAAACTGGACGATGATATGCTGAACATCCCGCTGTTTATGGCAGATCAGACTGATCGACTTATTGGGCTGGCATTGGAGAGACAGCGAAATGAAATCACATAGATGAATTAAAATATCTTCATCCAAATTAAATGAATTATTGAGGCGAATGAAGTGAATCATTATAACGAAATTTCAACACTTCAATATATGGGAAGTAAAGCACGTATCATTTCTCATTTATGTGATCCAATAAATAAGAATAAGTCAATTCAAACCTTTGTTGATCTGTTTGCAGGAACAGGTTCTGCTCTCTATGCTCTCAAACCGTGTAAAAACGTCATTAGTAACGACCTCGAGTAGTACGCATACATCATTAACCAAGCCATACTAAATGGATGTTGTTTTTCCGAGTCAGACGAAGCTTCTTTTGGGGGATGAGCCTGAAATATACTGCGAAAACCTTGATAAATGCAGCATAGATACTGATTTGCTGATTCTTGATGGATGCTTTAATGGCTTTGATATCATCGCTCCTAACTTAAAGCAAGCAAGAAGGGCGCAAAGCTTTCTTATAAGCAGGGTCAAGGAGAGGTTGGGGCTTTGGATGTTCAGCAAGAAGAAAAACGAGGCATTTCTGCCTCGCTCTCTCACCTATAGTATTCCTCTGCTGTCTTACCCAATCTGCCAGAGATTCTCACGAGGAACTTGTATCTATCGATTCTGTAGGAGTCGAATTGATCTGCCTTCATTCTCCATGCCCAGTTCTTCTCATTGCATGTAGATGGGAAGTTCATTCTAGCCTCAGTTCCAAGCTCTAGAACATCTTGCATAGGGAAGATCGCATAATCAGCATTGCTCATCATCACGGCTCTGATCAAGGACCAGACGATTTCAGAGTCATCAGAGCCAAGATACTCTCTGACGTGGTGCTTCTCGTCTCCGCTAAGGCCATCAAACCACGCTCTTGCGGTTTCATTGTCATGAGTTCCTGTGTAAGCGACAAAGCGCCTTGTATAGTTCATTGGCAGGAAATCGTCAAAGGTGTTAAGCTCGCCCTTATCATTGAGAGAGAAGCCCATTGTCGCAATCTTCATGCCTGGAAAGTTGTTGCCATCTCTAAGCTTGATGACACCATCTGTCATGAAGCCAAGGTCCTCTGCGATGATAGGAAGATCTCCCATTTCTTTCTTTATTGACTCAAAGAACTTCTTTCCTGGTGACTTCTTCCATTTTCCGTTTTCTGCGGTCTTATCTCCTGCTGGAATCTCCCAATAGGCATCAAGACCTCTGAAGTGGTCAATTCTGAGGACGTCAGTCATCTTCAGAAGTCTCTTTATTCTTTCTTTCCACCAAGCGAAATCTGTCTCAATATGCTTATCCCAGTCGTAGACAGGATTGCCCCATAGCTGACCAGTTGCTGAGAAGCCATCTGGTGGCACGCCTGAGACAGCTGTATAATGGCCTTCATCATCTGTCTTGAGAAGCTCAAGATGTGACCATGCGTCAGCTGAATCAGCGCCTACGAATATAGGGATGTCGCCAATAGTCTTTATCCCAAGACCGTTTGCATATGATCTTAAATCGAAGAGCTGCTGGTCAAAAAGGTATTGAAGGGCATACCAAATCTCAAGCTCATCCTTCTTATCCTTCTTGATCTTCTCCATTGTTTTTGGGTCTCTGAAGCCTTCCTTCTCATCCCAGATTGTATGCCATCTAGCGTCATAGTATTTTTCATAAAGAACCATGAAAAGCGCATAATCCTCAAGCCAATAGCTCTCATTTGAAAGGAATTGTCTGTATGCCTTTCTTCTTTTGTTTTTCAAGAGGAAGTTCTTTGCAGCCTTCTTCAAGAGTGGAAGCTTCCACTCTGTGACTAAGGAGAAGTCAACCCTATCATCTGGAAATTCAGGGTGAACAAGGTCCTCTTTATCAAGGTACCCATCTCTATAGAGTAGGTCAGGGGAGATTAATAGCTCATTCCCTGCGAATGTTGAACGTGCCGCATAGGGGCTATTGCCGTACCCTGTAGGCCCTAAGGGAAGAAGCTGCCAATAGTTGCAGAGAGAATCATGCAGCTTATCCACAAAGCGATAGGCCTCAGGGCCAAAATCCCCGATTCCATATTCAGAGGGCAAAGAAGTGATATGCATCAAAATGCCATTTGAGCGCTTTCCGCTGATATTCATATTCTAATTTCCTTGAAATTCGATTAGCGTCTCGCCTTCGTGCAAGAAGAAGGATGTGTGCTGCTTTGTGCTCTCATTGGAGCCTGCGATGATTGAGAATAGAAGCTGAGCTGCGAGCTTTCCCTTCTCAATCGGATCCTGGACGATTGTCGTTAAATCGATACCGTTCAAAAGAGGGTTCGTTATGCCGTCAAAGCCGATAACGGAGATATCCTTTGGACAATCAAGGCCTTTGTCCTTGATTGCGCTGATAACGCCCATTGCTGCGATATCTGACATGCATACAAAGCAGGATGGTGTTGATTCTGAAAGAATATCAAAGGCTGTTCTCTTGCTGTCTGATAAAGTGACATCACAGCTTTTGATTATTAAGCGGTCCTTTTTGATTCCGTATTCTTTCAGAACCCTATAATATCCTTTCATTCGCTTTCTGATGGTATTCTCGCCATTAGCATCTGAGGATGAGTAAGCATCATCTGGAAGTGATATTATAGCTATGTCCCTATGTCCCTTTTCCAGTGCTGCGCGCATCTGTATCTCCGCAGCCATCTCGTCATCTATCGTGACAGTTGTCACATCATCATTGCTGCTTGCATCAATGACAACTACAGGTAGCTTTCTTCTTCTGAATACCTCTGTGATGTTCTGGTCAAACATGATGCCCATTGCAATGATTCCATCAACTGTCGCATTCTTGACAGCCTCTGGAATCGATGACCTTAGAGGTGGGATGAGCATGATGGAGTATCCATTGTCCTCGCATACTCTGCCCATGCCTATGATGACCTTCTGTGTGTATGGGTTGTCCAGCGAGGACTCAAGAACCTGTGGAAGCAGAAAGCCCACAGTCATATGCTTGCCTAAGGAGAAGTTCCTAGCCATTGGGTCTGGCATGTAGTCCAGGTCCTTTGCAACGGCTAGGATTCTTTCTCTTGCTGCTGTTGATATTCTTTGAGGACAATTGAAGGCAAAGGAAACTGCTGTCTTGGAATAGCCAGACATCTTTGCTATATCAGAAATAGTAGTTCTCTTTGTCTTTGTCATATTGGTCCTCCTAATCTTAACCCTTTACGGCTCCTGCTAAAACACCCTTGATGATATATTTTTGGCATGATAGGTAGAAGATGATGACAGGAAGCATTGCGAGCACAAGCATTGCCATCATAGCACCCATGTCAACAGAGCCATAGCCACCTCTGAGGTACTGGATCGCAACAGGAATTGTTCTGTTTGATGAATCCAGTGTCAGATATGGGAGCAGATAGTCGTTCCATACCCACATTGTCTGAAGGATGGCAATTGTGATTGCAGTTGACTTGAGCATTGGCATCACAACCTGGAAGAAGGTTCTAACAGGACCAGCTCCATCAATCATTGCAGCCTCCTCAAGAGCGAGAGGGATTGACTTTATGAATCCGGAGAACATGAATGTTGACATTCCACATCCGAATCCAACGTAAAGAACGATGATTCCGATTGGGTTGTCCAGGTGTATCATGTTCGCGATCTTGCTCATTGTGAACATTACCATCTGGAATGGAACGATCATTGAGAAGGTGAGTGAGTAGTAGATAAGGCTTGTGACCTTGCCTTTAACTCTTGTGATATACCAAGCAAGCATGCTTGTGCATATAAGGATTGCGATTACAGAGGCAACTGTGATCCAGAGAGAGATTCCAAATGCCTTGAAGAATCCAATTGAGACAAGACCTCTTGTGTAGTTTGTTAAGCCAACAAAGGTGTCTGCGTTTGGCAAATTGAATGGCTCTGCTGAGATAAAGAGCTTGCTCTTGAAGGAGTTCATCGCAACTACGACAATTGGGAAGATTACGAATGCTGCCACTAGAAGAAGGAGCACGAAAAGAACGTACTTATAGGTTTTTTTCTCGACCTTGGCCATATTAACTCTCTACCTCCTTGCTTCTTGTGATATATAGCTGTGCAAGAGCGATTGCAGCTACGATAATCGTGAATATGACAGCTTTTGCCTGGCCAACACCCTCAAAGCCCACTCTGGAGTAGAATGTATTGAAGATGTTCATTGCCATCATCTCTGTCTTGTGGTTTGGACCACCTGCTGTGAGCGCAAGGTTCTGGTCATAAAGCTTAAAGCCATTTGTAAGCGTCATGAAAAGACATATTGTGATTGAAGGCATGACTGAAGGGATGATGATTTTGAAGAGAGTTGTCTTTGAGTCAGCACCATCGATTGAGGCAGCCTCCAACATGTCTGTTGGGATATTCTGTATTGCTGCGATGTAGATTACCATCATGTAACCAACATTCTGCCAATTCATAAGCACAACCAAGCCCCAGAATCCAAATGATGAGTTGGCTGTGATTGATGTCTCGAAGTATGCTAGAACGCCATTTATGATTACGTTCCATACCCAGCCCAGGACGATGCCGCCAATAAGGTTAGGCATGAAGAATACTGTTCTGAAGATATTTGTGCCCTTGATTCCTTTAGTGAGGATCAGAGCAAGTGAGAATGCGAGGACATTGATTGTCGCAACAGATACAACTGTGAATAACAGAGTGAACCAGAAGGACTGTGTGAAGTAATTGTCGATCGTGAAAGCCTTTATGTAGTTTGACAGGCCCACGAAATTCGCATTCGTGATATTTGTGAATTCGCAGAATGATAGAACTAGACCCCAGATGAAGGGGACGATGAATGCTATCATGAAGCATATGAGGCCCGGAAGCGCAAAGAGCCAAAAGAATCTTTTAATGGATTTTTCCATGTGTGTCTTACCTATTGATTGAAATATATAGCGGCCGCCGATCGACGGCCACTATTATTTAAAGAGGGTATTGTCTTATCTGCCTGCGATCTGAGCTTCCTTAGCCCAGCTGTCCTTAGCAACTGACTCAACCTTGTCCCAAGCCATTGAACCATTGATGTACTCGAGAAGAGCTGCGCCGAAGTCTGACTTCCACTGCTCTGATGGGATAGCTGCGAATGTCCATGGTACTGACTTAGCACCGTTGTTCATCCATGCTACTACCTGCTTTGCAAGTGGGTCTGATGGCATCTCGTCATCGTTGAATGTGTTGAATGGTGTGATGAAGCCAAGGTTTTCCTTTACGATCTTCTTACCTGTTGAAGATGAGAAGAGCCATGTGAGGAATACGTCTGCGCCCTTGAGAGCTTCTTCTGATGCAGCCTTGTTGAATGAGAGGTAGTTCTCAGTGCCAACTGCAAGACCCTGTGACTCTTCGCCGTCGAGGCCAATGTAGATTGGGAGGAACTTGATGTCTTCGTCAGCTACCTTGTTGCCAGGAACGCCGAGGATCTGTGAAGCACCCCAGTTGCCGTTCTGGACCATAGCGCACTGGCCGAGTGCGAACTCTGCCATTGAGTCGTCTACAGACTTGCCGCCGAGAAGGCCCTTAGCTGTTGTTGAGTTCTCGAGATAGAGATCCCAGATAGCCTTGAAATTGTCGCCATAAGTGAAGTCGAATGTCTTAGCTGCGAGGCCTGTGAGTGTTGCGTCTCCGCCGTTTGCCTTAGCATTGAACTCAGCCCACATTGGGATGTTGAAGAGGTGTGTCTGCCATCTCCAGTCATTGCCTGGTGCCATTGATGTTGAAGCGAATACGCCCTTGATGCCAAGCTGGTCCTTCTTTGCCTGCATATCCTCTACAACAGCCTTGAGTGTTTCGAAGTTGTTGATCTCATCAACAGAAGAAGCCTTTGCACCAGGAAGTGCGAAGTATGCATCAAGGATTGCTGCATTGTAGATGATGCCATAACCTTCTACTGCGTATGGGATAGCTGCGATCATTCCGTCTGGAGTCTTGAGAGCCATTGACTTGTCAGCGAGGATGCCGTAGAACTCTGTGTTCTCGAGATCTGCTACGTCAGCGAGGCTTCCCTGAAGACCAACTGGACCATTTGTCTGGAAGATTACAGGAGGATTGTTCTTAGCCATTTCGCTCTTGAGAGTTGAAGCGTACTGGTTAGAAGCTGCTGTCTCAACCTTGAGGATGTAGTCTGGGTTCTCAGCTTCGAAAGCTGGCTTTACAACATTTGTGTAAACATCTGCGATTTCTGGCTTGAAGTTAAGAAAGTAGATTTCTGTCTTGCCAGTTGCTTCTTCCTTTGCACCTTCAGCGAAGAGAGGCAATGAAAGAGCTGCGAGAACAATGAGAAGAATGCTCAGAGTCTTTTTCATGTTTTTTCTCCTTTTGTGCGATTTTTACCGCATTGTGATACTTTTTTAGAGATAGAGTTGGAATCTATCACATTTAAATGCTAAATCGGTTTTCTAAATCGGTCAACTTGAAATTTTTTTGAAGAATTTTTTCCTTTTCCTCTCTATTTCATAAAGTAATCATGGGTGTTTTGAAAGAAAATGTAATATTATGCATGTAATTCGGTTTACAAATAGAAGCAAGGTGTTGCTATTTCCTAAATAATGTCCAAAAGTTAGCCATAGTGGCGTTTTTGCTTATTTCTCAATCTCGAAGATGGCTTTATCTTACGTGATACATTATGAATGACTTCAATATTTTCACGGCGAAATTAGATCAGATTGCCACTCATTTTGGCTGGAATGTGGCATTTGTCACTGGAATTGGGGATATCCTCATGATTATTATCGGAATCCTCTTGATTTATCTTGCGATAAAGAAGGAGATGGAGCCGACATTGCTTCTGCCAATGGGCTTTGGGGCTATATTGGTGAACGTTCCCGGCTCTGTGATCGCAGATGGCCTTATTGGAAGCGCTACTGCATCCACTGGCAATGGCATCCTTGCATGGCTTTATAACACAGGAATAGAGCGATGGGAGGTTCTCCCCCTTCTTCTTTTCATTGGCATAGGTGCCATGATCGATTTCGGGCCACTTATCCAGAAGCCTTGGCTTATCTTTGTTGGAGCAGCAGGTCAGGGTGGCATCTTCATATCGATGATGCTTGCCTCTCTTTTCTTTCCTCTTAACGATGCTGCTGCGATAGGCATCATCGGCGCAGCTGATGGCCCTACAGCCATCATGGTAGCCCAAAGGCTTGCATCGACATTCATCGCACCAATACTGATAGTCGCATATTGCTATATGGCGCTTGTGCCGATTATACAGCCACTTGTCTTGAAGGCGACAACCACAAAAGAGGAAAGGGCCATAAAGATGACATATACCTCAAGCGCGATCAGCCAAAGCACCAAAATATGCTTCCCAATCGCTGTCACGATAATCTGCTCCTTCATGGCGCCGGACTCAGCAGCGCTTGTCGGAATGCTGATGTTTGGAAACCTTCTAAGGGAGTGCGGTGTGCTTTCTTCTCTCTCGAATGCAGCTCAGAACATCCTTTCCCCACTCATATCTCTTGTGCTTGGCCTTGCTATATCGCCAATGCTCAACGCAAACGATCTTTTGACAGTTGGCACTCTGATGATTATCGTATTTGGCCTATTGGCATTCATCTTCGATACAGCCTGTGGTGTTTACTTCATTAAGATCGCAAACCTCTTCCTTAAGGATGGCAATAAGATGAATCCTCTAATTGGCGGGGCTGGCATATCGGCATTCCCGATGTCCTCACGTGTTGTGCAGAAGGTAGGGCAGGAGGCGAATAAGCAGAACCATCTTCTACCATTTGCGCTGGGGGCAAACGTCGCAGGCCAGATTGGCTCTGTTCTTGCTGGCGGCCTCATACTAGGATTATTCAGCATATAAGGAGGTGTGTTGATGTTCAGTTCTTTCCATGTCGATTATGACTCTGCCAATAAAGTTCTGGAAGCGGTGAAGGGAGGATTCATCTCCTGGGGCCTTTTGATTGCCTCCATGGGGATAATCTTCATTTCAGTCACTTTGATCAAGAAGATAAGCAAGAGAAGGATGAAGGATGAATAGGTGCGCTTGACATCATTCAAATAGGCATTGTTTTTACTGTAAGTCAATTGACCTTCGAGTGGTAATCTGCGACTCTGATTATGTAATCACAAGTATTGTAATGTAAGGTTTTCAAATGGGATTTCTCAAACAACTGAAGGAAGTGGCTGTATCTGTGACCCCGATAGCATTGATTGCCATCATTTTGGGTCTTATCTTTTCCATATTCACAACAGTCGCATCCTTTTTGTCGTTTGTCATTTCTGTTTTCTTGGTCATCATTGGTCTCGCCTTCTTCCTTTTGGGCGTTAACTTGGGTTTTGTGCCTGTAGGTAACCAGCTGGGAAGCTTTGTGACTGGCAAGAAGAGTATATGGCTCTTGATATTAACAGGAGTATTCATAGGGGTGATAATAACGGTGGCGGAGCCTGATGTCGCGGTCTTGACAGGCCAGGTTGTGCAGATCAACCCAATGATTGATAAGGCAGTGCTTACCCTTGCGATTGCAGCAGGTGTTGGGCTTTTCATGGCAATTTCATATGTGAGGACGATATTCCAGTTCTCAATGAAGCTTACTATGGCGATCTCCATCCTCTTGCTGTTTGTTGTCGCATCCTTTGTGCCTGAGTTCTTCGTCTCTGTTGCCTTTGATTCTGGAGGCGCCACAACAGGCCCTATGGCAGTGCCTTTCATAATGGCGCTTGGCCTTGGTGTTGCTCAGAGTCTTGGCAAGAAGGATGAGGATGCCTTCGGATATACAGGCTTGGCCTCAATCGGACCGGTTCTATTCGTGCTGATTCTAGGTGCTGTCTCCGCAGGAAGCTTCGATGCGGTTGAAACCTCAGCCTCAATGCTTTCCAAGGGAGAGCTCTTCCTTCATGTCTCGAAGGAGGTTTTGGTCGCATTGCTTCCAATAATCGTGATTTGCGTATTGATTCAGGTGCTTGTTATGAAGCTCCCTAGGATTAGGGCTATGCGAATGTACACTGGTATCCTTTACACGATATTCGGCACTATTTTGTTCCTTTTTGCGGTGAAGTCCTCATTCATGCCAGTTGCAAGGGCTCTTGGAGAGGCTATCGCAAATGCGAAAAGCCCTGTGGCGCTTGTCATAGTTGGCGCTGTCTTTGGTGCTGCTGTTGTTCTCGCAGAGCCAGCTGTGTGGGTACTCACTGAGCAGGTTGAGGAAATATCGCAAGGGAAGATCAGACGCCGCATCATGCTCTTCTCAATCTCAATCGGCGTCTCGCTTGCTGTTGTCTTGGCGATAGTCAGAATCATTTTCAATTTATCAATTTGGCCTTTTTTGCTAGTAGGCTATGGGCTTATCCTGTCTATGATGCCATTTTGCCCGACGCTCTTTGTGTCAATTAGCTTTGATTCAGGTGGAGTTGCCACTGGACCTATGTCATCAACCTTCCTTTTGCCCTTTGTGATTGGTGCTGCGTCAATACTCTCCGGTGATGTCGCAACAGCTAGCTTTGGCCTTATAGGGCTGGTTGCGATGATGCCTATTGTGACAATTGAGATGTTAGGAGTCATTTATCATGTTATAATAAGCAAATCCAACAAAAAGGAGCCAGAAAATGCAAGGTAATATGATGGTTGCCATCGTTAATAAAGGAGATGCTGCCAAGATCATGGCTGCCGCAAGGAGCGTGGGTGCGCCAGGCGGAACGATTGCCTCAGCCAAGGGTACTGCATCCAGCTCGATTCTTGCAGCTTTGGGATTTGGTGATAGCAAGCGTGAGATCCTTTACTCGATGCTGGATTCTGATAACGTTGAGGCTGTCAAGACGGCTGTATCATCTGTCAAGACAAAAGGCATTGTAGTGTTCCTGAGGTCAGGCTTTGAAGGAGAATGTGGTATGGGTGAATCTAATTTGGTTATGATACAGGTGATTTGCGAGTCTGGCTATGCAGAGGATGCCATGGCAGCGGCCAGAAAAGCTGGCGCAAAGGGTGGATCGATCATAAATGCGCATGGAACAGCGATGGAAGATGACAAGAAATTCTTCGGCTATCCAATAGTGGCGGAGAAGGAGATGCTCATAATCGTTGAGGATAAGTCAAAGGCAGAGGCGATAGAGCAGTCAATACGATCACTTGAATGTCTGAGGCAAAAGGGAAAGGCGATTATGTTCACTCTCCCAGTAAGCTCATTCATATCACTTGGATGAAGATGTTTTTTTTGTGTTTATTGCGTTAGTTCATTGTTGATATCCAAACAATTAATTATATTCAGAGGAAGCGGTTGCCGCTTCTTTTTTTATAAACAATGGAGTTGTTGTGATTAAATCTTTGTTTTCTAGGGTTAGGGAGTTCAAGAAGTATGCCTTCTTGTCTCCGATTTCAATGATTGGAGAGGTCGCAATGGAGGTCCTGATACCTACATTGATGGCCTTGATCATCGATAATGGTGTCTCCAAGGGGGATATGTCCTATATTTGGCGAATGTCGATATACCTTGTAGGAGCTGCTTTCATGGCTATGGTCTTTGGAGTCCTTGCCGCTCGATTCGCAGCCACAGCCTCTGCAGGATTCGCGACGAACTTAAGGCATGACCTTTATCAGAAGCTTCAGGATTTCTCCTTTGCCGATATCGATAGGTTCTCTACATCCTCTCTTATCACAAGAATGACCACAGATGTGCAGAATGTGCAGCAATCATTCAACATGTCAATCAGAATGCTATTCAGAAGCCCTGTCATGTTCATCTTCGCCATCATAATGGTTTTAAGGAATGGCTCAAAGCTTGCTGGCATATTCGCTATCGCTATTCCCGTGATAATCGCAGGCATCATCTTGGTGTTCACATTGACAAAGAAGTACTTTGAAAGAGCCTTCAAGGGGTACGACAGGTTCAATAACACAGTCCAGGAGAACCTTAACGGAATAAGAACAGTCAAGGCGTATGTCAGAGAGGAAAAGGAGTGTGAGAAGTTCAATCAAAGCGCTGAGGATATAAAATACAACTTCTCAAAGGGACAGAAGATAATGGCAGCGACAAATCCTGCCGTCATGCTCATCTCCTACTCATGCATGATTGCCATATCCTATCTTGGCGCGAAGCTGATCAACGTCGGGGGCATGGAAACTGGCGAGCTGATGAGCATATACACATATACAGGCCAGATTCTCTCCTCTCTGATAATGACAGGCATGATTATCATCATGTTCTCAATGTCATGGCCAAGCATGAAGAGAATCTCTGAGGTCCTTACAGCTGAGGTGTCGATGGATTTGAACGAGGAAGGACTTAGAGAGGTCAAGGATGGCTCTATCGTGTTCAAGGATGTCGATTTTGCTTATAAGGAAGGGAAGAACGTACTGAAGAATATAAATCTCGAGATCAAGTCAGGCGAGACTGTTGGCATTCTTGGAACCACAGGCTCAGGCAAGTCCACGCTTGTGTCCTTGATCGCAAGGCTCTATGACGTCAGCTCGGGCTCACTTCTAGTTGGCGGGGTGGATGTCAGACAATACAACGTCCATGCTCTTAGGGATGCTGTATCTGTGGTTCTTCAGAAAAACACTCTCTTCTCTGGCACCATTGCCGACAACCAAGTCGGAGGCCAAGCGG
>JAZURW010000118.1:0-9517 GCA_045606405.1 Candidatus Ornithospirochaeta sp. | reverse complement strand
GCAATATTAATGAGGAAGTTGATTGCGATATGTTAATCAGTAAAGAGAGATATTCATTTAAGTGGCCATATAAAATGAATCCGACAAGGATTGTCGTACACAATACAGCAAACGATGCATCTGCTAAGAATGAGATAGAGTACATGCAGAGCAACAATAAGCAGACTTCATTTCATTACGCTACTAATGACGATAAAGTCATCCAGGTGATTCCTCTTGATAGGAATGCCTGGCATGTAGGGGATGTTAGAAACGGGAAAGGGAATAGAGAAGGAATAAGTATCGAGATCTGTTACTCAAAGAGTGACGGGTCTTGTTTTTTGGGCTGAAAAAGAGAAGCTCGTCTCATTGCTGACATCATAAACAAAAAACGGATTGAGTATTTCTAAAGTTTCTAAGCACAGGACTACTTTGGAAAATACTGCTCACATAGGACACTATTCATGGGATGGAATTGATTCTTAAAGATGGTTGAGGCGGAAAGACATCCTTAAAAGCAAGGGTATCAGCAGACTCTTTGAACTATAGAGTGGAAGGTAACCATAAAGTCAATGCTTAGTAGTAGGGTTGTAAAAGTGGTCAATTTGCTGTTATTTCAGTAGCGAATGAGCGCCTTCCAGTAATTAAGGGTTATTATCCTTTAGTCAAAAAACGGATCAGGCAGCGGTTGCGACGGTTTAGTATCTTGATGTCTCGTCCAAATATAATTAAAATTGGACGAAAGAGAATGGCACTGGACGAAAGGAGCTCATATGAGATCGTTTGACTATAGTAGGCTAGTAGAAAAGAAATGGGACACAGACATACTGAATCTTGTTGCAAAGATTCATGAATGCAAAGGAAAACAGGAATTGTTCATCCGGCAAAAAACAGTAGAACTTGATCGCTTAGTCGAAATAGCAAAGATACAGAGTACAGAGGCTTCCAACAAAATAGAGGGGATTGTTACGACAAGCTCTCGTATGAAACAGCTGTTTGAAGAAAAAACAACGCCCAGAAGCCGTGATGAGGATGAGATTATGGGCTACAGAGATGTGCTGAATATAATTCATGAAAGCAATGAATATATCCCAATTCGTCCTTCTTATATATTGCAGCTTCATCGCGATCTTCTAAAGAGAGCTGGCTATTCTTATGGTGGTCACTTTAAGAGTGTTCAGAACTATATCAACGAAACAAAGCCTGATGGAACGGTAGTTACTAGATTCACTCCTATCCCACCATATGACACACAGGAAGCAGTGGAGAATTTATGCAACGCTTATGGACAGGCCATAGCAAATGAAAAAATAGATGCTTTGATATTGATTCCAGCATTTATCTGTGATTTTCTTTGCATACATCCATTCAATGATGGCAATGGGAGAATGAGCAGACTGCTGACATTGCTCCTGTTGTATAAAAATGGTTATAGCGTTGGAAAGTTTATTAGTATCGAAAAGCAGATAGAGAAAACAAAGGACAGATACTACGACACGCTTGAAGAATCAGATAAAGGATGGCATGAGGAAGAAAACGGTCCAACTCCATTCATAAGATACATGCTGCAGGTAATTCTGGCCTGCTATATTGAGTTTGAGGAGCGAGTTGGGCTATTTTCTGAAAACGGATTGGGCAGAACAGCATATGACATCGTAAAGAGATATACAGAAGAAAAAATCGGGAAGTTTACCGCTTCTGATGTTATTGCTCATTGCCCGAAAATTGGAAGATCATCAACACTTGCAGCACTTAAAAGGCTGAAAGAAGAAGGCATAATAATAAGGCAGGGTTCTGGGAAGAATACTTTCTATGTCAGGGCGGACAGCAAATGAGCTTTATCCAAACATAAGCTGATTTGTTTGAAAGAATAAACGAACTGATAATGATGGAAAGGAGAGATTTACTTTCTTTTTATCCTTAAGTCCTGATACCGTCTCTGTGGTTTCATTGGCTAGTTGCGAATTACCTAGAAGCTGCTTATGATTGGCACTTCCACCTTTTTCTGCAAAACTTCCAAGATTGTTACTTTACAATCATAGAGAAAACAAGCTTTATCATGGAGAACTGATAGTCAAGGTTAAGTCTGTTAACATTAGTTAGCATATTGCATGAGTACAAGTATTCTTCTTTGTTTTTTTATTAGTTTTTTTTCGTCCAAAATACAGTAAAAATGGACGAAAATATGGTGTATTGGATGAAGGGACTATATATGAGATTAGATGGTTTTGGATTGTTTGTTGCTGATATGGCCAGAATGATACGTTTCTATAGAGATGTGCTTGGCTTTGAGATCAGAGAAGCTGAGGATACGAAGAATGTGTATCTAGAAAAAGATGGTACATTGTTTCTGCTTTATGGAAGAGATGACTTTGAAAAGATGACAGGACGAAGATATGAATATATCAGGGGGCTTAATGGGCACTTTGAGATAGCTCTCTATGTCGATACCTTTGATGAGGTTGATGAAGCCTTCGATAGGGCAGTTAAAGGCGGGGCAACTCCTGTATCGAGGCCAGAGAATGAGCCTTGGGGCCAGAGAACCTGCTATATTGCTGACCCAGAAGGCAATCTCATTGAAATCGGTTCCTGGAACAAGACATATGAGGAGAAAGATCAATAAGAATAAAGAAGGTTGCCATTCATTTTTCAGATGATTTGCCTCCTGTGAAGTAAACAGTTTTTTTTATTATGAGGCTTTGCAAAATGAGATAGAATGCACGACTTGCCAACCCTGCCATGGAGGATGAGCCTTTCAAAGTTATTTGATTTATATAGGTTTTCCAATGATTCCAGTTTATTCTTGCGTCAATTGAACATAGCCTTAGTTTTAAATTATTTACTCCAGAGTTACTTACCACAAAGTATATTAATTGTTCTTCAATCAATATATTGAGACTCTTATAATTCGTTTTTCGCTATTCTTGATATTTATTCAATTCGCTTTATCCAGGGATGGATAATATCCATTGATGGTATAAACAGGCAAAACAGAAGAGGGGAGGCTTTCTTGCATATAAGCTGTTTTATGATGTCTGAAGATTTGGATAGCAAGCTAATCGATGTAAAGCTGACAGAGCATCTGCTTCAGGCCATCGTCCTATTGGGATTTTTGATATTCGATAATAAGGATGGTGCTTAATTACTGACTTTGCATCTATAATTTTTTAGAATGAATGATCGATAAAAATGCTGTCTCCAAAGCATATTAATCCTCTGGTAGACAGCATTTCGTATTTATGATCAGTATCTTTCCAATAAAGTTCCGTGATCAAATGCGCTGATGTCAATAAATGCACTTCCTGGGACCTTGACGCTTTCTAAGTTATGGCATCCACCAAATGCCTTGGTCCCAATTCTTGTGACAGTGGCAGGAATGGTAATAGACGGCAGGGACTCGCAGCCATAGAAAGCTTCTTCTTCAATCACGCTTAGTACCTCACATTCGTCCCAGTTTATATCTTCAAGAGATTTACAATCCTTGAATGTGCCAGCGGCTATTGTGCCTATGTTGATTGGTAAGGTGATTTCTTTTAGCATAAAACACTCTGTGAAAGCACTTCCAATGGTTTCTATGCTATTAGGAAGATTTATATCAATAAGACTGAAGCAGCCTCCAAATGCTCCATCACCAATTGTTGTGATGCTTTCTCCAAGCTTTGCTTTTGTCAATGATGAGCAACTTGCAAAAGCAAGAAGAGGAATCTCTTCTAGTAGTGGTGGCAATACAATCTCCTCTAAGGATTCACAATAGTAAAATGCACCTTCGTTGATAGTGCGAATGCTGTCGGGAAGATATATTTCAGAGAGACTCGATGCACTGATGAAGGCGTACTCACCGATAATCTCAACATTCTCCCCCAGCACTATTGTCTTTAAGCTCTTGCAGTCTCCGAATGCGAAATCTGGGATTCTTTGGATACCATTTCCGATAGTAGCTCTCTCAAGGCTTTCGCAGCCAAGGAAGACAAAGTCTCCCATTGATTCAGTTCTGTCTGGGATTGTTATCTCACGAAGGGCTTTGCAGCCGTAGAAAGCTTTTTCTCCTATGGATATCATGCTTTCTGGCAGTGTGACTTCTTCTAGCCTTTTGCAGCCTTCGAATGTATATGGCTCAATGCGGAATACAGAGTCTGGAATTTCAATGCTTTCAAGAGCAGTGCAGCCAGAAAAGGCACCAGAGCCGATAGTATCCAGAGAGGCATTGATAGTGATCTTCTTCAATGCTTCGCAGTCCTTGAAGCCTTCTTTCTTGATTGCAGTTACCTTCTTGCCATCATAATACTCAGGTATTATGGCTTCATTATTGATGTAAGTAAGAGTGCAATAAATTCCTTCTTCATCCATATCCAAATAGCTATGATAATCATTAGGATCGTACCAGTTTGTCTCTTCTATGTTTTCGTTGCATCCAATAGCAAGGAGCAATAAGGAAACAGCAATTGCAATAAAGAATCTGTTTTTCATATACCTTGTCCTCTTAACCTGATTATAAACCAGAAATAGGAGTTATCAATCAGGATATGGATACCAAAAGGAAGCTCTTCATATCAAAAAGAGCCTGATTGTGATGATTTAGCAGGCATTTTTTAATAAAAGTGCTGATTATCTGAGTATTTAAAAGCTTAAATTAATGCAAATCTGCAGATGACAAAACGTTTCATGATTAAGCGGAGAAGAACATATAGAAGGCAACTGGAATCTGCATCATTAAAGAGGTCTTCGCTTTTTTCTATCAGACAGGAAAAGGCCATAGCGAGTGTAAATGCGCCATGGAAAATGGTCTATCCTGAAGGGGGTTTACAATCCTCCGGTTTTCAGAGCTTAATCTGATGAAAATAATTTAAAAGAATATAAAAAAAGTAGGCAGGTGGGTAATACTTGACTAAATGTCCCCTATGTCTAAAATGATATTAAAAAAGGAGTTTAGTATGAATAAGAAATCATTTAGAAAATTATTACTTTCAATTCTAATAGTTTTATCTTGTTTCCTTGCTGTCAGCTGCAACAACGAAATTGGCCAGAAGTGATTCCAGAAGAAAATCCTGCTGTAAACCCTGGAACCCCAGATACACAAGAAATAGATCCTGACACAAATTCAGAGAACCCAGATACACCTGAAGTAGATCCTGGCACAAATCCTGAGAACCCAGATACGCCTGAGGTAGATCCTGGCACAAATCCAGAGAATCCAGATACACCGGAGGTAGATCCTGGCACAAATCCTGAGAACCAAGATACGCCTGAGGTGGATCCTGGTACAAATCCTGAGAGCCCAGATGCACCTGAGGTAGATCCTGGCACAAATCCAGAGACCCCAGATACACCTGGAGAAGATCCTGTTGTGGAGCCTGAGACACCTGTGATTGTGAAAATCCAGATTATTGAAGCATCACAATACGATGCAATTGGATCAAAGAAACCATTTAGAGTAGATGCTCTTGATAAAAATGATGATGTTGTCGATGTATCTGAAATGGAAGTGTCTTACAAGTGGCTTGTAGACGGAGAAGTCTTTAATGAGGATGGAAAGAGTGAAGAAGCAATCCTGTATTCAGACTATGACGAGCATGAGATATCTGTAACAGCAACTATCGATGGAATAGAGTATACAGACACTTTGACTGCAAAGCTTAGGTACATAGGCCCAGCAGGTGGATACATTTTCTACGATGTTGATGCAGATAATACAGCTGAAGATCCAGATGGAAGAGACAATCTTCTATCAACAGTCAGCGGCTGGAGATATCTTGAGGCAGCTCCAAGTGACCTACGTGTAGTTGATGGAGTTCAAACAGTGGATTCAACAGTAGAGGGTTATACTGACGCAAAACAAAATTATAGCTTCGGATATTACAGGACAAGTGATGATGGAGAGAATCTGTTTGTAAATGGAACAACTGTATACTCAAATGAAGATTGTACATTAATTGATATAGGCGCAGGAGAGAAGAATACAGAACTTCTATCTAGTGCTATTGGCCCTAACGCATATTCGTATGAAACCGGATCGGAAACGAAATCAGACTATGCAGCCCGTCTTTGCTTAGACCTCAGCCATGGAGAGTATGATGACTGGTTCCTTCCATCACAGAATGAACTCAATCTGATGTACGACAACCTTAAGGCAGAAGGCATAGGCTCATTCGCAAACGGCAACTATTGGTCGAGCTCTGAGTATCTATCTACCGACTCATCTCGTTCCAAGAGTTTTATTGATGGTGATCTTTGGTGGCATTACCGTCTTTCTGGTAACAAGGTTAGCCCATGCAGAGCTTTCTAGAAATCTGACTATTAAATAATTCAACTATTCATGGACTGTTGCAGAACTATAATGCACAGTCCTTTTATTTTTGAAAATACGAAAGAATGTCGATCTCATCAAGCCTTTGTTCGGTGCACTATTGACACTTGATTGAAAGCAGAAAAGATTGTTGAGACAGAGTTAGAAACTTCATGATTATGCTTCACTTCAAGGAATGAGTCAGATATTCCTTTGCTCCTAGTATATAAAGCAGAACTTTTTCACGAGGAAAAACCCTTGTATTGAAAAAGAACTTTGATTATCGGTATCTTAATGCTTGGTTAAGGGGAGGAAGGACATGAAGATATTGAAGAGAATTCTGAAATCAATAACTATATTTACAATTTCAATAATAGCCCTTTTGCTTTTTGTAATAGTGGTTTTGAATGCATTGAAGTTTGCAATATACCGTGATTATTACAAAGCAGAGAGCACACTATGCAGAAACCCAGGACTCTCAGATGGGTTTGTGTGCCAAGGCATTGCAGCAGTAGAGGATGAAGGTCTGATCTTAGTATCTGGTTATATGAAAGATGGCTCATCTTCAAGAATCTACGTTACAGACTTAGATGGGAATTCATATTATGTGTCTCTAGATCGGGATGGAAAGAAATACACAGGACACGCTGGGGGAATTGCAGCATCTGGCGAATATGCATATATAGCAAATGGAAGCAGAATCTATACATTCTCTCTAGAGGATGTTCTAAATGCTGAAAATGGAGATACTGTTGATATTGGAAGTGGCACGAAAATCAATAATAAGGCTTCTTTCTTATATACAGATGATGAATATCTATATGTAGGGACATTCATGGAAAGAGATAGCGAACCAGTCGATGGCCATACTTATAGCACCAAAGAAGGTACTCACTTAGCTATCTGTTCTGTATATTCAATCGACGATCTTTCAAAGCCTGTAAAGGTTTACTCAATCAGGGACTACGTCCAGGGCATATGCTTTACTCCTGATGGGAAGATTGTCCTCTCTACATCACATGGCCTATCGAGCTCCGTATACTATATCTATGATGAAAAGGAAATAGTGGATTCTGGAAAGACTTTAGATGGTGCACCTGTATATTTACTAGAGAATCCTGAAGATGAAATAAAGGGACCTGCAATGGCAGAAGGTCTTGACTTACATGACGGAAAGATAATAACACTCACAGAAAGCGCATCAGATAAGTACATATTTGGGAAATTCTTCTTTGCAAATGATATAGTGAGCCTTGATGTATGATTGATCAATTATCTTGGGATAGATATAAAGCTTAGATCTTTTCATCTATGCTAGGGTGCTTAGGACTTGCTATGCATTGTTTGGAAATAGAGTTATCATGCAATGTGTATCAAGAGTTCTCTTTCATCTAAAGGGATTCTTTATCATAAGTCAGATGGGCTGGGTGCCTGTGAAGAGGAGGTTCAATATGACTATGGGATTCGGATTCAGCTTTATGATTTTCCATATCATCTTCTTTATTATTTTCGGAATTATCCTCATTGTGTTCCTGACTACAGCTATCAGAGGACTTAAAACTTGGAAAAAGAACAACAACTCGCCAAGACTCTCTGTCAAGGCAAAGGTTGTCTCAAAGAGAATCAATGTCTCTCGCCGTCATAGAGCGGCGTATGATAATCATATGCATTATTATTCCTCAACCCATTACTATGCGACATTTCAGGTAGAGAGTGGGGATAGAATGGAACTTTCAATTGACGGAAGCGAGTATGGGCTTCTTACAGAAGGCGATGAGGGAGTCCTGACTCTTCAAGGAACACGATACCTGGGCTTTGATAGAAATCCACTTTGATAGACAAGATGCAATTCTTGAATAGTGTGTTCTTCGCAATCTTTTCATCTTATATGTTCCTATTGCGATGATGCGTTCTGCTCTTAATTAGAAGCGCAGGCCTTGTGATCTTAAGTTGAATCTAGGAATAGGACTCTGATCTTTTAAAAGACAGCTGTCATCCTAGTCGTGTGAGGGTATGTACCTAGATAGCTAGTGTCAAAATCACCAAAGTGCACTATCATGATATAAGAGGTGCATATGAAGCTTGTTTCATGGAATGTCAATGGTCTTAGAGCAGTTATGGGGAAGAACTTCATGGAAGTGTTCGCTTCTTTAGATGCGGACTTCTTCTGCTTGCAGGAGACAAAGCTTCAAGCTGGGCAGATCGAGCTTGACCTTCCAGGATACCATCAGTATTGGTGCTATGCTGATAAAAAGGGATATAGTGGGACTGCTATATTCACAAAGCATGAACCAATCTCGGTGCGCTATGGCCTGGGAATTGATGAGCATGACCATGAGGGCAGGGTGATAACTCTTGAATATGAGAGCTGCTATGTGATCACTTTATATGTTCCCAACTCGCAGGAGGAGCTTAAGAGGCTTGATTACAGAATGAGGTGGGAGGATGCGTTCAGGGAATATGTGAATAGCCTCTCGAGAAGGAAGAGCGTCATATTCTGCGGGGACTTGAATGTCGCTCATAAGGAGATTGACCTTAAGAATCCCAAGACAAACAGAAGGAACGCAGGATTCACCGATGAGGAGCGTGATAAGATGACATCGCTTTTGGATGATGGATTCATAGATACCTTCAGGTTCTTCCATCCTGATGAAAGAGACGCGTACTCATGGTGGTCCTATCGCTTCAAGTCAAGGGAGAAGAACGCAGGCTGGCGTATAGACTACTTCATCACCTCAAGAGATCTTGAGAGCAAGCTCAAGTCAGCCACAATCCATTCTGAGATACTGGGCTCTGACCACTGTCCTGTGGAGCTTGAAGTCGATATTCAATTGTAGACTGCAGAAGCAGAGATAAGCAAAGGCTATATCCATCTTATTTTCGATAGCCTTTCAATCTTTTTGGACAAGCTTCAAGAAGTGGCATTATCACAAATGCAAGGCTCTGATGCTCTCTTTGATTAGCCTTGTTTTCGTATTTTTGTAAATCATTGAAAAGGAGGGAATATACACCTCTTTTTTTGTTTTCGATAAAATCATCCATGACAAAAAAATGCTGATGGAATGTTTGGCAATATGCTTTTATTATCTCCCTTTTGCAATCTTTTCAATGAATATTTCTAATTCTTGAAAAATTGAGGTATATGTAAATAAAAAAAGAAAAACATTACTAAAAATAAATATTTTGAAAAAATTGTTAAGAAATCTTAATTTTCTTAACTTTATATTTTCAAATTCCAAGAATAGGAATATGATA
>JAZURW010000117.1:0-1899 GCA_045606405.1 Candidatus Ornithospirochaeta sp. | reverse complement strand
GTGCCTTCTGCTCTGCATCAATGGTTTCTCGCAGATTGTAGATGCGATAATCCTTTCCATATCCATCCTGATAGAAGAATTTGTAGGAGTAATCCATCACAATGGCTTTGCCATACTCATCCAGTGCTTCTTTGTTCTTCTTGTCATTGGCTTTGGCGCTGCGAAGAGCCTGCTTGAAGGTTGCAGAATACTCAAAAGCAAAACCACCATCCTGAGATAAGCGAGTGCGATAATCATACCACACATCACCAGTCAGACCTCTGTGTGCTTCATCCACAAGCACCAGGTTATTTTGCTCAAAGCTGTCAACAGAAACTGTCTTCTGTTTGCCTTCCTCCTTGAGCTTATTCATGTCAATGACAATGACAGTGTCCTTGCTCTGAGTGACAAAGCCTCGATCCTTCATGAACATTTCAGCAGGAATGGAGGACAGCGCCAGCTCATCCAGATGCTGCTTGCTCATGCCTTCATTGGGAGCCAGAACAATGATCTTGTTGATCTCAACTCGCTTGCCACTGCGCTTTGCGCGCTTGAGATAATGCTGGAATTGCAGGATGTTGACATGCATGATCAGTGTCTTACCACTGCCTGTAGCACACATGAAAGCCAGCTTGTTCATGCAAGCAGGATTATAGGGCGATACATTCAGCGCGCCCATGAGCTTCAGATCCTGCTCTTGCGAGAAGGCATTCAGTTCATCTTCAAAGGCTTTCTGATCAGCGAAATACTTATCAAGATAGATCTCAGTAAACAGCAGCGCCATGTACTGAAAATACTTCAGCTTGATGCCGCCTCGCTTTGTGCCAATGTGCTTTACCCAGCGACAGATATTCTCATCATACTGGCGAAGCTGATCGCGACTCACCTTACAGGGATGCGCTGCGATTTTTCGATCCAGATATTCAAAGAAGAGAGTATTCTGATTCTCATTGAGACCTTCAAATGCACCATTGTTCAGATCGCCAGCCAGCGCAGACAGCTTGGAATGACCAAACAGATCCAGGAAGTAATGGAACAGGATCAGATGATCTGAAAAGGAGACTTCTGGCGCTGCTGCTTTTCTGCTTATGCGAGCCATAATCACTCCTCCTCAAACATCTTGCTCTTGAATTCCAGTTCAGTCATGACAACCTTCCACTGCTCATCAGCCATGCGAAGGTTCTCCAGGTTGCTGTCGCCATTGACATAGATCACATCATACTCGCGATCCTGAGGATTGATGCGATGCTTGCTGAAGTAGGCATCAAGCGCTGCATTGCTCTTGATCAGATCGCCAGTGACAGTGCGCCAGATCACCAGTGCCTTGCGCCCATCAGGCAGAGTGCCTTCAATCTGCTGGAAGCCATACTCGCCACCATTGTCCTTGGTCAGGCGCACAGCGCCTTCATAGGCTCCATGAGGATCAGACTGAGCGCTGAAGTAATCCACAGTACCCTGTCGTACAACAGACAAGCCAATCAGATAGTTGAAGGTTTCGACCACATCCACAGGGCGAAGCTTGGCTTCATTGTTTTCAGTGATCTTCATGCGATACTCAAAGGGATTCTTGAAGGCATCCACATCCAACATGCTCTTGGAAGACTCAAAGTCCATCATGTAGTGAATCAGGTATTCATCGCCAAACAGACCACTGAGCAGATCGCCCTGCTGAGTGTCCAACTCAATGTTGGTGAGAGCATCTTCATAGCTTTCAAGGCGCATGTACTTCATGATATGAGAAACACCACTGTTACGCTGCGTGGGTTTTCCTTTTTTCCAATCAGATGAGTATATAGCTTTCTGCATTCTGGCTTTTGTTACAGTTTCAAAATACTCTCCCATTTCAATAAGAATGTATTTTCTTTCGCCATCATCAGTTTTGTTAAGCGCTAAAACTGCATGTTCAGTTTTACCACTACC
>JAZURW010000116.1:0-2709 GCA_045606405.1 Candidatus Ornithospirochaeta sp. | reverse complement strand
GTCAATTCTGTTCTCCTCAAGGCATGAGAGAAGTCTCTCCTCATACTCCAATTGGCTCTCAATCTTCTTTTTAGCGACAACCTCTGTCTTGATAGATGCCTTTCTGGCTCTCTCAATGGCATATGCTTTTGAGGTGCTTGAGACAACAAGCACGATTTCACCGCTCTTGATCACAGAGCCTTGCTTATCGATGAGGGCCTGAAGATTCGTTCCTCCCCCTGATACAAGCACAGCTATCCTTGTCTTCATGAGAGGAGCACCTTCTCTTCGCCTTTGATTATCGAGCCGATGATGTAGGCATCGACGTCATTCTCCTTTAATATCCCAAGCGCCTCAGGGGCGTCTTCTGCCTTGACGATTATGCTCATGCCGACTCCCATGTTGTAGGTGTTGAACATATCACGCTCAGGGATGCTTCCTTTTTCTGCAATCAGCTTGAAGATAGGCAGTATCCTCACTGCGCTCTTGTCAATCTTGGCGCAGAGTCCGTCAGGAATTGATCTTGGGATGTTCTCATAGAAGCCTCCTCCTGTGATGTGGGAGATTCCCTTGACATCAACTCTATCGAGAAGAGCTAGAACAGGCTTGACATAAATTCTTGTAGGTACAAGAAGTGCTTCAGCTATTGTCTTTCCGCCCAATTCCTCCATTGGGATATGGATTTCCGGGTTATTGTTGTCGATATCGAATACCTTCCTGCAAAGAGAGAAGCCATTTGAATGGATTCCTGTGGAGGGGAGGGCTATTACAACGTCCCCTTCCTCCATTCTTGAGTTGTCTATTATCTTCTTTTTGTCAACGATGCCCACTGCAAAGCCCGCAAGATCATAGTCATCAAGAGGCATTAGGCCTGGGTGCTCAGCAGTCTCTCCACCGATGAGCGCAGAACCGGATTGCACGCATCCTTCTGCGACTCCGCTTACTATCTCAGCGATTTTCTCAGGATGGTTCTTCCCGCATGCGATGTAATCAAGGAAGAAGAGAGGTCTAGCTCCGCAGCAGATGATGTCATTGACGCACATTGCAACAGCATCTATGCCAATCGTGTCATGCTTGTCCATGAGGATGGCGAGCTTGACCTTTGTTCCACAGCCATCTGTGCCTGACACCAAAACAGGCTCCTTTATCTCGAGGCCTGTTAAGCCGAACATGCCTCCAAAGCCTCCCACATCATCCAGACAGCCTTCAGTCTTTGTCCTTGAGATGTGCTTCTTCATAAGCTCTACAGCACGGTATCCTGCTGTGATGTCGACACCTGCGGCTTTGTAGCTTGCAGAGTGTGAGTTTTTATGGTCCATATTCTCTCCTTTGATCATTCTTCCTCGCCAGTCCAGCAATATGTGCATATCTTGTCTCTGTCTATCCCGATTGCCTCAATCAGGCCATCAAGTGTTTGGTAGCCCAATGAGTCAAAGCCCATCTTCTCGCAAATGGACTTGAGCATGCACTTTCCTCTCTCTGTTGTTCCATCTGCGTATTCGAGTATGTGCCTCTGTCCTACAGCGCCCTCAAGCTCGTCTACAGTCTTCCTTGTCAAAAGCTCCATGTCAGAATTGGATCTCGAGAAGTTGAGGTATTTGCAAGCATATATGATTGGAGGGCAAGCTGAGCGCATATGCACCTCCTTAGCACCTGATTTATATAGGAATTCCACAGTCTCCTTAAGCTGCGTTCCCCTAACAATGGAGTCATCCACTAGAAGGAGCTTCTTTCCCTTTATCAGCTCCGGCACAGGAATCTGCTTCATCTCAGCAATCAGGTTCCTGACCGCTTGGTTGGATGGAGTGAAGGAACGTGCCCAGGTTGGAGTGTATTTGATGAAAGGCCTTGAGAAAGGGATTCCTGACTCATTGGAGTATCCAATGGCGTGTGGCACGCCTGAGTCAGGCACGCCAGAGATGGTGTCTACATCTGGCATGGTGCCAAGCGCTTTCTCTCTTCTTGCCATGATCTCTCCGTTCTTGCAACGCATGACCTCTACGTTTTGCCCCTCATAGTTTGAGTTGGGGTATCCATAGTAGGACCAAAGGAAGGCGCAGATCTTCATCTTCTCCCCAGGAGGAGAAAGAACTGAGATTCCCTCTGTCGTGATTCCCACTATCTCGCCAGGCCCCAGATAATAAGAGGAGGAGTAGCCAAGTTTCTGGCAGGCAAAGGATTCCATGCATGCGCAATAGCCACTTCGCTTCTTGCCTATGACTATAGGAAGGCGTCCCATCTTATCTCTTGCGGCAATGATCATCTTTGGAGTCATCAATAATAGAGAGCAGGAGCCCTTGATTGTTTCCTGCGCGTGCTTGATGCCCTCAACTATTGAGAGCTTGCTGTTGATCAGATAAGCAACGAGCTCTGTGGTGTTCACATCGCCGGAGGACATGGCCATGAACTGTGTCCCTTCCTTTTCCAGAGCTTCTTTCACTATCTCTTCGGCATTTCCGATATAGCCCACTGTTGCAAGCGCGAAAATGCCTAGATGCGACCTGAAGAGAAGAGGCTGCGGATCAGTGTCTGATATAGCTCCAATTCCAATGAAGCCCGACATGCTCTCCAGGTCCTTCTCGAATTTTGTTCTAAAAGGAGTGTTCTCAATCTTGTGTATCTGGCGCTGGAACCCTTTTTCCCCATAGAACGCCAAGCCTCCCTGCTTGGTGCCCAAATGTGAGTGATAGTCAGTGCCGAAAAACACATCATATTTGCAGTTTTTGCGGG
>JAZURW010000115.1:0-2337 GCA_045606405.1 Candidatus Ornithospirochaeta sp. | reverse complement strand
CCTCCGACTTGCACCATTGCCCACTGACAGAGCCCCACCTTCTAAGGATTCACCGACTAGAACGATTTTTGCGCCATTTATATTGACCTTGCCAGGCATATCATAAGCCTCATTTGCGCTTGCAGTGAGTGCAGAACCATATCCATCTGCAACGACAGTCACATCATCTCCGAGTGCCAGGTTGACAGCGCCAGCTGCAATGACAGAGCCAGCAGGATACCCGAAGTAGTCCCGATCTCCGATGATGGTGATATCCTCCAAATCAACATCTATATACTCCTCTCCACCATCGATGATGAAAATATTGCTCCTTCCAGACGTTATTGTATTTCCACCTCCATTTAGTGAGATGCTCTTGTTGATAAGAAGGCTTTCAACTACATATATGTTATTGTTAAGCGTGATAGTGCTACCAGCTGGTGCTGCTTCCAGCGCTTTCGCAAGTGATTCGTGATCTGATACATAGTACCCTTGGCTATTGATTGTTCCCTGTATAGTCACAACAGCTGAGTTATGAACTGTGACAACTATTGTCTCCTCTGCTGAAAGAGGGTTATCTGGAGAATCATACCAGATTGTCACCTCATGTTCTCCTACAGAGACAGTCTCAGCTACATCCTCGTTTGAAGAAAGAGCGAAGGCTTTTCCCTCGTCAATCCTTGCGTAATTTGGACTTATTTCCCCATTTCCATTCTCAAGCAGGATCTTGATATCGCTCTTGAATACGATGGTCCCCATGCCTTCATTATTGATGGACACATCCACAGGTACAGTCACAACCTCAGAAGTTGGCGCATTGAACTCAAATTCTGTCGCGCCTTGATAAACAGCCACTTTAGTGCTATCGCCCTTCGCAACACCTTTGATCTCAAAACTCCAAGAACCCACTGATAAGGCAATCTCAGAGCCAAGCTCAAAAGGCGTCCACTCCATCACATTCCCACCTGACAATCCCCAGGAGCCAGGGATTGCCTTATAATACCAATCCAAATCCTCTTTTGCTGGGTACTGCACAGAGGAGGAGAGATCCTTAGGCAAAGACACCTCCACATCAAACTTCACGAGCACTGTAAATCTGGATGCATTATCATTGTCGCAAGAGACAAAGACACCAATGGCAAGAAGCGTGCCTAAAAAGAATACTATTGCTTTCCTCATGTTCTCTTCTTTGCTATTCTAAATAGCTTTTCCTTAATCCTTCATTTAGAAGATCCTCATCCCCCTTCTTGCAAAGCCCTTCTGATACGACAAACTCTCGCAATAGCTTGCGCCTCCAAGGCTCTCATGAACTGAATATATCCATGGTTGACAAAATCGCATATGTGTTTTAGATACATAAGTCAATCGCAAATAATCCAGGAGGTGTTCCAAATGGGCCACATGAAAGACGAAGAGCTGCTAAAGCTCTCTCCAGGCGAGCTTGTCGATTTAGGAATTTGTCCTACTTGCTTTGACAAAGAGCATAATGGGGCTCTCTACGGCGATATGTCAGACAAGCTCATCTACGAAGATGAGGATATAAAGGTATTCTATGTCGCAAATCCAAGAGCAGAAGGACATGCATGCATTTCCTCAATAAAGCACTATCATGATATGAGTGAAGCACCAGATGAGCTTAATGATAAGATCATCAGATATTCAAAGCGCCTCATGCTAGCAATAAAGGAGGTCCATAAGTGCGAAAGAGTCTACATATGCTCAATGTGCGATGGCCCGAACAATCATTACCACGTTCAGCTCATTCCTCGCTACAGTAATGAGAAAAGAGGCAGCAGCAACTTCGTAAAAGCAAGAAAGTCCTATATATGTGATGAGGAGAAACTTGATGCTATAAAGAGTTATCTTCTCAATCAGATCAAATAGGCCACAGCCAAAACATCCTTATGCTTTTGCTGAACATAAAAAAGCAATCCGTACGCTATAATTCATGAAAAACCGCCCTCAGATTTTCCCCCTGGTGTTTATAATAAAATATTCCACAACGATTGGATTAATTAAAAAGCTATCCCCTTATATTAGAGGATAGCCCATTAATCCTTTTGTATTATAATCTTCTTGTTATTTTGAGATTGTATAAATTCCCTCAGAGAAGTCAACAGCATAGCCTTCTGCTGCCACAATTGGATCTGAACCATTCTTTACAGAAAGATTCATGCCCTTCAGATTAATAGTGATTTCTTTATCAACAGTGATTGCTTCATCTAATTCGATATCCAAAATAAGATTTACGCATTCACCTGCTTTTGCATATTCAATTGCCTTTTCCAATGTAACAAAAGAATATGTATAACCACCTGTGTATTCGATGTAAGCAACACCCTGAACGACCTCACATCC
>JAZURW010000114.1:0-5229 GCA_045606405.1 Candidatus Ornithospirochaeta sp. | reverse complement strand
TGCCTTTTTATTTTTCTGAATTAACTTATAATCACTCATCTTGCAGCAATCCTGAAACCAACATATTCAGAGCAGGTGGCTCTATCCATGACGCCTACTGTGCTTATTGTTATCTCATTCGAGTCATTGATGTAGCTTCCACCCTTTATGATCACATCATCGTAGTTATATGCCCTTGCTAGCTCTTGCGCCGTAGCATAGTCCGAAACTCTCTGCAAAGGAATGTAGGATGATGAAGTGAATTCCCAAAGCTGACCTAGCATGTTCATAGGAGAGGAGAGGTCTGTATCTGTTGAGACAAGACTCTTGACATATTTCTTGCCCAGTGAGGAATTTGCTGCCAAGCTCCATTCAGCCTCACTAGGAAGATAGTAATCCTTTCCTGTCTTCTCTGAAAGCCATGAGCAGTATGCTTCTGCTGCATAGTAGCTGATGTTCCTAATTGGCTTTAAGGAGATGATGTAGGTGTTTGGATTGATGCCTGAAAGATAGTTTTCATCAACAAGATTCTCTGAAATGAGATAATCTATATTGCTCTTTGCCCACATTGGATTCTCCAGGATGAAAAGCGCATACTCATACTCGCTTACAGCTACAGAAGCAATTCCAAAAGCATCAACATTCAAGGTTACAGGGTACTCATTGACCTCAGGGTATTTCAATTGAGAGTCTTCTCCCATTGTGATTGTGCTGTCTTGATAATAGAAGAACTCACCATCGCGCTTTAAGCCCTTAATATCTGTTCTGTCGTCCTTTTCCATGACAGTGCTTCCTCCTGAAATGATTTCAGGAAGCAGAATCTCAAGAGCCTCTAGCTCCTTGGATTTGTATGATACCTTGCTTTCATCAAGGATCGCTTTGCCCTTGAGATAGTCCTCATATAATGTTTCGCTTGTGATATGCAGTGCGCCATAGAGCCAAACATCCTTTATGTCTTCTGCTTCAAGTGCTCTAGCATTCTCTGCGAATTGAGAATAAAGAGGAGGGAAGTGGTATCTATCGTTATAATCAAGGTGCCTTGACCATTTTGCGATCTCTTTAGCGAAGGTCTGGGAAAGCTCATTCAAAAGAGTCTCGCTTGAATTGACCTTAACCTCTATAGTCTGGATATGACGCTTGAAGAGAGTTGCAAAGTAATGTCTTTCCACATCATATCTTTCCCTTCCAAGCTCGATTGAGTTGTAGCTGAATACGTACTCATGGATTCCCGATGTGGTTCTATATACTGAGCCGTCTGTTGAGCCTAGGTAAATGCCATCTTCATATATTGCAACATTTTCCAAATCTGAATCAAAAGATATGTAGCTCTTATCAGTTACAAGACCATGAAGGAAGAAAAGTATGAAGAATAATAGAATTAGGGCTACTATTAAGCCAATCAATATATATAGTCCAGGCCTCATTGTGCCGAGGTTTTTAAGAACGACAGGGTCTACTTCTGGCAAATTGGTTTTTTTAATCATAATGTAACATTAAATTCTTAATCATAGCTTGTCAACGAAGCCCTTGTGGGTTAATGTTTCACTATGGACAGATTTCTGACCTTTTTAGAGAATAGAACAGTCAAATTCCTTACAAAGCGTAAGGCAAAGAAGGCATATATAAAAGGAAAGAAGAAGACTTTCCTCACTGAGGCTTGGGATTGGATTGATGCTCTTATCTGGGCGATTTTCTGGATTATCCTGATTAATCAATATTTATTCCAATTGTTTGTCATTCCTTCTCCTTCGATGGTATCCACCCTTCTTGTGGGAGATAGGGTCATTGTCAACAAGGACGCATACGGCGTTGAGCTCTATCCTGCGGGAAAGAAGGTAGGCACAGAGGCAAGACGCGTGCAGCGTGATGAGATAATCACATTCTATAATCCAGAGTATGATTCTAAGGGACCATTCTTTGACATTCTTTCACAGGTTGTCTATATGGGCACAATCACACTTGTCAACATCGATAAGAATGAGGATGGAACCCCTGCAGAGAGGCTATACGTAAAAAGAGCAGTTGGCATGCCTGGTGATGTCGTCAAGCTTAATGAAGGCAATGCAGAGATCAAGCTTTCTGGCACTGGAATATTCAAAGATGAGTCTGATATAAGAGAGGAGATGGGGCTTTCAAGTGGCCCTAACAGGTCTTTGGGAGAGGATGCTTACTATCAGGGGCTTAGGGCAAACGCTGCCCTTAAAGCATATGATGAGATGGGCATACACTCATATCCCCAGACTTTGTATTCTGATGCGTCAAAGCTTGTAGACTCTTCCTATAACTACATATTCGATTTGTATGAGTACAATCACAGTGTTGCAGCGACCAAGGCGATTCTTGATCCTTCTGATATGAGCTATCGATCAGAGAACTCAAAATACGAAAATGGCATCTATATTCCAGAGAATTATGTGCTGCCTCTTGGCGATAACAGAGACAACTCATATGATGGCAGGTTCTTTGGTCCTGTTCCTGAGGCCAAGGTCAATGGTCAGGTTGTTGGAAGATTCTGGCCTTTGAATAGAATCGGCATACTTACAGACAAGTGATATGAAAGGCTTGGTCCAGGAGAGGGATGTGTCTCTTTACATACACATTCCGTTTTGCTTTAGAAAATGCGACTACTGTGCTTTTTATTCCTTAGAATATGAAAAGCTGGATAAGAACATAATAGAGCGGTTCGTCTCTATTCTCCTTGGGCAGCTTGATGCAGTGAATAGGGAAGTCAAAAAGCCCTTTCATACCATCTTCATCGGAGGTGGGAACCCTGGTGTGATCGGCTATGACAACCTCAAGAGGATTCTCATGCTAGCCAGTGCAAATGGTTTTGCGAAGGAAGTCACTATTGAGATCAATCCAGAGAATGTCTCAGAGGAAATCCTCTCTCTCAAGCCTTATCTGACAAGAGTATCTGTTGGCATACAATCAATGAAGGAGAGGAGTCTCAGATCCCTTGGACGTAACACAAACAGGGAGATAAACAGAAGAGCACTTGAGATTCTGTCTCAAATTGGGATCAACTTCAATGTTGATTTAATGACAGCCATTCCAAATTCAACCGTGGATGACACACTTGAGGATATTGATGAGGTTGTTTCCTACAATCCAGATCATATATCTTTCTATTGCCTCACATTCGAGGAAGGGAGTCCCTTGCTCTCCAGATCTGAACCTTGCCCAGAGGAGTTGGAAATCGAGCATTTGAGAAGGGGCTGGGAAAAGCTGGCTGGTTACGGCTATGAGCACTATGAGATCTCAAATTTCGCAAGGAATGGAAAGTACAGCGAGCATAATCTTGTATATTGGAGATTAGGCCAGTATATAGGGCTTGGTCCGACTGCTGAATCATCACTTGGCTATAGCGAGGCTACATCAATGAGGAATAGGGAGAATCTATTCGATTACCTTGAAAACCCTTCTTTTGATTGTGTTAGCCTTACTAGAGAGGAGACAGAGGAGGAATTTCTTCTGACAAGCTTAAGGTTGAAAGAAGGCATCGATAAAAAAGAGTATGAAAGACGTTTTGGCGTTCAGTTCGACATCAGATACGGCACTGCTATCGAAGGCCTTGAGCAAGGTGATTTCGAGAATAATGAAGCATCATTCTCCCTTACCCAGGAGGGGATGCTCAGGCTTGATTCAATAATACTCACACTTGCCCTCTCAATATAAAAGTGTATTTAGTTTGAAGTTATCATAATTACTGTATTGACCAGTAAAAAGGCTCTATGATAAATTTTCAAGAGTCAAATATCTAATAATAGTACGAGGTTATTATGTCTGGCCACTCAAAATGGGCAACAATTAAGCACGCAAAGGGCATCGCAGATGCTAAGCGTGGACAGAAATTCACAAAGTTAATCAAAGAGATCACAGTAGCAGCAAAGCAGGGTGGTGCCGATCCTAACTCAAACGCTGCTCTCAGAACAGCTATTCTCAAGGCTAAGGCAGAGAACATGCCAAAGGACAACATTGAGAGAGCTATCAAGAAGGCATCAGGCGAAGGTGGCGGTTCAAGCTACTTTGAGCTTACATATGAAGGCTACGCACCAGGCGGTGTTGCAATCATCGTTGACACTCTCACAGACAACAAGAACAGAACTGCAGCTGATGTTAGATCAACTCTCACAAAGCTCGGTGGCTCACTTGGCGCTACAGGCTGTGTTTCCTACATGTTCCAGACTAAGGGTGTGATCACATACGATGCATCAAAGTACACAGAAGAGCAGATTTTCGAGGTTGCTCTTGAAAATGGCGCTGAGGATGTAGCAGCTGAGGATGATGTGATTGAAGTCACAACAAGCCCTTCAGACTTTGCCGCTGTTCTTGAGGCAATGCAGGCTGCAGGCTTTGAGCAGACATCAGCTGATATCCAGAAGATTGCTGATCAGACTGTCACCCTTGACAGCGAAAAGGCAAACAAGGTTCTTAAGATCGTTGATAGACTTGAAGAGCTTGATGACGTTCAGCAGGTTTCAACTAACCTTGAGCTTCCTGACGATTTCGTACCAGAGGGCTAATTGATCATATTAGGAGTAGATCCAGGATTATCAGATACAGGCTGGGGTGTTGTTTCCTATGATGGAAATAGCAGGTACCAGCCTGTTTCTTATGGTGTGATCAAGACATTTGCTGACCAACCCCTTCAAAGTAGAATCTATACAATTGCTGAGGATTTAGGCGTCATTGCTCAAAAGTACAGTTGTTCTGTTGTTGCTATGGAGGATATTTTCTTCACAAAGAACATCAGTTCCGCTATTCCTGTCGCCAAGGTGATCGGTGCTGCAATCCATAAGTTCTCAACTATGGGATTGGATGTCAATCTATATTCCCCTAGAGAGGTCAAGATGGCAATAACTGGCATGGGAAATGCCGAGAAATCACAGGTGCAGGATATGGTCAGAAGATTTCTCAAGCTTAAGGAAGTGCCCAAGCCTGATCACGCTGCGGATGCTCTTGCTGATTGCATATGCTATTGCTCTCACTTGGCGTTTAACGATAAAATAAAGACATGATTAACGCAGTCAGGGGAAAGGTCGTTGAAATCGACCAGAATTCCATTGTAGTCCTAACTGAATCAGGACTCGAATACTTTATTGAAATCAGTTCTAATTGCTCTGCTTACTATGGCTCGATGTCAAGCGAGGAAAGAAAGAGCGTCAGGGTTCTCACTGTGCTCCAGCATAGAGAGGATTCGATGACGCTTTTTGGCTTCTATGAAGAGACTGAGCGTTATATATTCAACCA
>JAZURW010000113.1:0-5042 GCA_045606405.1 Candidatus Ornithospirochaeta sp. | reverse complement strand
AACATCCTCGCTTACAATGGCGACAATGTTGACCTTTCTTCATTCCCTGAAGAAACAACAGCATTCTGGGATTACTCTTCAGAACTCTGGAAGGTTAGAATGAACTAAACCCCGCTTTAGCGGTTTTTGTCCAGGGGACGTCTCTTCCCCTGGGCTGACTTTTGTCTAGGAGACACAAATTGAAACAGTATATTTTACGAAGAATCCTCATAAGCCTCATTGTCATATTAGGTGTATCAATGATGCTTTATGCTCTCGTACGTTCGATGCCCGCGGACTACGTAAGCTTATCAACATCATCATCTCAGAAGATCACTGAGGAGATGAGAGACAATCTAAGGGCGATTTATGGCCTTGATAAAGGCATTGTTGAAGGATATTTTGACTGGCTGTGGTCGGCTCTCCATGGAGACTTAGGTGTTTCACTCACAAGAAACAGGCCTGTAGCTGAAGTCATTGCTGAATATGCACCGGTAACATTCACTGTTGCCTTCATTGCGCTGATTTTGGAGCTTTTGATTGCCATCCCACTTGGCATTGCCGCATCAAGAAGGCAGTATTCCAAGTTCGATTACGCAGTAACAGCCTTCGTATTCATTGGTATTTCTATGCCAATCTTCTTCCTTGCAGCACTCCTGAAGAGATGTTTCGGCCCTTATGGCTTCAATCTGCTTCCGATTTCAGGAATGCTTACAGCAAGAGTTAACTATCCTGATGGCATGACATGGGCAAAGCTTGTTGACTATGCAAAGCACCTTGCTCTCCCAATCACATGCTTCGTTGTCACAGGTGTAGGTGGATACCTTAGATATGTAAGAACGAATATGCTTGACGCCCTTTCTGCTGATTATGTCAGAACCGCTAGGGCAAAGGGTCTCCCAGAGAAGACTGTTGTCTATAGACACGCATTCAGAAACACACTTATTCCGATTGTCACAATCCTTGGTGGTTCTTTGCCTGGTCTCTTCTCTGGCGCAGCTGTAACAGAAGGCATCTTCGCGCTCGAGGGCCTTGGAAATATCGCTCTCAACGCATCTTATATGGCAGATATTCCATATCTTATGGGATTCAATATGTTCTTAGTTGTCTTGACTGTCATAGGATATCTGATCACAGATATTCTCTATGCTGTTGTAGACCCTAGAGTAAGACTCGGTTAAGGAGGACGCTATGGATTATAAAGATGAAGATGAACTCCTTAAGAAAGAGAACGTAGCTGAAGAAGAGTTTGTCTATGATGAGGAGGCCGCTGAGGACTATGAAGCCAATCAGGTATTCATGACCCCAGGCCAGATGGTTTTCAGAAGATTCATGAGAAATAGGCTCGCAGTAGTCGGAATATGCGCTATCGTATTCATGTTCCTCTTCTGTTTCGTTGGTCCGCTTTTCTCACCATATTCAGAGACAGAGCTTTTCTATAAGACAGATATCGATGAATATCCTGATGCGCCTCTTGTATATTACAGGACAAAGGCTGTATCGAGGGGAGATATCACATACACTGTCTATTACAACATGGAGACAGGCGAGGAGTGTGATACCGTTCCAACAAACATCATTCTTGACACTCGTGCAAAGCCATCAAAGAACCACATTCTTGGAACCACTGAGATGGGCCAGGATATGTTCACTCGCTTGATGTACGGTGGAAGAATATCCCTGATGCTCGGCTTTGTTGTTGTTTTCGTTGAGCTTCTCATTGGTGTCACAATGGGTGGCATCGCAGGCTATTACGGTGGCAAGGTCGATATGATAATCATGAGAATGGTTGAGATATTCCAGTCAATCCCATTCATTCCTCTCATGCTCATCATCTCCTCTCTCTTGATCTCCTTCAAGATCAGCCCAAGAGACAAGATCTACTACACAATGTTCATCATGGGCGTCATCTATTGGGCAGGAGTTGCAAGAATGGTAAGAGGCTCTGTTCTCTCTGTAAGAGAGCAGGAGTATATGCAAGCTGCTGAGGCAACAGGCATCAGAACAAGCAGGAAGATATTCAAGCACATGATTCCTAACATCATGCCAATCATCATTGTCATGGCAACAATGGATCTTGGCGGTGTTATCCTCATGGAGTCAACAATGAGCTATCTCGGAATCGGTGTTGGCGCTCCTTACGCAAGCTGGGGCAACATGGTTTCCTCTGTCAATAACGCTATCGTCATGCGTAACTGTCCTTATCTCTGGATTCCACCTGGGGTATGTATCCTGATTACTGTTATGGCATTCAACTTCATCGGTGATGGACTCAGGGATGCCTTCGACCCAAAGATGAAGAGGTAGTGTATGATCAGCGAAAAGGATAGAAAAGAACAGCTTAAGGCAATCAAGAAGGAAAACCTTAGGCGCTATAGAGACTATAACAAGAAAAAGAACAAGAAGGTTGCTGAAAGCGAATACCTTACAGAGATGAAGGATGATTCCAATCTTTTGGAGATTGACGACCTTCACACATGCTTCTATACAGATATCGGAACTGTTAGGGCAGTAGATGGTGTCACATTCAACATCCCAAAGGGCAAGACTGTTGGCGTTGTAGGTGAGTCCGGTTGCGGAAAGTCAGTTACATCCCTCTCTGTAATGAGGCTTCTGCAGGAGCCTCAGGGCCAGATTGCATCAGGCGAGATCAGATTCAACTCAAAAGATGGCCACCCAGTTGATATCGCAAAGGCTTCCATCAAGGCAATGGGTAAGATCAGAAGCAGGGAGATCTCCATGATCTTCCAGGAGCCAATGACAACACTCAATCCTGTTCTCACAATCGGAAAGCAGATTGATGAGGTTCTTGAGCTTCATACTGATTTGAAGAAGAAGGAGAGATACCAGAAGGTATTGGATCTTATTTCAATGGTAGGAATCTCAAACCCAGATAGAATCTACAAGATGTACCCACATGAGCTTTCAGGTGGCATGAGACAGAGAATCGTCATCGCTATGTCCCTCGCATGTGATCCTCAGCTCATCATCGCTGATGAGCCAACAACAGCGTTGGACGTTACAATCCAGGCTCAGATCCTTGAGCTCATGAGAGACCTTAAGGACAAGATTTCCGCATCCATCATGCTTATCACGCATGACCTTGGCGTCGTTGCCGAGATGGCTGATATCGTAGTTGTCATGTATGCTGGAAGAATCATCGAGCAGGGCACTACTCGTGATATCTTCAAGGATCCAAGGCATCCTTATACTATTGGCTTGATGAAATCGAGACCTAACATGATTGGAGAGGATGAGAAGCTCTATTCAATTCCAGGTAATGTTCCAAACCCAATCAACCTTCCTGATCATTGCTACTTCAAAAATAGATGTGAGAGCTGTATTGCAAAATGCAGCAACCCATATCCGAATCTTGTATCCATCAGCGATACTCATAAGGTAGCTTGTTGGAGATATGCAGAGGAGGAAGCTAAATGAGCGAACAGGAAAAGACCCTAGAATTAATTGATCTCAAGAAGTACTACCCAATAAAGAAGGGACTTCTCCAGAAGGTTGTCGGTCATGTTAAGGCTGTGGATGGCGTTTCCTTCCATATCAACAAGGGTGAGACATTCGGTCTTGTAGGTGAATCTGGCTGCGGAAAGTCAACAATCGGAAAGACTATCATCAGACTTACGCCTCCAACAGCTGGACAGGCGCTTTATAAGGGCACTGATATCTTCTCAGTTGATAAAAAGGAGCTCAGGTCACTCAGACCTCACATCCAGATGATTTTCCAGGATCCTTATTCATCTCTTAACCCAAAGATGCCAGTTGGAGAGATTATTGGCGAGGCTGTAAGAGAGCATGGCATCGTCTCTGATAAGGATTACAGGGAATATGTCATGAATATCATGAAGATATGTGGTCTCAGACCATATCATATTGACAGATATCCTCATGAGTTCTCAGGTGGACAGAGACAGAGAATCTGCATCGCAAGGTCTATTGCGCTGAATCCTGATCTTGTAATCGCAGACGAGCCAGTATCCGCACTCGATGTATCGATCCAGGCACAGATTATTAACCTCATGAAGGACATCCAGCAGAAGAATGGCATCAGCTATCTATTCATCTCACATGACCTTTCAGTTGTTGAGTATATCTCGGATGTAGTCGGCGTCATGTATCTTGGATCTCTTGTTGAGCTTGCTCCAAAGAAGGAGCTCTTCAAGCATCCAGCGCATCCATATACACAGGCTCTGCTATCAGCAGTCCCTGTGCCAGATCCAGATGTCAAGATGAATAGAGTTCTTCTCCAGGGTGATATCCCATCCCCTGTTAACCCACCATCAGGCTGTAAGTTCCATACTCGCTGTCCTTATGCAAAGGCAATTTGCTCAGAGGTCACACCGGAATTCAAGGAACACTCACCAGGCCACAAGTGCGCTTGTCACTTGTATGACGACGGTAGCTGGGTTTGATTGCGAAAAGGTCACTTCGGTGGCCTTTTTCCATGAAAGGAGAATTTACTTTTTATCGTTATTAGAAGAAATAGCAAAAAGCAGGTAAAGCTATCTTGCTTGATATAATTGACATACCATAATGCAAAATCATCTTATTTTTCTGTATTTCATCAAATAACGAAATTGACAGCAGACAAGCAATAGTATAAATTGTATGAGTTGGGCTTTGGCCCGACTAAATTCAAACCAAAGTATAAACTGGAGGGTAAAATCTAATGGCTAAGAATATGGCTCCTAGATTTAAGCAGTGTAGAAGACTTGGGGTTAATGTATGTGGACACCCTAAGGCAATGAACAGAGCAAATGCACCAGCATTTGCAAAGAGAAAGAAGCCTACTGAATACAGCAAGCTTCTTACAGAGAAGCAGAAGCTTAAGGCTTACTATGGTGTTATGGAGAAGCAGCTTCACCACTACTATGAAGAGGCTCACAAGAGCGATCTCACAACAGGTGCAGCACTTGTAATCCAGCTCGAGAGAAGACTCGACAACATCGTATACAGAATTGGCTTCGCAAACTCAATCAGACTTGCAAGACAGCTTGTTAACCATGGCCACATCCTCGTAAACGGCAAGAAGGTTGATATTCCTTCATACC
>JAZURW010000112.1:0-2495 GCA_045606405.1 Candidatus Ornithospirochaeta sp. | reverse complement strand
AAGCCGATGCCGCCCGCTCTTGGGGGCAACGACGGGCCTTCGGCCCCTCGAAAGGGCGATTTTCAGGCTGTTTTTCGGCTTGTTCGCTCAATCCACTCAGTTCTGTCTCTTGCTCTTTTCCACCCTCAAATCGGAATTGGTTTAAGAATGGTTTAAAGTGGTTTAAGCTCAAATCCTCTTCTGCTGGTTCCAGAAAGCATCTAAATTGCTGAACTCACTCTTCTTCAGATCCCTTGTCGCATCAGCATAAATGTTCAATGTTGTTGAAACATCAGCATGACCAAGAGTGTCTTGAATGACCTTGATGTTCACACCAGCTTCGCACATCCTTGTTGTGAATGTGTGGCGAAGGTTGTGACAACTGAAGGGCGGGAGGAGGATGGGATTGCTCTCGCCACTCAACAGCACTTCGTCATTGCAATCTCTGATAATCCTCTTCAATGCCTTGTTGAGTGTCCCCTGATGTTGTGTGTGCCCAAAGCGATTCACGAAGATGAAGTCAGTGTAGCCATCAATCTGAGCCTCGCAGCGAATTCCTCTCTCTTGCTGATACCGCTGTTCTTCAAGGAATGCTTCCCTGACAAAGTCCAGCATCGGAACACAGCGAGTGCCAGCCTTGGTCTTAGGGGAATGTACATTGAAGTAGCAGCCATTCGTTGCATGATTGTAGTAAATCAGGGTGTGATTGATGTCGATGATGCTTTCATTCAAATCAATGTCGCTCCAACGAAGTCCAACTGTTTCACCCACTCTCATGCCTGTCCCAAGCATGACCGCAAAGATTGGATACCAGTGCCGATACTGTGAACTTCGCTTCAAGAAGCCCAGAAACAAGTTCTGCTCTGCCACAGTCAGAGAAATCCTTTTCTCTGTTGTGAGGCCATGAGCCTGTTTCAGTTCTTTCAAAACATTGTCCGCAGGATTGTGGCGAATGTAGGAATCGTCAACAGCCATGCTCAATACCTGATGAAGCACAGTGTGGATGTTGTCGATGGTGCTGATGGCAAGGCACTTTTCGTCCACCAATGTGTTGTAGAACCGCTTCACATCCGATTTGACCAGCGAAGAAATTCGCTTCTTGCCGAACTGCGGCTGAACATACATGGTGTACATGTACCGATAATTCTGAAAAGTGTTGTCCTTCAGCCCTCGCTTCAACTGTGACCAGAGTGCAAACATGTCATTGATTGTCACATAGCGGGCTTCAGTCTTGATGTTGTCGCACTGATCTTTGGTAACACCCTGTTCCTTGTCCCGCAGTTCCTCCAATGTCTCTGCATAGATTGCATGTCTCTTGCCATCTTCACCTGTCCATCTGAAGGCAAAAGTACCATTGGGCCGCTGTTGTTCACCTTTGCGGAGTGAGATTTTTCCTTTGTCCTTTCGTTGAACTCTCTGCATGTTTTCTGTCATGATAATCTCCTTTCATGACAGAACAAGCAAAGATCACCACACACAGGATAGCACATGATGGTAGCAAAAGCAAGGAAAAAGGGACATCTGAACGAATTATGTAAAGGAAAGAACTCACCAATAACCTCTTACAACTAAGTACAACTTTCTACAAGGCGGCTTGCACTTCTAGCAAGTCGTCTTCATATTTTTGTGACCTGATACAAGAAGTGTGTAATTTTGCTCTGAGTAATTATTTATCTTTTATTCGGAGCAAAATTACACACTTTTTCTGCCGAAAACAATCGCTGCCGCAAGCAGAAGAGTCCGTTTTATAGGACTCGACATGAAGTATAATACAGTCACAAGGTTGAGGGAAGCAAACCTCAGAAACCTTGAAACAGAAAGGATGGAAGAATAATGAAGAACATAAATCTGGGTAAGGTACTGACCTTTGTTACTAAGGAAGATGAATTCGGCAACAGCGACTACGTCATCACTCCTATTCCTGCACATCGCACTCCTGAGATGGAGTTTACCCGCTTGGGCCTGATCGGTAAAATCGAGAGCTACGAAGTATCTGCGGTGATGCCTCTGACGGTTGCTGTGACTTTTGCAATGCAGAAAGGTAAGGCACTGGGGATCAATGAAGTCCGCCTCATGAGGTGGTAACCGGATAGCAAAGTCCGAAATAAAGGACAAATCATAAAGTATAATGTAGTCACAAGGTTGAGAGAGACAGCCTTGAAAAACAAGAGAAACGAAAGTGAGGAACACCACTATGAAGAACTACGAAATTAGCTTTGAGAACTGCACTGTTACCCTGTCTGCATCCTTCCTTCGCAAGGTCAGCACCCTGGGAACCAAGGAATACTATGAAATGCTCCAGCTTCGCCATGATCTCCCTGGTTTCCAGTTCCAGAAGGCTGAAGTTGAGAAGAAGACCGCAAGCAAGTACAAGAACCTGACCTACAAGCACATGCGGGAATACATCGCTGCCAGCTTTGCAGATGAAGCTGATGCCAAGGCGATGCTGGATCAGATGAAGAAGGTTGAAGCCCTGTCCAAGGTTCAGGCAAATCCCTACAAGTATGTACATGATT
>JAZURW010000111.1:0-4368 GCA_045606405.1 Candidatus Ornithospirochaeta sp. | reverse complement strand
GGATATCATGGCAACTTAATATTGGCAAGTTATTTACTAGGTTAGTTTCTTTATAGATTATATCAATTGCTTTTAAGGCGTTTGTAAACTTAAAGCGCCTCATTTGGATTGTGCTGTTGAGTTTATGCTCTTTGCCAATGGCATGCATCTCCATCTCAATTCCCAATGATATTTTGGTGATTCAGAGAGGCTTCGGTATGCTTAGGAGGAGCAGCATCGATGCTTTAGCATAGCCTTAGGCTCTTTTGATGCACTTCACCATAAGATAGGCCAATGGAGTTCCCAATATGACCTCTATCGCTAGTTTTAGAAGGTACTGGATGTAGATCATTGACCATATATCCCCAGCAGGGACAGTGCCTATGAAGGCTATGGAGACAAACAGGACTGTGTCCAGAAGATGTCCAACGATTGAGGAAGTGATTGTTCTTACCCATAGTCTTCTTCCGTCCTGGGATCTATCTCTGAGCTTCACGAGGATCTTGGAGTTTGCAAGCTCTCCTGCTAAGAAGGAGATAAGCGATGCCAATACGATTCTTGGGACATAGCCGAAGATCATGTTGTAGCTATTGTTGATCGCTTCCATCTCCTCAGGGTAGGGCAAAAGCATTGCAAGATTTGTGAAGGCAATCAGGATGATGTTAGATATGAAAGTCAGGATGATGACCTTCCTTGTTGTCTTGTATCCCCATATCTCAGAGAGCACATCGCCCAGCATATATGTCAGCGGAAAGGTTATTGTCCCTGCATCGAAGATTGACACAGAACCAACCTGGATGATTTTCACAGCCATCAGATTCGCTGTGAGATAGAGTGTGATCAATAATCCAGATATGACAGTCAGTGAATTGAAGCTATCAATCCGGTTTTTTGAAGGGTTTTCCGGTACCTTGTTCATCTTACGCTCCTAATTAAAGGCTTGTTAAAATCTACAATGTTTTGTAACTTTTGTGAATAGAAAAGGGTTTATCACCTAGATGGAGACATGTTGAAGAAATTCCTGCTTATCATGATGGCTATACTATCCTCATTCTTCCCTCTCTTGGCAGAGGAGGTGTTCCATCAATCGATAATCAATGCATCATATCTTTCCGATTTCGCCTTCGGTGCCTTCCCTCTTTCCCTTTGGGGCGACTTTGGGGTGACTGGCGTGGAGATCCTTCCGAATATGCAGACGAGGATCTACGCTACAATGAAGGCTGGCCTGATGGAAAGGACTCTGAGACAGGACCCAATGACCGGAAGCATCCTTGACTCAACGGGATATGGCTATTCTGTCGTGTTCTCTGATGGTGAGATTTTCTTTGAGCAGGAGCTTATGAAGAATCCTAGGACAGGAGAGAAGATGCTTTCCTTGAAGACCTCTGGGCGTATGAGATGGGAGCAGGCCTTTGCAACGCTCAAGGATATACGACAGGAAGCCTATGGAGGCATCTTCGCACCTGAGGTCGGACTCTTCCCAGAAGGGGGAGATGTATTTTTTAAGGGCGCTCCTGAACTATCAGGAGATAAGTATTTCATGGCTGCATCGCTTTATTTTGGCCTCGATTACCAAGGCTCCTGGTCGTCTTCTTACGGGAGCAATAGCTATGGCATCTCTCTTGGGGTGGACTTGGCTCCACATTGGTTTTTGAATGATCTCTGGTTCATCGATGAAGTTTATACAGATGCGGTGAAGGTGAGCCTTAACGGTGCATGGAATATAAGGTTTTTAGATGCCAGGACGAAATCTGGCAGGGCAAGGTATTCAATCCAGATGCAAAACACGTTGCTCTCTGAGGTCCTCTTCGGCTCCTCGATTCCTCGCTATATGCTTGATAGGAGCTTCATGGGCAATTACATCGTGTCGAGGAATTTCCACACAGCTTTGCAATCGAAGATCATCTTCAATGGTCCTGAAATCCTTATTGAGGGCACTTACCCACAGGTATATGCGTATCTTCAGAACTCCATAAACTCTGGAGGCATCCTTAACTCAGTGGACACTGATGGAGGAGCATTTGAGTTCTTCGGAGGCGTTGGTGTCGGTGCGAACCTCTATGTGATGAAGTATTTCAATTTCTTTGCCGAAATCAAGTACATTTACACAGACAACGATATCGTTGCGCGTGGTCTTGATTATTCAATGGGTGTGTACTTCAATCTCTTTGTCTGACCCTCTAATAGTGCTCTATCATAGATATCGAGCATCTTTTTCGCATATATCGCAATTGAGAAGAGCCTTGTGCTTTTTTCAGCATTCTCCTTCATGGAAAGAAGAAGGTTCCTGTCTGATAGAAGATCAGCACAGCAAGCTATGAAATCCTCATCTGTTTGGAAAGTGAACCCATTCATGCCTTCCTCCAAATAACCAAAGAGTGCCTCATCTCTTTTGCATATGATTGGGAGCGAGGATGCAAGAGCTTCTATGTTGGTCAGCCCAAGCGTTTCGCTTTCTGAGGAGCTTATGAAGATGTCTGCGCACTTGTAATATTTCCAGATATCCTTTCCAGCCACTCTTCCAGTAAGATGTATGGTGCTATCTTCTTTGGTAAGCTCTCTCAATGTCTCTTCCTCATCCCCACCTCCAACGATTAGAAGCCTGATGTTCTTGAAGCTTTCCTTGAGTAGCTTGAAGCGGCGTATGCTTTGGTCTACTTGCTTTTCCTTGCTCAGCCTGCATGCTGATAGCAGGACAATGTCATCAGGCTTGAAGCCAAAGGATGAGAGTAGGGCATCCCTTTCTGCCTTCGCCAATTCCTGCTTGAATGTCGATAGCTCAAGGGCAGAAGGCACAATCTCTATTCTCTTTTTGACTCCATAGCCTTCAAGCATCGTTTTAAGCTTTCCGGATGGACATGTGATCTGGCTTGACTTCCTTATAAGAAGCGGTACAAAGGTCTTGACTAGGAATCTCCAAAGCCTTTTGTTTTTCATGAAATGGACGCCATAGGACTCAAAGTCTGTGTGGCAGGTTTGGACGATAGGGATATTGAGCTTTCTTGCGATTTTCTTAGCGAACAGGAGCGAGAAGAACTCAGAGTGCGCATTTATGATCGCGGGTCTCCATTTGATGGCCTCATCAACTAGCTTATCGCCTGTGTTGATGGACACGTATGAGTCTTGGTAAAGCTGCCTGCCTTTGCTTGCTATGTAATAGACTCCATCAAATTCCCTGCTTTCAGCTTCCTTGGATATTGTGAGCACCTTCACCTCATGGCCAAGCTCCTCAAGACCTTTCTTGAGATTGACTATGGCAGTTGTGACACCACATTCAAAGGGAAGATAGAACTCTGTTGTGATGAGTATCCTCAAGATTGCCCCCTGGTTTATTGCAAAACATCATAGAAAAGCTTCCAGCTAAGACCGATGTGGCCCTGTGCCTTGAAAAGGCTCTCTCCTATGATATTGTCCTTGTTCTTGATTGAGGTTGCTCCTATGCTTCCAAAGAGAGTAAGCCCCTCAGTTATCTGCCATGAGCCCTTCAATATGGCTTGGATCTTCAGCTCCGCCACTCCTGTCGGCGTTTTCTTGCCTATTGAGTTTTCGAATGATGTGGTGTTTATCCCATTCTCACCGTGTGCTAGCACTGAAAGGAGCAAGGAGATATCCAGCTCGTTCTTGTAATCAACATAATCGATTCCGAAGGCACCGACAATTGAGTCAGGTCCAGATGGGTAGCCTGAGTAGGAGATATCTGGAAGCTGTCTTTGCCAATCATCGCGCCTATTGTATCCAAGTATGAAGTCATAGTTGTAGTTGACGCCATTTTCATCCCTCTTGAAGTTGAGGTAGAGATATGGGGTTGTGTAGACTCCCTCTGCCCAGAGTGTGAGTATGGAGCTTTCAAGTGGGATGGCATAGGAGATATTCATCAAAAGTCCAGCAGCCATAGGAAGGGTGTCCTGCCTCTCATTTTTGAGCTGGTATTGATCGAGCGCTGCCTGAAGCGTGATTGAAAGCGAGTCGATTGGAGCTGCCTCGAGCTCTATGCCTAAAAGATTATTGCTCTCATCCCTTCTTATGGAGTTGGCTGTGTTCTCAATGTTCTCCTTCTCACTATAGTTGTAGTAGTTGTGGGAGATGATGAAGGGCGTGAGGAATCTTGGATCGAAGGCCGACTCAGCTTGGTACATTGTCGCAAGGTTCAAGGCGACTCTTAGCTTATTGAGTATATTTGCATCAATTCTATGGACGACTCTGTTTTGATGCATGCCGCCAAAGGAGGTGTATGCAAAGGTCTCCTTTCCTATCTGCTGATCAAAGTGCGTTATGGATATGGTGTATGTCAGGTAATTGCCGATGAAAGCAAGTTTCGTGGCCTCTTGGTAGGAGTAGTTGTCTCCTACTATTAGGTTCCCTGTGAATCCATTTCCCATTGAATGCCTC
>JAZURW010000110.1:0-7986 GCA_045606405.1 Candidatus Ornithospirochaeta sp. | reverse complement strand
TCACGGGGACCAGTCTGTCCTCTTGCCTTTTCACATCATCAAAACAAAGGAAAAAGGCTCCGGTTTGCTGTCCCGGGAGCCTTGCCGTTGAGTGTTTTCAAAAAGAAGGACTGCCGCATTTCTATTTTGCGACAGTCCCTTTATTTTTGAACTGCCATGAGATGAAGGCCAGTGCGGCTTTAGAGGCTCTCCAGCAAGAGAAGAGCCTTCTTCTATGTTGATTGTTTGTAATTTTGAAAGAAAATTATTGAAGGGTATTTACTGTTTTTTACAGTTTTCTTATATTTGTAATCGAAATAGGGATTTGTCTTTCAGCCCTATTTCGACCTCCTTTTGTTCCCCACCGGTTTACCTCCTTTTATCCGTGTGGGGTTTTTTATTATCGGAGTATGGCTCTGAAGGGCCGGTAAGCCATCCCTAAAGCAGGTAATAAATGGCAGACCTATGCATTTTTGCCTGCAGGATAGCATTGCCTTTAAGCACATCCTCCTTTTTTATAGCAAAAGCTCATAAAGCTCAAAATCAGCAATCCCTGTGTCTTCATAGAAGAGCTTTCTTGATGCGATATGCTTAAACCCTTTTGATAGGTAGAGCCTTGAAGCGGGGATGTTTGGCTTGTAGACATCGAGTCTGATCGCGGCTTTATTCATTTTGCGCGCTGTTTTTATCGCATGGTCAACAAGACGCTTGGCAAGACCTCTGTTCTGAAGCTCGTGTTTCACTGCCAATTTATGGAGGATGAGGACTTTTTCTGGCTCTGCGATAGTCCATGGTGCGTCTTGGTAGCCCTCTGTTTGCTTGCTATCCATTACAAAGGCGCCGATGATCTCCCCTTTTAAGGTCATGATGTAGAGGCATCTTTCCAGGATGGATTGCAAAAGCTCCTCCTGAGTTGGGTATATGCCCTTTTCCCAGCCAGGAGAGAAGGGTGATTGAGCCATGCTGTCAATCACGTTGTCATAGAATGTGTAGACAAGGTCCTTGTCCGTGATGCGTGCCTTGCGTATTCTCATCTCCGTTTCCTGTTTTGCGCTGACTATTTCATCTTCAAGCATGTCGCAAACTCCCATCAGATCCTTTCTTATCTCATGCTCCCATACTCTTATCACCTTATACCCTAAGTATGATAGGACATGGTTCACTTCAATATCCTTTTCCATGTTTCTTTCTATCTTGGGTATCCAATAGGATCTGTTTGACTTTATTCTTTTCGACTGTTCCTCCCAATCATAGCCATGCCAGAAATCGCCATCGCAGAAAATCGCTATCTTGTACTTTTTCAGCGAAATATCGGGATGGCCGTAAATGGAATTGGAGTTCGCTCTGAAACGTATCCCTCTTTTGAAAAGCTCGCTTCTGACAGCTTTCTCGATTGAGGTGTCCTTTCCTTTTATCCTTGACATCACATAGTTGGTTTTGTCCTTGTTCTTTATCATCTATTGCCCTGTTTACATGAATTGTATTGACAAAGGGGAGTATTTTGTATTGTAATTTCGAATGTCAATCGACAAGACTAGCAGTGAGAGTTTGAGTTTTTATTATTTGGTGTCCCCCTTGATTATTCCATGATGAGGATTCAAGCTCTCTCTGCTAGTTTTATTATAGAGGGGGGGGGTATTACTTTGCATTCTTCACAGTTTTCTTTGGGAAGAACAAAACCTGTGAAGCCTTCCTTCCATTCAAGAACTGCCAAATTGCGCCCTCTGCCTCGAGTCTTCCCTTTGCATCTTTAAAAGGCATGAAGCCATTGAATGCGTTTTGCGCGATGAATACAGCCTCCTCTGTGTCGCCTGCTTTCAAAGCCTCTCCATACAGGGTCGCATCATCCCTTAAAGGATCATTCTCCGCCCCTATTATCAAGGCAGGAGGAAGCCTAGTGAAGTCCTGCGAAAGAAGAGGCGAGAACATAGGTGACAGGATGTCCTTAGGCTCTCTTTCAAAGCTCTTGACGTAATAAGACAGCATCTTCTCATTGAGAGTAGGACTCTCCTTGTGCTCAACCATTGAACTTGTTCTCAATCTGCAGTCAGTGAGAGGGTAAAGAAGGATTTGCCCAGCAGGCTGAGGGGCCTTCCTGTCTCGTATGAGCATGGAAACAACAGCTGCCATTGTAGCTCCGATGCCATCTCCTGCGATGAATACTCTTGCAGGGTCCACCTTCCAATATTTTGCGCCTTCATATGCCCAGATGTAGGCATCATAGCAATCCTCAACTGCTGTTGGGAACTTGAATCGAGGAGCCAGACGGTAATCGATAAGAAGGATTGCGGATTCTGTGGCAGATGCCAGGTGCTTCATGAATATGGAGTAGAAGTCCATGTTTCCATAGATCCAACCACCTCCATGGAAGAAGACCATTAAAGGAACAAGCCCTGTCATCTCGCTGATTTTAGGATTTGAGTAGTAATATGCAGTGATAGCACCCTCGCTGACAGGGATCACGTATGTCGATACGTTGATTCTGCCGCTGCTCTTTGCGAGATATCTTCTTGCCAGCTTCGTCTTCACTGGCGTATTGTTTATCTCATTTATCTCTGATGCGGATAGACCTTCTGGATTCATTGGGAAAAGGCTTCTCAATCCTTTTATGAAATTCCTATCCTTTCTATCGAGCTTGTATTCAGCCATAATGTAATGTTCGCATTAAAATATTGCAGTAAGCAAGTGACTTTATCAAAAAAAAGCCAATTAGGGCATTTTAATGGGAATTATCAGACATAATAAGACTGTCATGCTTAGTGATTCTGTATTTTCTTATAAACCCCATCGGCTTATAGCTCAGCTTTGCTTTTCGGAGGCCCTCAAGACCAAGATCCTCCTGCCTGTTGATTATGGACACCTCTGGAGGAAGTGATTTCACATACTCTTGATTTATCATCTGGTAAGAGCCTTGTATTTCCTGTCTAGCCTTCTCAAAGTGGATGATGGCTGTATTTCTTCTTCTCTCCGCGATTGTGTATGCGAGTATTCTGCCATCGGCCTCAATCAAGCAGCCATCCAGATTGAAATTATCCCAAAGCTCAAGCGCATTTGATAGAGCAGAGAACTCATCTTCAAGGCTTTGAAGCATCTCGCCTGGCATCTTTTGGATGATCTCTCTTGCGAGGGAAAGAAGTTCTGGGAAATCGCTTTTCTCAATTTTCCTTATTATGGGGTTCTGGACCTCTCTTTTGAATCTAGCGATGTGGTTTCTCTTGCTTTGAAGGTCCTTGCCCTTGAGTGTCTCGAGGCGTTCTCTTTCATATAGGTACTCATCATAGCAGCTTTGTCTTTCAACGATGAATGATGCGTCTAGCGATGCTGGCATGATATCCTCAGAAGCGGGGCAGATCACATAATCCAATCCATCCTCTCTAGCAAGGGCAGCAAGTTCATTGATCGCATTATCCATATCTGAGGAGAAAGGAAGAAAGAATGCATTATCTTTTCTGGAATGGAGATATAAGCCATGTGTTCCTTCGCATATATGGAAAAGCTTGGCATCATTCCATATCTCAATGTAGAGGGGAGAGTAAAAGTAGGAATCGGTCCTTATCCTTTCTAAGTACCCTGCTATTAATGGCATGTCTTTCTTTTCATATGGTCTGAAGTTCACATCCAAATGATAAAAACATTGCCCTTAATTGGCAATATAGTGGAGAATTGAGATATGAAGGCAATATGTTTTGGTGAGATACTTTATGATGTTTTCCCCTCATACGAGGTGCTCGGTGGCGCACCTCTCAATTGCGCGATTCATTTATCCAGGCTAGGAGATGAGAGCTGCATCATCTCTGCTGTCTCAGATGATGAGAGAGGAGAGAGGGCGATAGCTGAGATATCAGAAAATGGCCTATCCACTGCATTCATATCGAGAGTTGGGCATCCAACAGGAGTAGCCATGATCACAGAAAGAGATGGGAATGCTGATTATGAGTTCAACTCTCCTGCTGCATGGGATCTAATATTGGTGACAGAGAGGGATTTAGATGCTTTAAGAGAGAAGGGCATCGATGCGCTGGTGTTTGGCACGCTTAGCCTTAGATGCGAGGAAAATAGAAAGACTCTTGAAAAGCTTATGGCCTTGAAGCCCAGGCATATTCTCTACGATGTGAACATAAGAAAGGAATTCTATTCGCTTCCACTCATAAAAAGGTCCATCTCTCTTTCAACAATCGTTAAGATGAACGAGAAGGAGCAGGCATTGCTCTCCCGCTTGTTTGAAGTTGATGAGTCAGTCTTGCATGAGCACCTGCTTTCAAGCTTCAAGGGCCTAGAAATGGTCATGATCACCAAGGGAGAGGAGGGCATTGTCCTATACACAAGGGACAGCGAGTGCAGAAAGAAAGCAAAAAGAGCGGAGTTTGTAGATAGCGTTGGCGCCGGAGATAGCGTCACAGCGGCTTTCCTGCACTTCTATCTCAAGGGATGCAGCCTTCAGGAGACCTTATCAAAGTGTGCAGAGCTAGCGAGTGTGGTCGTCTCATCAAAGGGCGCTGTATCTAAGTATCCAGAGGGCTTTCTGGAAAGCTATTTATAAGCTCTCCGAGTTGTTTGCTGAAAGAAAAGGCTCCTGCAGAATGGTATGCAAGAGCCTTTTTGATTAATTAGGAAGTGTATTTACTGAGTTCTTCTTGAATCTCATTGTACTTCTCTATAAGAGCTTGGCAGGCGCAGTTGAGCTTTTCATCCTCTGCATCCTCAACTCTAGATGCCGCTTTTGTAAGCGAAGTGAGACCAACTTTTTCAGAAGCTTTTCTGATCGCGTGGGCGGCTTTTCTTATTGCGAGAGCGTCATCTAGTTCAATTGCAGCTTCAAGTGAAGCGATGCCACACTCCTTTGGGAATTTTTTAAGCTTATCGCTTAGTGCGGACACATCTCCGCAGAAATCCTCCAATGTGTTTTCGTAATCAAGGCCTATTTTTCCAGCCAAAGCTTTAATGTTCATACAACAAATATACCTTAATCTGGAATTTAAGCAAAGAACTGCCAGAGTCCTGCTACGAATACGAAGATGATGATCAGAGGCAGAACATACTTGCAATATGGCTTAAGCCACTTAGGGAACTTCATTCCCTTTCCCTTATCAGCTTCAGCGATGAAGTTGTCCCAGCCCCAGCCGATCTTCCATGAGCAGAAAAGAACCATGACAAGAGAGCCAAGAGGAAGGAGAAGGTTTGAAACAACGAAGTCCTCAAGGTCAAGAATGCTTGAGCCAGCACCGAATGGCTGTATGAACGAAAGGACATTTGCGCCAAGGATGCAAGGCATTGAAAGGACTGCGATGAGACCGAAATTGAGTAGTACAGCCTTCTTTCTTTCCATGTTTCTGATGTCGATCCAATATGCAACGATGTTCTCAAATACAGCAACGAGTGTTGATAGTGCTGCGAAGAACATTGCGAGGAAGAAGATAGTGCCCCAGAATACGCCGCCGTTCATCTTTGAGAATACTTCAGGAAGTGAGAGGAAGATGAGTCCAGGACCTGCTCCAGCCTCAACATTGTAAGCGAAGCAAGATGGGAAGATGATAAGGCCAGCGAGAAGCGCGATTGCTGTGTCGAGGCCAACGATTCTGACAACCTCGCCTGTGAGGCTTCTCTCGTCAGAAAGGTAGGAACCGAAGATAGCCATTGAGCCAATGCCCAATGAGAGGGTGAAGAATGACTGACCCATTGCTGCGAAGATGGAGTTGAATAGACCATTCTCTGTCAGCTTTGAGAAGTCTGGCTTGAGGTAGAATTCGAGGCCTGCTGATGCTCCATCGAGTGTGCATGCGTAGATTGCAAGTGCAATCATCAAGCAGAAGAGGATGATCATCATGATCTTTGTGATTTTCTCAACACCCTTCTGGACACCGAACCCTACGATGAAGGATGTGATAGCAAGGGAGATGACCATGAATAGAGTCTGCTTTCCTGCGCTTCCCTGCAGTGCTCCAAAGTATGCTGGGATGTCGAGAGAGCTGTTGAATGTGCCTGTCAAGGATGAGATGAAGTAGTACAAGAGCCATCCTGATATAGCAGTGTAGAACATGAGGAGTGTGTAGTTGCCGATTACACCCAAGCCACCTGAGATATGCCACTTGGAGCCCTTTGGCTCAAGGTTTCTATAGCTTCCGATAAGGTTCTGCTTTCCAGCTCTTCCAATTGCGAACTCCATTGTCATGACAGGGATTCCGAGAATTGCCAAGAATGCAAGGTAGACAAGCACGAATGCTGCTCCGCCATACTGTCCAGTGATATAAGGGAAACGCCAGACATTTCCCAAGCCGATTGCGCATCCTGCGGAGAGCAGAATGAATCCTAGTCGAGAGGATAGTTTTTCTCTTTCTTTCATATATTCCTCACAGGGTAAAATGGATCAGAGGTGAACTGCAGGCCGAGCTTTCTCAAGCCTGTTGAGTCTCCAGCTGATGGTATATGTGTCAAATGCACTTCGCTGCCCTTGAGCATAGGAAGAGCTTCCAACGCCTTTTTAGCATCCTCATTGCTTGCCGCTGACATTGCTAGGGCAATGATGATCTCATCCATGTTGAGCGATATCCCCTTTCCGGAGAGGATGTCTCTCTTGACTCTTGTGATGTTCCTGATGACGCTTTTGTTGATCAGGTCCTTCTCTTTCTCTATTTTGGCCATCACCTTCAGCGCATTCAACAAAAGAGCTGATGATGCATGGAGCATATCTGAATTGTGGGCAGTGACAATTTGGCCATCTGGAAGCTCTATAGCCGCTGCGCAGACTGTGCCATCTTTGCCTTTTCTCTCCTCAATGGCTTTTTTCAAAGCCTCTCTTGCAGGGAGCACCACAGGGCGATCCTCTGGCTTTAGCTTTGTCCTGTCCATAAGAGAGGCCATTCTTTGAACAGTATCCTCTGAACATAGCCCAGATACGTAGTCAGTCTTTGTTTTGAAGAATCTTCTTATGATCTCCTGCTTGGAGGCTTCCCTGACAGCGTTGTCATTTGTGATTCCGAAGCCGCATCTGTTCACGCCCATGTCTGTTGGTGATTTGTAGATGGAATCAGAGCCAGTTATCCTCTCAAGGATATTCGCAAGCAAAGGGAAGGCATCCATATCCCTGTTGTAGCTGGAAGCAATCTCTCCATAGGCTGTCAGATGGTAGTGGTCAATTGCGTTGAAGTCACCGATATCGACAGTCGCAGCTTCATAAGCGATGTTGACAGGATGATCTAGTGGTAGGTTCCATATAGGGAAGGTCTCAAGCTTTGAATAGCTGGGCTTCTCACCTCTTTTTGCCTCATGGTACATCTGGTTAAGGCAGGTTGCGAGCTTTCCAGATCCTGGGCCAGGTGCGTTTATGATGACAACAGGCGCAGAGACAGGGATATATTCATTCGAGCCATATCCTTGATCAGATACAACCAAATCTATGTTTGATGGATATCCTGGAGTTGACTTGTGCTTGTAGACCTTGATTCCTCGTCTTTCAAGCTTGTCCTTGAAGATATCTGCGCTAGCTTGGTTGTCATAGCGGGTGATGACCACTTTATCGCATTTGATGCCATAGTTCTCGAAGTCCTCAATCATCTTGAATACATCAGCATCATATGATATCCCGAAATCCGAGCGCATCTTTCTCTTCTCGATATCTCCTGCATAGATGCATATGATGATATCAAGATGGTCCTTCAAGGCCCTGAGAACCTTCATTTTGTTGTTTGGATCAAAGCCAGGCAGCACTCTGGAGGCATGGAGGTCATGAAGGAGCTTGCCTCCGCATTCTATGTACAGGCGACCTTCGCTTTTCTCAACTCTCTCAAGGATGAATTTTGTCTGTTCCTCTACATATTTACTGCTATCGAAACCTATGTCAGTCATCTAGCACTCCCTCTTGCACTTATCTAATATTGTGGCTTTCCAAAGTCATTTTAGGCAAGGGGAAAAACAAAAAAAGAGCGTTATAATTAGCTTTTGCGTTCATTGGAGCAAGGCGATGCAAGGCTGTAGATGCGAATATAACCCACAATAGCCACTATATGTGTC
>JAZURW010000109.1:0-1988 GCA_045606405.1 Candidatus Ornithospirochaeta sp. | reverse complement strand
CCTGAGGAGTGAGAACCGCTGTAGGCTCGTCGAGGATCAGCACGTCTGCACCTCTATAGAGCACCTTGATAATCTCAACAGTCTGCTTTTGTGATACTGACATGTCGTAGATTTTCTTCTCTGGGTCAACCTCAAAGTCGTAGCGGGCGCAGATGTCGCGAACACGCTCGTTTGTGCTTTTTATATCGATTTTCTCATCATCAAGGCCCAAGATGATGTTCTGGGCTGCTGTGAAGACGTTTACGAGCTTGTAATGCTGATGGATCATTCCGATTCCATATTGAAATGCATCCTTAGGAGAGCGGATTGAGACAGGCTTATCGTTTACGTAGATTGTGCCATCATCTGGCTGGTAAATGCCAGAGAGCATATTCATAAGGGTTGTCTTTCCACTTCCATTCTCTCCAAGAAGAGAAAGAATCTCACCCTTCTTTATTTCAAGGGATATCCCTTTGTTAGCGACAACACCTCCAAATCTCTTTGTGATGTTCTCCATTTTGATAGCGCTCTTGGACTCCAAGGTTAACCTCCTTTCATCCATGGGAATGCAAAATCCAGTAATTGGATATGAAAAGTTATATCATGAAGTGAATCTCAATACAAATCGTTTTTCAAATTTCGCACTTCATCAGAGTATATCTATAAAAAATAATGAGTTAGGCATAAGAAAAACACAAAACCAAAATTTACGGCGAAAAGAGGGGTTTATGATATCTTTAATATATATGAGGAAATATCTTATAGCGTTCATATTATTGCTTTTGAGTGGTTGTGCAACATATAGCAACAAAATTGAAATGGTAGGAAATCCAACCACAGGATTCATCTGGGTAAATGCTATTGAAAAAGAGGGAATTGTAAACCTTGAAGAGGAAGTCCTGCCCCAGACAAGCTCCCGTTTGGGGGCAGAATCTGTTTATCGATATACCTTGACGCCAATTAGAGACGGTGAGACTAGGATCGAATTCTCATACCTTCGCCCTTGGGAGGGCGTTCCGATAAGAAGGGTGACGTATCTGGTGACAGTCGAAAAAGGTCGGATAAGGATTGAGAATATGGAAAAGCAAGAGGAAAATTGCTAGAGTGTGCGATATAAGGAGTCGATATGGAGAAGATTGATTATAAGCAATTGGAGATCAACCCTTTCACAATCATCGGTGAGGATGATTTTCTCCTGACAGCTGGAGAGCTTGGCAATTGGAACACCATGACAGCTGGCTGGGGTGGGCTTGGCTATATTTGGGGAAAGCCTGCGGTTTTCGTCTTTGTGAGAGAGTCGAGGTACACGTTGGAGTTCATGGACAGGTTCGATTCCTTCTCTCTTTCCTTCTTCCCTAATGAATATAAGGAGGCGCTTAGGATCTGCGGCACGAAGTCAGGGCGCGATATAGATAAGGCAAAGGAGGCAGGACTCTCTGCCATGTCTCTTGACGGCACCGTTGCCTTTGATGAGGCGAATCTGGTATTCACGTGCAAGAAGCTATCAAGGACTTTGATCTCAAAGGATGGCATTCTTGACCCATCTCCATTAACACACTATCCTCAAGGGGATTGGCACTACATGTTCGTAGGTGAGATTGAAGGCGTTTATATCAATTAAGCGTCAGAACTGATTCAGGGACTGGATATCGCTGAGGGGGTTTTGTGGATAATCTGTCTTTATTTGGGATGATGCTCAAATCGAGGTTGTTTGAGCGTAAGTTGGAAGAGCTGTTCCAAAGCTCCATGCTTTATGGGACCACACACCTTTCAATTGGGCAGGAAGCGTGTCATGCAGGGCTCATAGCGGGGCTTGATGACAAGGATTGGATAGTTCCGACACATAGATGCCACGGCTACAACATCTGCAGGGGAACATCTCTTTTTAGCATGTTCTCTGAGATGCTTGGCTCAAGACATGGCATTTGCAAAGGCCTTGGCGGCTCAATGCACATGACAGATAGGGCAAATTTCAATTTGGGCTCCTCCGCAAGTCGGATCGTAGCCAT
>JAZURW010000108.1:0-3453 GCA_045606405.1 Candidatus Ornithospirochaeta sp. | reverse complement strand
CATCAGCACAGGTCTTGTCCTATTGTTCTCATTCTCATATAGGAGCAATGTGAGCCTATCGCCAATGGAAAGCCCCATTGACCGTGATAAAGAGGACGAGATATAAAGCGTATTCCCTTTTGCAGATTCATCTGCTTCTAGCTTCAGCTTCTCTCCCCGCTCCCCACTGAAGTAACCTGAATCGAAGCCCTTTAAATAGCTAAGGCTCTCACCATTCTCACCATATAGAATGCCTTCCCCTGTCTTGACGTAGTCAACTCTTGAGCCAGGGGGCAAGAGAGAGGATGGGATATCCTCATAGCTATTTAGGGAGCCAGAGCCTAACAGCACTATCATCCTGTCAATCGCATCAGAGAAGGATATGATGAAGGTTATTGAAAATGAGAGGATTGCGACAATAAGGAATACGATCAATAGAGGCGTGAATGTTGATAGGATATATCTCCATCCCATCCTCTCGCCCAGCTTTCTCCTGATATATGCACTCTCAGCACTTTTAAACAAGATTGCCACCCTTTAAGGTATAAACCTTATCAGCCTTTGCTGCGAAGTCCGGATTATGAGTCACAAGGATCATGCCCTTGCCCTTTTCCTTGACAGTCGAAAGAAGCATCTGCTCAACCATCTCCGCATTCTTCTCATCCAGGGAGCCTGTGGGCTCATCTGCGAATATGATGTCAGGTGATGTCACAAGCGCACGGGCAATCGCGACTCTCTGCCTCTCGCCTCCAGACAGGGCCTTGGGCCTATGGTCAGCTCTATCATCCAAAAGCACTAAGGAAAGAAAAGCCCTCGCCTCCTCAAGCGCATCTTTTCTCTTCTTTCCCTGGATCATCAGCGGCATCGCGATGTTCTCCAAGGCAGAGAAGTCCTCTAAAAGGAGAGAGGATTGAAAGACGAAGCCCATTCTTCGTGCCCTGATATCTGAGAGCTCTCTTTCAGACAGAAGAGAGACATCCTTGCCATCATAGAGAATCCTTCCAGATGAGATATCTGTCAAAAGGGCGGAAACAGATAAAAGAGTGGACTTTCCAGAGCCTGACTGACCGACTATAGAGATGACCTCACCCCTGCCAAGAGAAAGATCAACTCCATCCAGTATCGTAAGCTCCCCTTTTTTATCGGGAGTTTGGAATGATTTCCTGATATTCTCCAATCTCAATAGCTCATCGCTCATGGACAACCTCCAATAAATCCAGACATCTGTCCTTATGTCTTTCGTAGAAAGAGAAGCATATGGTGAATAGAAGCAAAATCAGCGAGAAGAACGCAAAACCCAAAAATGGGAAAGAGAGCTCAACCTCTACCCTCAAAAGGCTTGGTGAAGCGATCTCAAATAGCGGCAATGCTATTAAGGTCAAAACGCACGAAAGAAGGATAGCCAATACAGTGACAATCAAGAAGGATGCCATGAAGATATTCTCCACGCTCTTGGTCCTCAGGCCGAGGATGAAGAGCTCGAACCTCTCCTTTCTCTTGCCCTTGTAGAAGATTCTGACTGATTGCTTTGTTGACACTCCTATGATGATGAAAAGCAGCGAAAGCACCACATACATCATCACGCTCTCTATCATGAATGCGGAATACAAGGAGCTCTCACTCTCCTTCCATGTGACTACATCGTAGCCATTTCCATCCAGGAGCGACACATCCTCATCTGATATCCCCTTGATAGCTGTCTTGAACTCAACAGCGCCATCTGCCTCAGAAAGAGGCAGAAATAGCATCGTATCATCGAATTCAAAGCCAAGCATCGTTGAATAGACACCACTTACTCCATACGTTGCAGTCCTTGGAACGACTCTGCCGCTTGAAGCTTCTCGCAACATCACTATGCTTTGTTCCTGAAAACCATCCTCTAGATAGAGAGAATATGGAATAAGAAGACTGGAGCTATCACCAAAAAGGTATCTGATCCCGCCGTCGTAGTCGCTGGAAATATATCGGACAAGAAAAGCCCTATCTCCAGACAAGGCCTCCCCCTCTGCATATACAAAGGCATCCAAGCCTGGCAAAAGAGCCTCAATTTCATTTTCAAAGGATCCAGAGACAACTGCATCAAAGGATCTTACATCCCTGATTGCATCAAATCTTGAGGCTTGAAGATAGCTCATAACAGATAGTACAATCGCGACAACGGTCAAAGAGAATGCAGAGGTCAGCATTATTCTGACAACTCTCGATCTATGGCCAGAGGATGAAGAGAAAGCATATCTTAAAGCAAGGAACCACTTCAAAGCTTTACTACCTCCTTAACTCTTTTCCCATCCCTATCATAGATGATCTTATAAGAAGGCTTTCCCTCTAGGTATCTAATCTCCTCTATCTCCCCGCTTTCAAGGTAGGTTTTATCACTTAATATTTCATTGTCCTTTTTTGTGACAATGCGATATGCTCTGCCGTTCTCGAAATACTCATCCACCGTCTCACTGCCATCTTTGGTACTTCTAAGAGAGAGTGTGCCATCCTCATTATAGTGGTAAGAATTCTCCACACCGTCACTCTTTTCCCACATAAGCCTTCCAAGAGATGAGTATCGTGCTTCATATCCAGCCGTTCTCTTTATATAGCCTCCATCGCTTAGAGCCTCAATATCGCAATCAAGACCAACGCTCTCCTCTGTATTCCCATCCTCTACTCTCACTGTCGCTCCATCAGATGTGAATACAAAGAAGTCTGTGGAGAGATAGTGCATCCCATTGCTCTCAAAAGCAACCAGAGCTCCGCTCTCCGCTGTCAGGTATTCAACCATTCTAGCCATCTCGCCATTTATCGAGAGATTGTAGGAGGAAAGGACTCCATCATCATAGAAGTAATTATACTCCTCACTCCTATCTTCCCACTCTACAAGCTTTCGCTCGATAAGGCCGCTGGAATTTAGAATTACGCGCTCACGATAGCCATCTCTCAACATCTCATAGCCGTCGGAATAATACCTCTTTGATGAATGGACAATCCCATCTTTATAGAGAATATCCTCCTCGCTTTTTGTCTCAAGCTCCCAAGAGTATCCGCTTAAAGCCTCTATCTCACCCTTTCTCTGCATAAGCTCATTGCTCTCATAATAAGTGCTTGAGAACAATGGGTGTAACGAGAGAAGAAGGATTAAGAGCAGCTTTAGCTTCATTGTCACTTATCCAGACCCATTAATGAGTTGAGATACTCCTCTTTATCAAATGGCTTGATATCATCATAGCCCTCTCCGACGCATACAAAGACGATAGGAAGCTCTAATATCCTGCCAATCTGTACAAGAGCCCCGCCCTTTGCAGCTGAGTCATACTTTGTGAGAATTACGCCATCTAATGATACTGCCTGATGGAAGAGCATTGCCTGGCTCAGACCATTCTGGCCGGTGGTCGCATCGATTACAAGGAATTTCTTATAGTTCTCACTCTTGATGTTCTTAGCCTTGATGATCTTGTCCATCTTCTGGAGTTCCTTCATCAGGTT
>JAZURW010000107.1:0-1819 GCA_045606405.1 Candidatus Ornithospirochaeta sp. | reverse complement strand
ACAGCAAAATGGTTGTAAGGAGTTGTACCATGGCAAAGTCTGAAGGTCAGAAGATGAAGCTGTTTGTTCTGAAGGACATTCTGGAAAGAGAAACAGATGCCACTCATGGCATTACCATGGCCCGCATTCTGGAACTCTTGTCCATGCGAGGGATCAAGGCAGAGAGAAAGAGCATCTATGACGATCTTCGTGCCTTCAGAGAGCAGGACATCTTGGATGTGACTGTGCCGCAGGGACAAAACCGAGAGTATGCTGTCGCCAGCCGCACTTTTGAAATTTCTGAGTTGAAGATGATGATTGATGCCATTCAGTCATCCAAGTTTCTGTCTGAAGCGAAAACCCGCGACCTCATCAAAAAGCTGGAGGGCATGTGCAGCAAGCATGAGGCGAAGGAGTTGAACCGCCAGGTCATCATCGCCAATCGAGTCAAGAGCATCAGTTCCAGCACAGCCCTGTTCCGCAATGTTGATGCCATTCATAGGGCCATCACTGCCAATGCTCAGGTCAGCTTCCAGTATTTCGACTTCGATCTGAAGAAGCAGAAGCACTACATGAAGAAGGGCGAAAGGTATGTGGTCAGCCCCTGGGCCATGATCTACACTGATGACAACTACTACCTCTTGGCCTACACTGATGGCAAGTTCAAGCACTTCAGAGTGGATCACATGGACAACACTGAAGCCATGGTCACAATGATTGCCGATGTGGAAATTGCTTCTCTTGCAAGAGAAGGGGCTGAAGCCTTTGCCAAGCTGGACATGTCTGCCTACACAAAATACACATTCAGCATGTTCGGTGGAGAGACTGTGCCTGTCACCATGGTGTTCCAGAACCGTATGATGGGAGCTGTCATGGACAGATTTGGGCGGGATGTCGTGGTCATGAAAGAGGATGAGAGACACTTCAGAGTGACCGTCTCCGTCGCAGTGAGCAATCAATTTTATGGTTGGGTGTTTGGACTTGGCAAGGCTGTCAGGATCATTGGCCCTGAGAGTGTCAAAGAAGGCATGAAAAAATCCCTCGCAGACATCGCTGCGAGGTACGAATAAGAGTGCTGAATAGAGGCCCCACGAATTTCGTTTACAGCTTTTTTCCTGACCCCAAATCTGACCCCAATTGAGAAGTAAAAATGAGCGAAATTTCTCTTTTGTGAGCCATTTTGAGAGATGTCATTTTTCGAGACATTTAATGAAGGAAAATTTCAAGTGACTGCGGCCTGGTAAGCCCTGAAAGGGCGTCCAGGTCGATTCGCATTGTAGAGGTCACCGGTTCGAATCCGGTATGCTCCACCACGTAACCAGTCAGAAATGACTGGTTTTTTTCGTATATTGAAGGAAATATGCAAGAAACTTGCTGTAAATCCTGCAAAATGGGTACCCCCTTTCGCGACGTACCGCAATTCATACCGCAATTGATGCCCGCAAACCCAGGAAAATCAAAGAAAAGCGTCCATTTTTGCGACCTCTTTTTGCTTGGTTTCCATGCTGGAATGGGCATAAAGTTGGAGTGTCAAGGCTACCTTCGTATGCCCAAGAATCTCAGAGAGCGTGCGCACGTCCATGCCGGATTCAATCGCTCTGGTTGCGAACGTGTGTCTGAGGGCATGGACGCCCATTTGTTCAAGTCCTGCCGCTTCCAAAGTGCGGTGAAGGGCACGGCAAAGATTACGACCTTCATAGGGTGTACCAATGTCAGAACAGAACACAAGGTCATTGGCATTCCAAGCGGGCCCCTGGGCCAAGCGAGTCTCCAACTGAATGATCCGCTGGGTGGCGAGCAGTTCCTGCATCTTTTCGGAGAGCGGGATGGTTCGCCGCCC
>JAZURW010000106.1:0-37654 GCA_045606405.1 Candidatus Ornithospirochaeta sp. | reverse complement strand
GCAGATACCTAGTCGAGAAGGGGCTTGATAGGATATAGATATCGGAGGGGCCTTCACGCTTTTCCACAGAAAGAGTATTACCGCATGTTGAATTGCGTAGTTCAGAGCTGATTGGGAGTACCATCAACAATACTTGATGATGGTGTAGGAAGCCACCCATCTTTGCTCGCAATGGGCGAAAATGATCTTTGATTCATCCCATTGCTATCACAGTTGCTCTTCGATGCTCTCAATATAAAAATCTCATGGTGCCGCCAAGGAAAACACTCAACAAGCCTTTCTGAGTCCTTTTGCTGCAACCGTCATTTTCCTGGATTAGACTGTCCAATCTAATCCAGATTCTTTTCAAAAGATTATCTACGGCTCCACAATATTGAATCCAATGAACTCTGCTGGCCTGAACTGATTCAGATTATCTGAAAAGAGCTTCAGCAATTCTGCGTTGCCCTCAATTCTTGATGCCTGTCCAAACGCTTCCACATTGCCCTGAAGCAATAATAGAAGTGCATTCTTGGGACAAGTGACATAGACATCTGCATCTTCAAGCAATGCACCCTCATATACAAGAAGAACACCATTCCTGACCTGTAGTGTATACTGTCCATCAGGGTTATTGAGTGAGAAGGCAATTGCAAAGCACTGGTCTTCTAAAGCCTGCTTGTCAAGGAGAATGCCCATGTAATCAAAGAGCATGGCAGCTGTCATCTGCTTCTGGACATCTCCAGTTGTTACAGCCTGAATCGCATTTTCAGAGGAATTCCCATGTCTTAGCTCCTTAGCGGCAGTCAAATACGCATTGCGCCAAGGACCAGATTCCGACTGGTACCCAAGCTGCTCCAATGCATCGGCACAAAGGAATCGCGCAGCTTCGTTTTCAGGATCTGCGAAAACAATGGTGTTCGTTACCTCTGCGACCCATTGGTATTCGCCCGCATCAAAATCGGCTTTTGCCCTGCGAAGCACTTCATCCACATCGCCCATGTATTCAACCCACTTTATCGAACTCTCGGAGGGAGTGAGAGGATTGAGGTTCACAGGATTCGCATCATACCATCCCATGTATTTCTGGTATACAGCCTTCGAATTATGTGAGAGAGTGCCGTAATATTGGCGGGTATACCAGTTCTGGGCAAGTGCATCAGGCAGCTTAATCATATCAGAGATCTCATTGGAGGTGTAACCCAAATTGATATAAGCCAATGTCTGGTCATTTATGAACTTATAGACTGCGGCAGTATTGATAAGGTATTCATTTACATTTTCATTTCCCCAATGTGGCCAATTGTGCGACTGGAATACAACCTCCACTTCCTCGCCATAGCGTGACACTGCCTCTGTGATGTATTTTGCCCATGCAGCGCCGTCTCTGACTTGAGCGCCTCGAAGTGTATAGAGATTGTGCATTGTGCCTGTGCAATTTTCAGCCATCCAGAGCGCTTTATACTGATTAAGCCAGGTATTCATCTCTGCAGGAGCTTCCGTGCCAGGGGTAAGCTGGAACTCCAGCTCCACACCATCAATAACCATGGTCTCCCCAGTCTTTGCCACCTCATAAGTAGGTGCGATGAAGCTGACTGTTCCGGTGGATTGCCCCATCCCGATACCCATAGCCAATCTTCCGGTCACACCTGGTTCCAGCAAGACGCCATATTGATAGTTTGCGCGTCGGCTCATTGCTTTGCCTGCATATACATTCTCTGCGACAGCATGCTCTGTGAAGCCTTCTGGGACAATGATTGGTATTCCATCGCTTTTAATCTGCTCTTCTATGGAAAGCGATCTATCCGCAACCTGCTCTTCTGTGATAAGCCCCTTTATGCCGCCATAGTGATCCACATGGCAATGCGATATGATTACCGCCTTGATAGGACGCTCTCCAAGATTCTTATTCACGAGCTCCAAAGCTGCCTGGGTGCATTCAATGCTCATAAGCGGATCAAATACAATCCATCCAGTATCACCCTCGATCAATGTTAGGTTGGCCATGTCATAGCCACGCACCTGGTAAATGCCATCGCATACCTCAAAGAGCCCATATGCATGGTTGTTTCGGGTATTCTCCCATAAGCTGGGATTGACTGTATCCGGAGCTTTGCCATAGTCATCAAGAAAGCCATATGCAGCCTGACTCCAAACCACAACACCATCAGCATTCCTTAGCTCCAGGGTCTCGGGAGCATCAATAAGGCCACGCACTGCGTTCTCATATTCCCCACTGTCCTCAAAATCCAAAAGATCATAGACTGCGGAGTTTATCCTCACTGTGCTATCAGAGGCGAGCTTTGATTCATCATTCAGGCCAAGCTCACTGACAAGATCCGCTGTTTCAGGTTGGCTAGGAACAATCTCCTCCTGTTTCGCGCCATGTGCACAAGAGACTATGGCCATAACAAAGATTGAAAGCATGAGCGCAATGATTGGTTTGATTTTGCTATTGGATTTCACAGAGCATATTCTCCTATTACGATAATCTATCATCAGTAGTTCTTACCAGCTTGAAATATATTACCATTTTAATGGTATTATTCTACCTACAACCATATTCGTTTGCAAACGTTATGTTCTTCGATTGCTTTTCGCAATATTTAACCAAGATGAAGAAGTTGATTATTCACCATTGAATTGCATAAGGCAGCAATGCTCAACCAGAGCTATTGGGATGCTAGTGAACATCAAAGGATGGTGCGCCAAGCCATGCAAAAGCGCTTATTCAATTGACAAGCTCCAGAACGGATTCAATCAAGCATCCTGGGATTCCTTCTGTTCTATGCTTCCTGTTTTCATCACGCCATAGCTTGGTCTATAGACATCATATAATACTGACTATGCAGCCATTAGCAGATTGTCAGCTCTATTTCTTAATTAGGGATCAGAAAAGCGGAGTGGTTTCCGCTTCAAAGAGACTTGAGAGATTCTGGATTCTCATGTACTCGCTGATATACTTTCTTATGCCAGACTTCACATGATTGTCATCAATGCGTCTCTCCTTCTCTAGCTCTTTGATGACAAGACATGCTTCCCTATATTCATTCAAGAGATGAGTTGTTCTCTTTGAAAGCGCATTCATAACGCCGATTATGACATCGGGGTTGTTTCTGAAAAGCTCTCCGAACTCATCATAGTTTATTATGCTGAGCACAGTATCATCATCCAAGGATACAGCTGTCGTTATCCTTGGGACTGTCTCAAGCATCTCCATCTCTCCGAATATCTTGCCTGAGTCAATTTTGGTGATCACCACCTCCTCAGGTGAATCATACTTGGTATAGATGCCGATTCTGCCGCTTAGCACTTTGTACAAGCAGAGTTGAAGGTCTCCCTCTTTATAGACTACCTCGCCCTTTTTATATGCTCTGTTTTCCATCTCCACCCTCAGACTCTTTTTCTTCCATTGCCTTTTCGAGCTCTACAATCCTCTTGCAAGCCTTTGAGTAGCTTAGAACCACCTTCCTATGAAGATGGCAAAGGCTTTGCGTGATTGAAAGAAGCTTAGCAGGACGAGATGAGAAGAAGTCATAAAAATCCTCGCTTGATATAAGCTCAAGCTGAGTTCCTCTCTCAAGCGACACTGCTGTTGCCTTGTATCCTGCTTTATCGAATACCGCAAAGGCTCCGATACAGCCTTCCCCCTCGATTGACGTAACCAGTCTCTCATTCTCTGTGCCATAATCTGTGAATAATCCGACAGATCCCCAGCGAAGCTCAAAGATGCAAGACGCCATCTCTCCCTCTCTGAAGATTATCTCATTCTTTTTGTATTTTCTGATTACGCCATAATTCATGCCATTAGTATATCTATATTCTGGAAAAAAATAAGGTTTTCATGACCCTTTCAAGGCAATATATTCCCAGTAGACTTGCTTAAACTTAGCCATCCTTCCTATCAAAGGGAAAATTTGATACAATATTGACCGTGTGTTTTACGCCATTAGATAGTCTGCAATCCTAGATTGCTCTCTATGCCATCTAAATTCCTTCAGGAGGAGAGGCTGTCATGGAGAAGAAGCTTTCTCATATCAAGGACGAAATCGTCCGCATTCTCAACGGCATGGCCCAGGGACTCTTCGCATCCCTCATAATTGGCCTGATAATCAAGCAGATCGGCACCTATGCCCATATCGACCTTTTGGTGAATATTGGACAGATTGCACAGTACATGACAGGTCCCGCAATCGGAGCTGGTGTTGCGTATGCTGTAAAGGCCCCACCATTGGCAATCTTCTCAGCAGCGGCAGCTGGTGCTGTGGGAGCCGGCACAATAAACCTTGCGACAGGAGCGCTTTCGCTAGGAGAGCCATTAGGTGCAACAATCGCAGCTCTCATTGGCGCTTATTCAGGGAAATGGATAAGCGGAAAGACAAAGGTCGATATCCTGCTCGTTCCTCTTTCAACGATTATCGTCGGTGGCTTGACCGGCATATTCCTATCTCCAGTCGTTGCCTCTCTCATGAATGCGCTGGGAGCATTCATCAATAAGCTCACAACAATGTATCCACTGCCTATGGGCATATTGGTTTCCACTGTTGTGGGAATGGTCCTGACCCTTCCTATATCCTCAGCTGCAATATGCATCTCACTAGGCCTGGATGGCCTCGCTGCAGGCGCTGCATGCGTAGGCTGCTGCTGCCAGATGATTGGATTTGCAGTATCATCATACAAGGAAAACAGGATCGGAGGTCTCATTAGCCAAGGACTCGGAACATCAATGCTCCAGATTCCAAACATCTGGAAGAATTGGAAGATATGGATTCCACCAACTCTTGCATCAGCAATACTCGGACCAGTCTCAACCTGCATCTTCAAGATGACAAACAACGCCTCTGGCGCAGGAATGGGAACAAGTGGACTGGTTGGTCAGTTCAATGCTGTAGCTGTCATGGGAGCAAAGGCAATACCGGTCATCATCCTCATGCACTTCATTCTTCCAGCTGCAATCACAATCATCATCTCAGAGTTCATGAGAAAGAAAGGCTGGATCAAGGATGGTGACATGCTGCTTTCTGTCTAAGCGGCTACTCAATCATTGACAAATCAAATTCATGAAGGCTTTCAAGAACAGGATAAGGAAAGCCTTCTTTTTTCCTGCAATCACGAGGATTGTAGATTTTGATGACCTTTATACCTGCCTCATATGCAGTCTCAACAGCATAGCTAGCATCATCAAAGAGAACAAAGGAGCTCTTATCTATGCCATGAAGGTCAGATAGGAAATCATATATTGCGCTATCTGCTTTGGACATGCCAAGTGCCTGTGCGCAATACCAATGGTCTATCCCAAGAATTTCCTGGAATCTCTCCCTCGCAACCTCTGAAAGCCTTGGGTTGTTTGCTGTGAGGACAGCTGCTATATACCCAGCTCTTCTCATCGTCTCCACAATCTCCGCTGCCCCGCTTCTAAGCTCGACGCGCTCTCTATAGCTTACCATTGCAAGATCCGCGACTCTCTCGAATATTGTGTATCTGCTCTCCTCTGGATGCCTTTCGATTATTCTTTCCAAAAGGTGCTCGAAGTCCTTCTCGTAGAACTGGTCTCTGAACTCCTCAGGTCTCTCAAAACCCTTATGATCGGCATATTCCATGAAGGCTTCCGCCCATGCGAAATCGGACTCAACGAGAGTCTGGTCCATATCAAATAAAGCAAGCTTGCCTTTTCTTTCCATAGTACTCTACTGTACAAAAGCATCCTCTTTTTTTCAATCGGAGGCAAATGGTATACATTCCAGGCGAAGAAAGATTACATCTCCAGATGCTACATTCTCTCCCTTTAGGGATGTCGCAATTTCCTCTTAATCTGCTTATCACAAAGATAACGAAAGTGATAGAATCATAGTGGAGGGATTGAAGATGATCGTACATGTAATAGCAGAAGCAAATAGATGCTTTGAATGCAAAAAGCCACTTTGCCAAATGGGATGCCCTATCCACACACCCATACCACAGATGATCCACCTTTTGAAGGAAGGCAAGCTGCGAGAAGCTGGAAACATGCTCTTCGAGAACAATCCACTCTCCGTGGTCTGCTCTATCGTCTGCAACCATGAAATGCAGTGCGAAGGTCATTGCGTGCAGGGAAAGAAGGGACAGGCCATCCATATCTCATCCATTGAGAACTATATCTCTGACACCTGCCTGGACCAAATAAAGATCCCAGTGCCAGAATGGAATGGCAAGAGAATCGCTTGCATAGGCGCAGGTCCAGCAGGAATCACAATCGCCATTGAGATGGCGAAAAAAGGATACCAGGTCACAATCTTTGACGCTAAGGACAAGATTGGGGGAATAATGCAATATGGAATCCCTGCATTCCGTCTTCCGAAATCCATTCTTGACAGATATAGGATCAAACTCCAGGAAACAGGCATAAGGGTTCGCCCCAATACAACAATCGGAGGAGCTTTGGAGATCAAGGATCTCTTCAGGGATGGCTATTCAGCCATATTCATCGGAACTGGTGTCTGGAGACCAAAGAAGCTTTCAATAAAGGGTGAGAGCTTAGGCAATGTCCACTTCGCAATCGACTTTTTGGCAAATCCTGACTCCTACTCTCTTGGAGACAACATTGCGATCATCGGCATGGGCAACACCGCGATGGATGTTGCGAGGACGCTGCTAAGGAAGGGAACTAAGACAGTGACTCTATATGCGCGAAGCTTGCATTATGATGCATCCAATGAGGAAGCTGAGTATGCTCGCCTGGACGGCGCTGAATTCGTTTACGGCAAGCGCATTCTTGAAATCACAGACGATGGACCGGTGTTTGATGAGAACATCTTCGATGAGAACGGAGAGATCACTGGCTGCAAGGGAGAGCCTAAGCTATATCCTGCGGATTCAACAATCATCGCAATATCACAGGGACCTAAATCAAAGCTAGTCAACACAACTGAAGGACTTAAGGCCTCAAATGCTGGACTGCTTTTGACAGATGATAAGGGCGAGACGACAATACCTGGAATATTCGCAGCAGGGGATGTTGTGCTCGGGGCTAAGACTGTCGTGCAAGCTGTCGCCTACTCAAAGAAGGTCGCAGAAGCGATGGACGAATATGTGAAGTCACTTGGATGAATGAATATGCGGCTCATCTGAGCCGTCTTTCTTTCTTATTCCTTTGACGCAGAATGTGATGTGCCAGCGCGGAAAGATTTTCGCTTTCGCGAAATCATTCCTCGATTTCCATCATCACATCCACGATGTCTATCTCACCACCAAGGTTCTCTTCTTCCTCGTATCTTTTCCATGCCACGTTGATGGCATCCTGCTCATTCTCAGCCTCGACCTCGATGACTTCCTTGTATGTCTCAACAACAGCTACTTTGAATTTCATATGCTTTCTCCTTTACCCTATTTTAGGTGTCTGATTTGCCACATGCAATAGATAAGTCTTATTGCGGCATTCTCTCTGTTGGATTAGAATTCTACTCATGGAAGAAAAACACATCAAAAGAGCTGAAGAGCTCATCACTTTCTTAAATGAGTGCCCTACTCATTTCCATTTCGTGGAAAAAGCAAGGAAAATGCTTTCAGATAATGGCTTTGTCGAACTTGATGAAAGAAGCCGCTTCTCCCTAGAGAGGGGAAAGAGCTATTTTGTGACCAGAAACAGCTCTGCCATGATTGCATTTAGAATACCTGAGAGTTTTGATAGGCTGCATATCATATCAGCACATACAGATAGCCCATGCTTCAGAATCAAGGGAAATCCAGAGAGCAAGAATGGCGATATGCCAAACAGGCTCAATGTTGAGACATATGGCGGGCTTTTGCTCTCCCCTTGGCTTGATAGGCCTCTATCTATTGCTGGCAGAGTCTTCGTAAAAGGCGTCAATGGTCTTGAGGAAAGGCTTGTCAAGCTCGATACGACAGTGCTCATCCCAAATCTGGCAATACATCAGAACAGGGAGGCAAACACTGGCTGGAAGATATCAGTGCAGAAGGAGATGCTTCCAATCTACAGTGATGAGAGCCTCTCAATAATCGATGAGGTCGCAGAGAAGCTCTCTGTTGATAAATCAGACATCCTCGATATGGATCTCTACCTTGCTAATAGCGTTGATGGCATGATCTGGGGAAGAGACAAGGCATATTTCTCAGCTGCGAGAATCGATGACCTGGAGTGCGCATATGCTTCACTTGTTGCGATCACAGAGAACCCATTGAGCAATAACCATATTTCCATGATTGCCCTCTTTGACAATGAAGAGACCGGCTCTGGAACCAAGCAAGGCGCCTTGTCAGACTTCTTAAGCAATACAATAGCAAGAATCGCATCTTCATTGGGGCTTGATGAAGAGGAAAGGCTCATGCTTATCTCCTCATCAAGGATGGTAAGCGCAGACAATGCACACGCAGTGCATCCTGCATGGCCTGAGAAGGCAGATATCACAAACAAGGTCCATATGAACAAGGGCGTGGTAATCAAGTATGCCGCAAACCAGAAATACACAACAGACGGAGAGTCCGGCTCCTTCATTAAGGATCTTATGGATAGAAATGGAATACCTCATCAGGACTTCTACAACAACTCTGATGTAAGTGGTGGCTCCACCTTGGGAAATCTGTCATCTCAGAAGGTCTCGATAAGAACCTGCGATATCGGAATGGCACAGCTTGCCATGCACTCGCCATATGAGACGGCTGGGGTCAAGGATGTGTCTATAGCCATAGATTTCTTCAAGGCATTTCTTTGATGGCTTGGGAGGATGGAGTTTTCTCTTTAATCCTCCCATTTCTGCTGATAGAATTAATTCTAGGAGGAATCCTTATGATCATAACAATAGGACGTGAATTCGGTTCTGGGGGAAGAGAGTTGGGAAGAAGACTCTCAGAGGAACTTGGCATTGCATATTATGACTCAGAGATCCTTACGGAGATAGCAAAGAGGACCTCTCTCTCAGAGAACTACATAAAAGAGATCATCGAGAAAAAACCATATACTTCCTTCCCTATACATATAGGAAGGTCGCTCCATCCAATGTCGAGCCCAATCCAGGAGCAGACGAATATCATCTATCAAGAGCAAAGTGAGACTATAAAGGATCTTGCAAAGAAATCAGACTGCGTGATCGTAGGAAGGTGCGCAGACTATATCCTTAGGGATGAAAATCCATTTAGGATCTTTGTCTATGCAGACATGGCCCACAAAATCGAAAGATGCAAGCAAAGGGCTCCTGAGGATGAGCACCTCACGGAAAAGGGTCTCATCAACAAGATCAAATCAATTGATAAGAACAGGAAGAAGTACTATGACTTCTACACTGGAAATGACTGGGGTGACAGGAAGAACTATGACCTATTGGTGAACACCAGCACTCTCTCAGTCAAGCAATACGCCAAGAGCATTGCAGAGATGCTGAAATCTCTTTAAATGGCCACCCACTAGGATCGTCAAAAGGCAGAATAAAATAATCGCCTCCGAAAGGAGGCTATCTAATTATTTACTGTCTCTTAATAGCAAATGGAGAGGCGCATCTTCATTTGTCCTCTCCAATAAGCTTTATCTTGAGCTTTCAGTGACGCTCCAAAGCTTCTCGAGATTATAGAACTCCCTGAGCTCTGAAGACATGAGATGTATCACAACATCCCCGCAGTCAATGAGCTCCCAGCCATCATCACCAGGTGTCTTATGCCTATTGTTGACATTCAGCCCAAGATCAATAAGCTCGCCCCAAAGCTGGTGGACAACACCCTTCAAGTGTCCTACAGATGATACTGTGCCGATCACGAATGCATCTGTCCATGAGCACTCCTCCATATCAACAACAGCAACATCAATGCACTTATGGTCTTCAAGATATGTCTTGATCCTCTCTACCTTCTCTTTGATATCCTCTTTCATTCTCACCTCTTGATCGCATCTATCCAGTCATAAAGGAAGCGCTTGGCCTCCTCATAATCATATTCCCCATGAAGGATTCTGTCAGCATGATATATCCTATATTCCTCGCAAGACTTCCTCATAGCCTCTAATACCATTGAATCAAAGCCATCAGAAAGCTCATCAAGGGCCGCTATCATCCTAGAGTCCTTCAGCACCTTTCTATTCTCATTGAAACTCTCCAGATTGTTATTCGCATCTGTCGCATCATTCAAGAGCGAGACAATCTCCTGCCGCTTGCCATACTCATCCTCTCCTATGGAAACAAAGAGATCTGCGTACGGGAAGATGTCCTTAAGCATCTCCTCTCTCTCCATATTGCCTAGAGTGGCAAGGTCTCTTTGGAAATCCTCACCGAAGGAGACCACGAGCCCCATATCCTTCTCGATGTAGTATATCTCACTTCCGCCATCTGATGTCAAAACCATGATGCTTGGCTTGAAGGAGCATGAGGATAAAAGCACAAGCAGCGATATTGCCAGAATCAATCTCCTCATAGCTTTCCGCCTTCTTTTAGAAAATCGTAAAGCTCTAGACTAGATCCAGCCTCCTTTATCCCTTCCTTGATGAAATATGGCCTTTGCATATCCATGATTCTCATTGTCATATCCTCCAAGGACCTCACGCTGAGAATGAGAGCTCTATCCTCATCTGAGAGATGCTTCCTTCCTGGCTCAATGTAATCAGCGATATAAAGGATAGCGCCAAGCGCTCCCATTTTCACTGAGCCAAGCGTGTGATGCCTCACAGCAAGCTTATATGAAAGCGGAACAGAACCAGCATCGTGATCGAAATGCATCGCGGCAACAGCGCCATGAAGCAGCATTGGGCTCTCCCTCTCCTCAGGCATTATCTCCCACCCTGCTTCTTCTATCTCATCAAAGAGAAGAGAGCAATCAACATAGCGGTAGGCATCATGATAAATACCAACAATAGATGCCGCATCAGCATCCAATGAGAAGCGCTTTGCAAGATCGATGCATACAGAAGCCACATCAATCGAGTGCTGAAAGCGTGAGGGCTTTATCTTCTTCCCAACAAGATCATAAAGCTCTGTATAGGTGATGCTCATCTATGTACTCCTTGACGCGCCTTGGGAGAATGCTTTCATCTCCGCCTCGAACATCTGTTGACGATGCCTTGAAGATGTCACTATCGATATAGTGTATCTCAGCATCGATTCTCCTTCTCCCCCCAAGCTCACGGCGGAAGCAGAAGAACCTCACATGGTCTTTCAGATATTCAAAATCATGCCATTTATCCAAAGAGGATACAAGGTCATCGCCTATTATGAAGTTGACTTTTCCTTCCTCTTGATAGTTGTCATAGAGCGCTCGGATGGTATCTGAGGTGTAGCTTACGCCACCTCTATCGCCTTCAACAAGGGAGAGTGTCAGCTTCAGATCTGATTTGGGATATATATCCTTGTAATCCTCAAATGCCAACGAAAGCATCCTAGACCTATCTTGAAAGGATGCGGGCTTTCTATCTTGCTTGAAATTGGAAAGAAGAGCTGGAATGACCACCAGCTCCTTTATCTTCATATGCTCCCATGCTGAATGAAAAAGCCTCAAATGCCCTAGATGAACAGGGTCAAAGCTTCCTCCTATGAGAGCATGCTTATTCTTCATCTCTATAGAAGGCATCACTATCCATCCTTGATGTAAAGCCTCCAGCATCATCCACCTTCTTGATCGCACCATCTCCCACAAGCTTTCTGAATGCTTGCTTGACTGGGATCAATAGCTCATCGATATAGATGGAGAGAGGATAAATCTCCTCATCTGGGTATTTCTCTTTAAGCTCCTCAAGACGCTTATCGCAATCAAGCTCATCAATCTTTGTCCCAATGACAACGTAAGGCTTTGATGCAAGCTCCTCAGAATATTTCCTGAGCTCCTCTTTGAGAATATCAAAGGCCTCAAGATAGTTGTCATCGCTTAAGTCCACCAGATATGCAAGACCCTTGGTCCTTGATATGTGCCTTAGGAACTTAAAGCCCATGCCAAGCCCTTCAGAAGCGCCCTCTAGGATGCCAGGGATGTCCGCAAGGACTATATCCTGATCATCATATCTCATGACTCCAAGCTGTGGGATCTTAGTTGTGAAAGGATATCCTGCGACCTTGCTTCTAGCATTTGTGAGAAGATTCAAGAGAGAGGACTTTCCTGCATTTGGGAAGCCTACGAATCCTATATCCGCGATAACGAGAAGCTCAACGCCAACTCTCATGGCAATACCTGGCTCACCAGGCTGCGCGAATCTAGGGCTTTGGCGAACGGAGGTTCTGAAGTGCCAATTGCCAAGACCTCCTTTACCGCCCTTGAGAAATACAAATCTGTCAAGCCCGGTGAGATCCTTTATGATTTCACCAGTCTCGGCATTCTTGATCACTGTGCCTGGAGGAACAGGAATCTCTATATCGTTCCCGTTCCTTCCAAAGCAGCGTGCTCCTTGACCATTTCGTCCATTCTCTGCGCGATAGTGCCTGACAAGCTTGAGGTGCCCAAGCGTGCGCAGATTCTCCTTCACGACAAAGACAACATCGCCACCACGGCCGCCATCGCCACCGTCTGGGCCCCCTTTAGGGACATATTTCTCTCTGCGGAAGGAGACACAACCTGCGCCTCCGTCCCCAGATGCCACGTCAATGTATGTCTCGTCTGAAAAGCCGAACATCAGTTCTCAGAAACCTCAATGATGTTGCAGTACTTTCTGTTCTTTCTTTCCATGAACTCTACAGTGCCTGCTACCTTAGCAAAGAGTGTGTAGTCGTTGCCACAGCCACAGTTTGCACCAGGATGAATCTTTGTGCCATGCTGGCGTACGATAACCTCACCAGCCTTAACAAGCTGACCACCGAATCTCTTAACGCCTAATCTCTGAGCGTTAGAATCGCGTCCGTTACGGGATGAACCGCCACCTTTCTTATGTGCCATTCTCTTACCCTCCTATTAAGCGTTGATTTCGTTGATGGTGATCTTAGTATACTTTTCTCTGTGTCCCTGAGTTCTTCTGTAACCCTTTCTTCTGTGGAACTTGAAAACCTTAACCTTGTCACCCTTAACTTCTTCTTCGACTGTAGCTGTGATCTTTGCGCCTTCAACATATGGAGTGCCGAACTTAGCGTTATCACCATCTACAACAGCGAGAACCTTGTCAATCTCATAAGAAGCACCAGCTTCTAATGGAAGCCTATCAACAAGAAGCACAGCGCCTACTTCTGCCTTGTACTGCTTGCCGAGGATTTCTACTAATGCGTACATGTATTTGTCCTTATATTTTTTAATCTGACAAGGTTATACACCTCTTTGAAGCAAGACTCAATAAGACCTATCACAAAAAATGGCCAAAATTGGAAAAATCACTATTCTCAACCGACCGTTCGGTTGATATACTTAAGGCATGAAGATAAACGGAAAGGAAGATGTCAGAGAGATAGCTCTCGATATAATCGCATATGAGGGAATAGACAATCTGACGATGTCGCACCTTGCGACAAGTCTAGGGATAACAAAGGCAACGCTTTACCATTATTACAAGTCAAAGGAGGAACTCATTGAGGACATACATAGAAGCGGGCACCTTGCCTTGATGCATAATGGCTTCAAGCTGTCTCTTGATGGGAGTGCTGAGGAGGTGCTGCTCTCAGCAACAGGGCCATGGATGAAGCTCTTTACCTCAGAAAAGACTGTTCCATACCTCAAGATGATATTCTCGCTTCGCTTCACAGAAGAAAGAAGCTACGATGAGTATCGCTCTCTGTCTCTTATGCTATTCAGCCAAGCAGAGGTCATAATAGGCGCAATAGCAAAAAGCAAATTGGCTAATGAGAGATTATACGTATCACTCTTCTCCTCTCTTCTTCTCACTAATCTGGAGAAGATACTTCTAGAGGAGGAATCGGATCTAGAAGGGGACATAAGAGCATTCTCCAATCTTCTTGAAGAGAAGAAAACCAGCTCTTATCACTAAATCACATAGCCTTCTAATGGCCTGCAAGATGATGCGGTCCTTCTTTCTAATGCCCCAAAGCAGCCTCTCAATATCGGCATGGCATGCGGCAAAAAAAAGAGATAGCCACAGCTGTGACTATCTGGGGGAGATTCAGTTTTTTGAGCTTAGCTCATATGCCTGAGGTTTGCTACAGCTACATCATCCCATATGCAAGTGTGGTTATTATACACGTTGTTTGTAGATTTAAGGGAGTTGCTGTTTATTTAAGTGTCATCAAGACCCTTTTCCATCTTGGAGAACAAGCTTGGCTGGAATATACTACAACCATGAAAATAGTGATCGCATCTGACATCCATGGCGCAGAGCAACCTGCAGCCAGACTTAGGGAGATTGTAAAAGAGGAAAAGCCAGAGGCTCTTTTGCTTCTAGGGGACATTCTATATCATGGCCCTAGAAACGAGCTTCCAGAGGGCTACTGCCCAAAGAATGTCATAAGGATTCTTGAAGACCTCAAGGATATGATAATAGCCGTCAGGGGCAACTGCGACGCTGAGGTTGACCAGATGGTACTGCCATTTCCAATCATGTCAGAGTGCAACACCCTATTTGCTGACAACAAGAGAATATTCATGACACATGGACATATATGGTCATTTGACAAGCATCCAGAGGGCATTGATGCCATAATGCAAGGTCATACGCATATACCAAGCTTAGAGAAAAAAGGCTCTCTTCTGCTTCTTAATCCTGGTTCGATATCACTACCTAAGGGTGGGTATCCTCAAAGCTATGCGATATGGGATGCAGGAAAAGTGGAGATAAGAGAGCTCCTCTCAGGAAATATCCTATTCAGTCTACAAGTCTGACTTCATGTCACGCATATCGGGAAACTCGAGAGTGACAGTGACCATGCCATCCTCCTCTGATATCGCCACAGAGCCACCATGCAGCTCCATTGCCTGATAGACAATTGAAAGCCCAAGCCCTGAGCCGCCGCTTGTCCTTGAATCGTCCCCTCTTGACCATGGTTCAAAGAAGAGCGGCAGAGGATCTGGAAGATGACCATCGTTCAATATTCTCACAACAACGCTCGACTCAGCTCTTTCGCATCTGATGATTGGGCAGCTATCTGTTGTCTTGTACATCACTGCATTCTTGACAACCTCCTCTATTGCCCTCTTTGCGATAGAGTGGTCTGAGGCGATGATTATCTCCGGATTGAACTCCACTCTTGCCTTGTATCCACCAAGCTGAAGGACCTCATCGACAATATTGATCAAAGGCTCCTCTGCAAGTGTGAAATTGACAGAAGGGGAGAGCAGATACGAATAATACGAAACTGATGCGATCCTCTCCATCAGAGTGTCATTCTCTTTTTTCAGGTTGCAAATCAGGCTCCTATCGATTGGGAAGAAGCCATCTGAGGCGCCGTCTAGAAGAAGATTCATTGAAGTTACAGGAGTATTCAGGTCATGGGAGATGTTCCTGATCCACTCCTTTCTGCTCTTTGAGTGGCGCTCAAGATCAACGCCTAGTGACTGGATGGATTTAGATATCTCCTCATACTCATCGACATTGGTCTTAGGCAAATCAATATCGTATTGTCCTCTGGAGAGCTTGTTAAGAGCATTCTTATATCCCTCGATGACCCTGCCTGTCCTCTTTGAGACAATAGCTGCCATTACAATTGACACAACAAACGCTATCGGGAAGGTTATCGAGAGGCATCTAACCATCTCAGCAAGGAGGAACTTGGTTGGATTATAGAAATCCAGATCATAAACCAGCACATCCATATAAGCGCTTTTTGTCCCATTGACGGAGATGAGAATCGTCCCTGCTATGTCATTCTCCTCCAGGTGAGAAGGATAAGCGACGGTATCACTGCCCTCCTCATCAAGCTCCTTGAACTCAACGCTTCGAATATTGGCAGTACCTCTGAAGGGATTTGCGTCAGCAAAGATCGCAAGCTCATATCTTGGCTTGTCTATCTCATATGTGATGCTCTGTGGATTGATCTCCATATTAGCTGAGAATCGCAAGTTGGAGCGGTAAATGTTCTGGTATTGGCTATTTTCAGACATCAAATAGAGCTGAGGGACCGGGATGCCCTTAGGGGACATGCCCAGCGACAGTGCAACCTTACCCTCTTGGTCTCTTAAGATGATTCCTGAGATTCTCTCGCTTGTCTTATTCACAAGTATGCTGACAATGTTGTCTGAGCCGCTGTTTGACATATCAAGGCTTTTGACAGAGACAGCAACGGCATCTGCGAACTCATCGAAGACCTCTCTTGTCCAGGTCTTCTTGATGTTCCTGTTGTATGTGAATATGGAGATGCACTGCACCGCTATTACTACAAGAATGATGGATACAATGCTTAACAATAGCCTGAAGAACTGCCTATGCATCAAACCTTCTTCCCGGAAAATCGGTATCCGTATCCTCGGACAGTATCAATCCAATTGCCTGGCCTAAGCTTTGTCCTGATATTCTTTATATGGGTATCGACGACTCTCTCATAGCTCTCAAAGGAGTAGTCGAAGCATTCCTCCAATATCTGGGCCCTTGTTATGAGGTTTGGGGAGTTTGAAACCAAGTAGAACACAATCCTCCACTCTGCTGCTGTGAGATTGACAGCATTGCCATTGAGCGTCACCTCATGGATTTCATCGTCTATCCTGAGCTCGTTCTCCTCATCTCTATAGACATAGAGCTTAGATAGCTTCTCTTGGCTACCCTGCTCCAAGCGTCTGAATAAGGCGTTGATTCTCAGAACCAGCTCCTTGGGGCTGAAAGGCTTTGTGACATAGTCATCTGCGCCAAGTTCAAAGCCAAGAATCCTATCGCTCTCATCTATTCTTGCTGTCAGGAAGATGACGGGAAGCTCAGGACTAGATGACTTCACTTCCTTTACGAAGCTGAAGCCATCCCCATCAGGGAGCATTACATCCTGAATAAGAAGATCCGGCACAGACTGGGAGAAGCCCTCCCTTGCCTCGGATAAGTTCTTGAATCCAACTGCTTCATAACCAGAGAGTGATAGGTATTGCACCACCCCGGATCTGATCATCTCATGGTCCTCTACAACATAAATCCTTTTCATAGCTACGATTTTCCACCTTAGATTGAATATACGCAACAACGACAGAGTCAAATACATTCAATCTTCACCTAATAACATCCTCTTTACATCTTGCAAGGCAATGGATTGTAATCCTCTTTTGATTTACACTTCTTGTTATGAGAAGACTCAGGGCAATGGATTATTTAGTCGCGCTTTCAATGATTGTCGCGATAATCCTCTCCTTTTCGCTCCTAAGGGAAAGTGGGGCGAATGTGCTGAATGTATCTTATGAGGACGAGAGGTATGCCTTCTCATTGGACAAGGATGGCATCTATGAGATCCCCGGGGAAATAGGAATCACAGTCATAGAGATAAAAGACGGCAGATTCAGATTCCTTGACTCCCCATGTCCTGGCAAGACCTGCATCTACTCAGGATATTCAGACCTTATTGTATGCCTGCCGAACAAAATAGTCGCAAAAGCCGAGAAGGAAGGTGTCGATGCTGTATCAAGATAAGCAAAGAATTGCGTATTATGCGGCGCTTTCCATCCTTTTCGGGTCAATTGAGCTCTTCATTCCAAAGCTTCTTCCCTTTTTTAGGCTAGGGCTGTCAAACATCCCAATGTTTCTTGCTCTTGATATGCCCTTGCACTCCTTCCTGCTGCTAGCGACTCTGAAAGCGCTTGGCAACAGCTATATCTCAGGGAACATATTCTCCTTCTTTGTGCTTATCTCGCTCTCACAAAGCCTTATCAGCGCGCTTCTCATGTGGCTATTGAAGAGGACAGGACTGTTTTCGAATTACGGTCTGTCGATCTCTGGGGCAGGCGCATCTGCCGTGACTCAGCTAGCTGTCTCATCTCTTTACATTGGAAACAGCGTCTTCTCATTCCTTCCCTTGATGCTTGCCTCATCCCTTGCAACCTCAATTGCCGTTGCATTTTTCTCTTATAGAGTCGAGGCATTGAGGATCCCTCCTGAGATCAAGGGAGAGGAAGAGGTCAAAACAGGCAGCGCCATAGTCCTCAGCCTCATAGTCTCCTTAATCGCAGTCATGGTTGTCGATCATCTTGCCTCTCTCATTGCATTGGCTCTCCTTTCTTTCCTTCTTCAAATAAAATCAGGAAGGAAGCTGAAGATCATCCCATACCTCACCATTGCCGCATTCATGGTATTCTCAGCCCTCTTGTCGCCTGAGGGGAGAGTTCTTGGCACTATCGGAAGCTTCATGATCACAGAAGGCGCCCTCCTTGATGGCATAGCCAAGGCGATCAGACTATCTTCAACAGTCGCGCTATCACAAGCCTACTCGCCTATGCTCAGGCCAGGGAAGAATCTTCTTGGGGATACTCTCAAATACTCAACATCTCTCTTCTCAGCCTTTGAAAAGCAGGAGGGCACTATTGAAAACAGAGTCCTTGCGACACTGTCCTTGAAGAGTCTTGAAGCAAAGGAGCCCAAAAAAAGAGAAGCACGTCCCTTCTATGTTGTCTTCTCTGTCCTCTTTTTTGCCATAGCCTTCTTGGAAAAGCTCACGTTCTAGCGCTTTCTGTTATATAGGAACATAAGATAAGCCATCAGGAAGATTATCATGTACCCGATGAATGATAGAAGATCAGGGCTCTGTCCTAAGAATATGAAGCCGAGGATGGCTGAGAAAATGACAGAGAAATAGTCAAATATCGATATCTCCTTAGATGGTGCCGCTTTGTAAGCAAGCGTTATGCAAAACTGCCCTACTGTTGCCCCTACAGAGGCCAAGAGGAGAAGCAGCACTTGAGCAAGTGTCATTGCCCGATGGTCCTTTATCACAAATGGAATCGCAACCAACGTTGAGAATATTGAGAAGGCAAGCACAATCTGGCTTGAAGGCATGCTTCTCTTGCTCAAAAGCCTTACCAAGGTATATGCGATGCCAGCTGTAAGCCCTCCTAATATGGCAACTGAGTATGAAAGCATATCACCATCAAAGCTCCCTGAGGGCTTGACGATGAACAAAGTCCCTAGAAAAGCACCCAGCACCAGCAAGTATTGCTTTATATCTGTCTTTTCCTTGAGGAAGATAGCAGAGAAGATCAAGGTGAAAAAAGGCGCAAGCTTATTGAGCATCGATGCGTCACTGACCTTCAGATGGTCAAGGGCGTAGAAGTTCGCGAACAATCCAATCGAGCCAAATGCAGCACGCAGAAAGAGTAGGACCAAGCTCTTTGGATCCTTGACGGGCTCCTGTTTTGAGCGCATGAATACAATAAGGGCGATGAGCATTGCCCCGCCATTTCTGAATAGCGCCTTCTGGAAGGTTGGCAAATCGCCTGAGAGCGTCACACAGACATTCATCACCGCAAAGCCAAAGCCAGATAGTATTATGTAGAATATGCCTTTCTTATAAGAGGTTGTGCTATTCATCAAAATGGCCTTATGGGGTACTCCTCTCTGCTTGATGCGATTCTCAGATCCAGCTTTTTAGGCAAGGAGGCTTTATCAAGCTCAAGGCCAAATGCTCTTGCGGCATTGATGCAGAAGAGTTTTTCCAAAACAGCCTCCGAGGCTCCCTTTTTCCTGAGCTCAGAGAGAAGGACAAGCATCCCAGTAAAGCCTGGGATTCCAGAGGCTCCATTCTCCTTATCAAGTAGTGTATGAGGGGCATGATCAGACTCAACCCAATCGATGGTTTGATCCAAAAGGGATGAGAAGATATAGTCCCTATCCTCCTTCTCTCGCAAAGGAGGATTCATCTTCAGATATTTTTCATAGCACCTCGCATCCTCAACGCAATAAAGAGCATGATGAGGTGTCGCACCCATCGTTATCCTGAGTTTTGATCTGCTCGCTTTCACAAGCTCAACAGACTCTTTTGTTGAGATATGCGCTATGTGAAGAGTGCCCTCAAAGCCAGTTCTCAAAGCAATCCCGATGATGTCCTTTATAGACTCCACCTCTGCTTCCTTAGGCCTTGCTTGGCTATGGGTCTCCCACTTGCCTTTGACGAACCTGCTGCTATCGATGAGTTCCTCTTTCTCGCAATGCACAGCAAGAACGCCCTTGTAGCCGAACTCCTTCAAAGCAGAGAAGACCTTCTCTTGGCTCTCCTTTCCCACTATCCCCATATTGCCTGTGCTATGGCCGGCAAAGAGCTTAGCTCCTATGACAAGAGGATGAAGCTCATTGTAAAGAGAGACAGCGCCCTTGATCTGGTCTCTATCAGCTGTCAAGCCAACATAGAGATGATATGAGATGCCCTTGACCTTTTTCTGGGCACTAGAGGCATCGCTAAGCCTCCTAAGCACAGTCTCCCTATCTGTCAAAGCTGGGTTTGTATTAGGCATGTCGAACACATGATCAAAGCCGCAGGCCTTAGCGACTTTAAGGCCATGAAGAATCGTCTCCTTCTCCTCTTGGCTCCAATCCCTTAGATGGACGTGGGGATCTATCATAGCCTTGCTCCATTCTCCTCAAGCTCTTTCCAGGTGAAGAAGGTGCCTTCCTTGCATGGGAGCTTTCCTCCACATACGCACTCGCCGCACATTCCAATGCCGCACATTGTGTTCTTCTCCATGGAGAGGTATATCCTTGATTTGTCCTGGCCAAGCTCAGAAAGCCTTCTTGCGGCAATCTCCATCATCCTTCCAGGCCCAACGATATAGCAAATTGTATCGCCTGATATATCATCAGCTGCAATTGAATCCAAGACCCTGCCAGGCTTGCCGTCATCTGCAATTGACATATAGCTCCCATATTCAGAGAGAACATCCTCAAGAGGATCCAGCCCTTGTGATTTCTGGACAATGCCAACTCTTATGTCCATCTTCACTCCCAATGGCTTCAAGCGCTCGGCAATCAAAGGAAGCACTGCAACCCCTGATCCACCTGCGATCAATAGAGCTTTATCAGATTTCTCAATGGACATTGGCTTTCCATATAAGCCTCTTGTATACACCTTGTCCCCGGCCTTCAGGTCAAAGCAGTCTGTAGTGAATTGCCCCCTCTTCTTGATAAGGAAGGTGAGAGGCTTGTTTCTTGCTATGCTGAATGGCTTTTCTCCCTTTCCTGGAATCCAAAGAAAGGCAAACTCGCCAGGATGGCAATCCATATCACCTGAGAGAGTGAGAATAAGAACATCCTCTCCATGCTTTTCAGCGCTGATGACCTCATGAGGTGTGTAAAGAAGCTTATTTCCCCTCGATAGGTACTTAGCTGCTCTACCATTTTCCTTGATGCACTCAAGCCAGCTCTGCCACATTGATGGCTCAACACGTGAAAAAGCAGAGCCAATGCCAACAGAGTCAGCACCAGAGAGGATCATAGCCCTCGCATCCATCTCATCAGATACGCCGCCCATGCCCAGGATTATTGGCTCATCGCCTATTGCTTCTCTTATCTGGCGTATGCACTTAAGAGCCTGACCCTTAACCCACTCGCCAGAGGCTCCGCCCTTGCCACCGAGCTTATTGTTCAGAATTGGCATCCCGGAATCCTTCTCCACATAGAGCTTTGGGCCTACTGTGTTTATCGCGGCAATGCCATCAGCTCCTGATGCGATGACCGCTTTCGCGATTGCGCCGATGTCATCAACATTTGGCGTGAGCTTTATGATAAGAAGGGACTTCCTGTCCTTTGTGGCCTGATGGATCTGCTTTGTGTATTCAGCTGCGATGCTCTCATCACAGCCAATCGATGCACCGAAGCCTGCAGATGCATGTGGGCAAGAGAAATTGAGCTCTATCATGTCCGCAACGTCATCGAACTTCCTGACAAGAGTTATGAAATCCTCCGGGGTCGATGCGGAGACTGAAACGTTCAAGATAGCCCTAAGACCCTTCTCTCTCAGCGCCTTCAGCTCTGGGTATGCTGCATCCATGCCTGGATTGCGAAGCCCTACTGAGTTTCCAAAGTCCCCTTCCCTTGGTGAGCATACAACTGGCTCTCTGTTTCCTGGGTTAGGACGCACCTGGAAGCTCTTGGTTGTGATTATGTCTATTGCGGGTATTTTCTTATCAAAGAGCTCAACAAGCTCTGATTTTGTCGTTGCTACGCCAGAAACAGTTGAGAGGAGTATCTCTCCTCTCAAATGATTTCCTTTCAAAATGGAAAGTGCTTTATTCAAATTGCAGCCTCACTTAAAAGCTTTCTGATTGCAGCCATGGCATCCTCTTCAAATGTCTCTGGTGCAGGCCCCTTCTTCCATGGGTGTGTAAGTCCAGAGGAGGAGTTGATTCTCGCAAGCTCCAGACTATAGCCCACCTTCTTCATCCTGGAAATGACCTCTCCGGCAGAGCCACCTTGGCTTCCAACACCAGGAATGAGCATAGGGATGTCCTTTCCAGCATAGTATTTTGCGATCTCCTCAAGTTCATCAGGGCTGGTTGCGCCAACAACAGCACCTACGCCCTTATGCTCCAAGGACCAATCGACTATCTTATGCGCAACAGCAATGTGGAGAGGATAGAGCTCATGCTCATCATATCGATCGATGGTTGACAATGACTGAAGATCCTTTGCGCCTGGATTGGATGTCCTGTCTAAAACATAGATGCCCTTCCCTTCAAACGCGAAAGGCATGACAGAGTCAGTTCCCATATATGGGGAGACCGTAACAGCGTCAGTCTTCCAGCAATCAAAGGCCTCCTTTGCATAATTGCCTGAGCTTCTTGCTATGTCACCGCGCTTGGAGTCAAGGATGACAGGAATGAGGGGGAAGTAATTCTCCAAAAGCTCAAGGACATCAACCAATGCAAGTGAGCCTGAGAAGTCACCCTCTCTTGGGTTATCCAGACAGCTATAGTATCCAATGTTTGGCTTGAAAGCAGCTGGAATCGTTCCCTCGAGCCTCATTCTCTTGAATAGGATGGCAAAGTAGTCAGCGATCCTCTCTCTTGTTCCCTTACCCTCCCAAGAAAGAGTAGATAAGATTGGATCGAGTCCCATGCAGACGATATTGCCAGCTTCAAATGCGCTATTCTTTAGCGTATCAAGGTAGCTCATCACTTCTCCTCCTTAGGCCAGCCATGGTTAGCGCCCCATTCAAATGGACTCTCTCTCCATTCAGCAAGGCTCCTTGCCTGGCTCTCGTTGACGTATCCTGTCTCAAGCGCTGTCTTCAGCATGATTGGATAGGAAAGGATTGTATAGATATCACACTTTGGATCAAGAGCGGCAAAGGCGTCCTCTGCCTTCTTGAAGCCATATGTGAAGATAGCAAAGCAAGTATTGCAAGCTCCATTGGCTGCTCTGACAGCCTCAACAGCCTTTATAGAGGAAGAGCCAGTTGAGACTAAGTCCTCAATAAGCAGTACATTAGCGCCCTCATAGTCGCCTGCCTTCTTCAGCCCCTCGATCTGGTGGCCCATGCCGTGGTCCTTTGATGCGCTTCTTACGTATGTCAGAGGCTTCTTAAGCCTATCTGCAAGGCTAGTTGCATGTGGGATGCCTGCAGTTGCTGTACCTGCGATATTCTCGATATCAGCAAGGCCTAAGGCATCTGTCATATCTGCAAACGCATCACAGATCAAGGCTCTATTGCCAGCCTTTGCCAAGAATTGGCGATTGTCATTATAGATTGGCATTCTATATCCAGAGACCCAGGTGAATGGATTATCTGGTGAGAGCTTGATTGCGCCTAGCTCGAAAGCCGCCTTAGCCAAAAGAGGTCCATAGTAATCAGTGATTTCCTGTAATGTCTTCATTTTGAAAATTCCTTTCCACTATTTTACCACAGTTCAGTGCTTTTTCCATATCTCCTTGAAGGAATGGAACTTTCCGCAATATGCGCAGGCATAGTGTCCATCGCTTGTTCTGAAGAACTTCGCAGGAACGCCCTCGCCATTTGATGGATGTGATATGCATGCATCGTTCTGGCATGAGAGGTCATCGAAGTTGTAGATCCTAGGTGGCATATGTGTTCTGTACTTCTTATCGACTCTTCCGTCCTTGACGATGTTGAGAGTCGCATTAGGTGCGACAACAGCCAATCTCTTAAGGTCCTTTCTTGTGAGCTCTCTTGCCTCTGGGCGGAAGATGATTCCTTTATACAGACCATCTCTCTGGCTCTTTGAAACCCACTCTCCACCCTTGCCTTCATCGAAGGAAAGAACAGATGAGATGAGCCTCATATGGTTTCTGATGTCAGATGGCTTATCGCCTTTTGAGATGTGGTCAATAACGATTCCGTTCTCAATTGGTCTGATGCCCTCTGAGTATGTTCTATGCTTGTCTGTATTTGATGGCTCGACCTCAATGATGTACTCCTCTTCAACATCCGATCTCTTGTCAGCTGCCACTGGAATGTAGTCGTCGCCTACCTTGCCGCTGATAAGGGAGATAAGCACGATTCTGCAATATAGTCCATTGATTGCCTGGCGCTCCCATCCATTGAGGCTTGTCTTGTCAAGCCATGTTGGGATTGTTGGGTGGTCCTTATGGCGTGGAAGTGGATGATAGAACTTTGTTCCCTCTGGAAGGAACTCCAGGAACTCCTTTCTGAAGGTGATTGTCTCTCTCAGGGTTGCCTGCTTAGCAAGCACCTTCTCACCCATTCTCTCAAGCTGTGGACGTGTGAAATACCACATCTTGGCAATATCGCCGCTCTTCACATACTCCTCAATTGAGCTATATTCTCTGACCTCAAAGCCATTTGCCTTCATCTTCTCAATATATGAATCAGGCATTGCAAGCTCCTCTGGAGCGATAAGGTCAACCTTTACCTTATCAAAGAGCTTAAGGCCATCTGCCTTTGAATGCACAGTTCTTCCATGATAGAGATCGCCAACCAATGCAACGTGGATGGAATCGAAGGACATGTTGTTATCCTCTAGGAAGGTGAACTCATCCAAAAGCTCCTGTGTAGGATGCTCATGCTTTCCATCTCCTGCGTTGATGAATGCAGGTCTATATGGGAGACCATTTCTCTCTGCATACTCCTCGGTCTCCTCGCTAAGCCATTTTGTGACGCCTTCGACCTTGCTTCTAACAATGAAGATCGCATTCTGGTATCCAGCGAGCATATTGAAGGTATCTGCATAGCTTTCGCCTTTATTGAAGGATGATGAGGAGCTCAAAAGTTCTGATACTTTTGCATGATGGAAGTTCGCTGCGTTTCTGAATGATTCCTTGGTTCTTGTTGAATCCTCGAGGAAAACCTCATAGATGCCAAAATCCGGATCATTGATTCTGAATTCATCCATCTTCTCTTTATCGCAGCTGATGATTGCATTTTTAAGTTCATTGACCTTCTTGAAGAAGTATCTGCGCTCATTGATCGAAAAGTCCTCAATGACGTTTAACGATCTTGTTTTGAAAACGTTTTCCATATTTCTCTCCTCAATAAAAAAGCCGGCTCAAATGAACCGGCGAATATCACGAAACAATAACACTATGAAATACACAGGATGTAAGCTTTGTCATCTCCATTTCTCTCATTGCGTTTTCCTTTTGCCAAATACTTTAATGAATTTCAGATTCGGTGTAAAGAGGAAAAAGGAGGTCTTCATGATTTTTCTGAATTGGGTAAAGGGTCGCTTGCAAAGCTTAATCACATAACCTATGGCAAGGTGTATAAAAGCCCTCATATCCACAAAGAGATACCAGCTTATTGGCAGAGCCTCATTTCAAGTTCTTTGGCCCAATGATGACTCAAGCTTCGCTTATCGCATATTGCCTATCCGCATCATGTGGTCTCCTATGCTTTCTTGATTGATATGATTTGGGAGCAAATGCCTTTTCCTTGGCTATTGTCTCTATCCCGCAAATTCCCGAGAAGAACCGGAAAAAGCAAAGCCTGTCCTCCTTCAGGGAAAACAGGCCTGAGCTTTCATTGACGCAATCATTCAGCTGCATCTCATCAGATAAGGGCGATCACCTCAATTTCAACACCAACGTCCTTAGGCAGCTTTGCAACCTGGACTGCTGATCTAGCAGGAAGCACTTCATTGTCCTTGAATGCCTCTGCATAGACTTCATTCACAGATACGAAATCATTCATATCCTTTAAGAATACAGTTGCCTTGAATACCTTTGTGAGGTCTGTGCCAGCCTCAGCAAGAACAGCCTTGATATTCTTGAAGCACTGCTTAGCCTGGTCTGCTGTTGTTCCCTCTACAACAGCTCCTGTTGCAGGGTCAACAGGAATCTGGCCTGAAGCGAACAGGAAGTTCCCAACCTTGACAGCCTGTGAATATGGCCCAATTGCCGCTGGTGCGTTCTTTGTTTCAATTCTCTCGATCATATTTCCTCCATTTAATCTTTCAACGATGCTTATCGTATCAAGTGGCTTATATGCATAATGCTCACCACTGTAATCACTTCTTTTCATATAGCCGAAGCCCCAGAGAGCTGCTAAGAACAGCACGCCATTCTCATACGCCCCGTTTTTATCATTATCTGTGTCTCCAATCATCATCGCATCTGACGCTTCAATGCCAAAGGTGTCAAGACAGTGCTTTATCACAGCAGCCTTGTTCTCTCTAACACCCTTGACTGTTCCTGCGACAAGGTCAAAGACTGGCCTGTCAAAGAGCGCATCCATGCACATCTTTACAACAGGCTGGTTCTTGTTGGTTGCAACAGCGACCTTTATCCCCTTTTCTTTCAAATAGGCAACAAGTCCTTCTATGCCATCATAGAGCCTGCACCCCTTAGGTCCCACTTCCTTATAGATCTCGCGATATCGCTCAACTGCCCAATCAAGATATCTCTCTTCTAGGTCAAAAGCGGCTCTAAAGCTGTCTTTGAGAGGTGGGCCTATGAATCTCCTTAAACTCTCAAGTGGCCATGGCCCTGGAAAACCCAACTCCTCCATCACCTTCGTAGAGGTGTAGAAAATGCCCTCAGATGAATCTGCCAAGGTTCCATCGAAATCGAAAAGCACAGCCTTTATCATGCTATTATCTCCCTTGATGCCTCAAAGGCTCTCTTAGAGGATGCCAGCAAATCTATCCTGTAGTCTGTTTTCTTGTTGATCTCGATAAGACCACCAGCCTCCTTCAGGATAACAATGCCTGCAGCGATATCATAAAGAGCAAGATACTCTTCATAATAGACAGCACACCTTCCTGCTGCGACATAGCAGAGAGAGCAGGCTGCGGAGCCTAATGATCTTGCATCTGTGAATAACTCATAGAACTTCCTCATCTTCACCATATACGCATCCAATAACTCGTGGTGTCTATGAGGAGGAACTAGAATCGCAAGCGCCTTATTGTTCTCAATTGCCTCATTTGTCTTTATTGGCCTGCCATTCAAGTAAGCCCCAGCACCTCTCATGGCATGGAACATCTCATCCTGCCTGGCGACTATCACAACGCCTATTGCAGGCCCCTCTTCATCCTCAAAGCCAATGGATACTGTGTAATTAGGAAAGCCATTATAGTAGTTCATGGTACCATCGATGGGGTCAATGATCCAACGTCCGGCAGAGCTGCCAAAGCATCCACTCTCCTCCCCGAAGATGGAATCACCAGGAAACTCCTTCTGTATCCTGCTTATTATCAGCCTTTCACATTCCTTATCAGATAAGGTCACATAATCGTTCTCTGCCTTCTGTGAAATCTGGATTCCTAGGTTCTCGTTTTCCAATAGAAAGCTGCGAGCCTGCATCGCAATCTCCATTGCAACTTTATATCTTCTTTCGAGATTCTCTTTATCCATTTCTGCGTCCTCTAGCGAGCAATTGCTCTCCTATGTTCATAACACGTTTCCAATCAAAGGCTGAGAAGGTGTTCTTGGTTATACGCTTCTCTATCGCAGTCTCAACCTCATATTCATCGTTTATGTATAGGATCAGCGCACCCCATTCTTCCTTTTTCTTTGAATACATGACAGCTCCTGCATTGTTCAGAAGCTCAGAAAGACGCAGATCATCCCTGATTGGATCTCTAGCTAGAAGCACGGTCAGACAGTAATCATAAATAGTGAATACCTTATCCCTGTGGTCTTGCTGCTGCTTCTGCCAGCTCTCAGAAAATAGGTTATGTAGATAAGAATGCAGCTCTGCATCTGCCTCCTCCAAAAAGGAAAGAAACACAGAATCTGTTGTGCCTAATGCTTTCTTTATCTTAAGGAGAATGCCATCTAAAGTCTCTTCGTAAGGCTCTTCCTTCTCCTCTTCTTCCTCTTTGTTATCCAATAGAAGATCATCAACAGAGGATTTATATCCCTTAAGTATGTAGTTCCCGTCTTTGTCCTTCACTAGGATGCTGCCATCCTCCCTTACGAAATATGGAGCTTCTTCCTGTTTGAGACTTGATGTCTTTGGATCAACAGGTTCTTCTACAGGTTCTTCAACAGGTTCCTCTACAGGTTCCTCTACAGGTTCCTCAACAGGTTCCTCAACAGGTTCCTCAACAGGTTCCTCAACAGGTTCCTCAACAGGTTCCTCAACAGGTTCCTCAACAGGTTCCTTAACAGATTCTTCTACAGATTCTTCTACAGATTCTTCTACAGATTCTTCTACAGATTCTTCTACAGATTCTTCTACAGATTCCTCTACAGATTCCTCTACAGGTTCCTCTACATATTCTTCTGCAGGTTCCTCTACATATTCTTCTGCAGGTTCTTCTATTGTCTCCTCTGCAGAATCTTCTATAAATTCTTCGATGAATTCCTCTGATTCATCCTCGCCATCATTATATTGAGGTTCATCAGACTCATCATCCATCCCAAGTATATCGCCAAACATTGACTGAGCCCATGATAAAGGCTTCACTTCTTCCACTGGCTCTTCTTGCTTATCATCTTCATCCAATTCATCCAAGTCCTCAGATAGTGATAAGTCTGTGAAAAGCGGATCATCCTTATATGCTTCCTTGAGAGCCTCTGTCTGCTTTCTGCTCTCCTCCTCAGACTCCGCGAAGAGAGGAATCTCTATCTCCTCTCCCTCTTCTGAGTCATCCTCCTCAATGCAAGGGACGATTAAGGAAGCATAATACTCATCGTCTAGATCATCCTCAGAAGCAAATTCATCTTCCGAATCCTCATTCAGCTCAGCATCCTCTGGAGAGTATGGCTCAGTAGTGCAATTGTCGTCAAAGATTTCTTCATCCTCATCAAGAGCAACAACCTCTTCTGCATCTTCATCACTGCAAGAGGAGTCGCATTCCTCTCTTTGATCATCAGCTGATGCAAACTCTTCTTCTGGGTTTTCGTCTAGAGAGACAACTTCTTCTGTCTCTTCATCGCCGCAAGAGGACTCGCATTCCTCTTTTTGATCATCAGCTGAAGCAGTCTCCTCTTCTGGATTTTCATCTAGAGCGACAATTTCTTCTGTCTCTTCAACGTCACAAGAGGACTCACATTCCTCTCTTTGATCATCAGCTGAAGCAATCTCTTCTTCTGGATTTTCATCAAGAGTGACTATTTCTTCTTCAGCTATGGTATCTTCTGCTGTCTCATAATCCAGCATGCTCAAGAAATCAAGTTGGGGATCAAGAGCATCATCCAAATCCTCTATTTCTGGATTTTCACTTGATTGCTCGTATTCATCCTCAGATTCAGCCTCATTATAGAGCTCCTCGTCATCTGAATAATCATCTCCAAGAGCGTCTACATCATAATCATCGTCTTCGAAGTCGTCGTAGTCGATCTCATCAGAGAAGCTGGCAAAGGAAACGGCATTTGCCTCATCCTTAACCTTGATCTCATCTGTAAGCTCATAGATCTCCTTGAGCTCTCTGTAGTCATCCTCTCTCTCAAAATCAGGAGCCAAATGAGGAGATGCTTGCTCGAAGATCCTCTCCTTCTCCTCTATGATCTCATCCTCTTCCTCTGTAGAGAGCGCATACTCGTAATCATCAGATATGTCATCATCAGGATCAGGAAGCTCCTCATACTCTTTAGGAAGGAAATAGTCATCCTCAATTGACTCTGCGAAGGTCTTCTCTGACTCAGGAAGAGTGAGAACGCCAAACATGGCACGTAAAAAGGCCCTTCTCTGCTCATTGTCAAGCGCAGAGGAGATCAAGAAGGATGTTGATGTGATGAAGGTGCTTTCCTCCAGCTTCTCAAGAGGGCTCATGCTATCTGGATCAACAAAGAGCAGAACATGGCCAATCTGCCTCTTGGTATTCCTCTCCTCCTCTCTCTGCCTTACCCTGTTTGCGTAGTTCTCTGGGTTTGTATCTGGATTAGACTCCAAAAGCGATGGCAGCACAATAAGATCTATCTTGTTACCATCATAGGAGTAGACATCAACTGCGTCTGTCTTTGTGAATATGAGGGAGCAGGCCTCCTGGCTTGCTCTAGTAGGCGCATCATTGATCCCCATTGTCTCCATCATCATCCTGTTGCCACAGGAGACGAGGTGCTTCAAGATGAAGCTGAAATAGAAATCACCCATCTTGATAAAAGGCTTCAAGGATGCAGGCCAATATCCATTTAAAAGCGATTCGCTTAAATCAACAGACCCAAGCTCAAGCGAAATTGGCTCATATACGCTATTTGGGAGATTTGTCGAGAATTCAGGCCTGAACAGATCAAAGTCATCTCTCTTGCCTGTGAGGGCCAAAGACCTTCCCTGCCAATTGTTCTCTCTGATGACCCTTCTTGAGAGCTCATCATCAGATAGATGCAGCCCCTCGCCCTTTTGCCTCTTCTCTGCAACCTTATCCATGACCTCAGTCTGGAATTCATGGAAATCCTTTAAGAGCCTATCGATGGAATCTATTGAATCCTCCGCAATTGCCTTAAAGCCAGATGCGAGATCCTCAGAAGAGACGCCGAAGCGCTCCTTGATCCTCTCCTCTGCTGATTGCATTGCGGCCTTTAATGGATAGTACTGTGCGGCAATCCTCTCCCTAGTCTCAAATGGAGGGATATACAGGATCGCAAGATACTCCCTATATAGCTTCGCCTCCTCAATGGCTATGGTTCCTGTCTTGACCTGGAACACTGTGAGGTTGTCTATATATCTGATCAGCTTTCTTGTGACTGCCTCTGTAAGGGAGACGAGCCTATTCCAATCCTTTGGCTTTATGTTCCTGTTTTGGGATATCCTTGTCGCATCATAGTACTTTGACACAACTACTGATTGCAAAAGAAATGGCATCAGATTCAAAGATGCCCTTATGAATTTATCCTTCTTGGAAGAATTCCTCTTGGCTTCCCAAAGAGTCAGCTTCAACACTTCAAGAGGGTGATAGAGGGAAATGATCTTTGCTATTCCCACAAAGTCTGTCCTAACATTGGAAATGCATTCCCGAAGGTTCTTCTCTGCCTTCTCCTTCGGCATTCTGATCAAGTCTTCAAGACTGGAAAAAAGGGATTCCACTGTATACTCCTTATGGGAAATTATAAATCCATTTCGTAGAATGAAAAACTATAGATGCATTATTTTATGCCTATAGACCTTCAGACCTTCCTTGATGCACTCTGCAGCGAGAAGGAGGTCCTCCTCATTGAGCACATAGGCAAATCGGGCTTGGCTCTTTCCAAGTCCATGGGTCCAATAGAAATCCTCTGCAGGGGCAAACATGACAGTGGCACCCTTATAGCTGAAATCCCTGAGCATGAAGAGCGCAAAGGCCTCCGCATCGTCAACAGGCAGATCCGCGATGAAGTAGAACGCACCCTTTGGCATATTGATTCTGACTCCTTCGATTTTCTGTAGAGCGCTGACGAGGACATTTCTTCGCCTCTCATATTCAGATACAACTGAGTTGATGTAATCATCAGGGGCTGTCAGGGCAGCTGCTGCTGCAACCTGCTCCACATTTGGAGGGCAAAGCCTGGCCTGGGCCATCTTCATCGCATTCTCAAGAAACTCATCATTCTTTGTGACGATAGCGCCTACTCTTGCGCCGCACATTGAGAATCTCTTAGAGAACGAATCAATGCAGATGATTCTGTCCTGGTACTCCTTGTACTTAAGCACAGAAGTAAAGCTCTTGCCATCATAGCAGAACTCCCTATACACCTCATCAACAACAAGGAATATGTCGTGCTTCTTGCAAAGCTCCAACAGAGCCTCCAGCTCCTCTGGAGTGTAGATATGGCCTGTTGGATTGTTTGGGGAGCATAGGAGGATGCCCATCGTCTTCTTGTTGATCTTGTCCTCGAACGCATCTATTGAGGGTAGGATGAAGCCATTTGAAGAGGATGATGTAACCGGCCTTAGCTTGACCATTGCCACGTTAGCGAAGGTCGCAACGTTTGTGTAATATGGCTCTGGAATGATGAACTCATCATAGGGATCACAGAGAGTCAGGAATACAAACTGCAGTGCCTCTGACCCTCCTGTCGTGATCATGATGTTGTCTTCGCTTATATCGTTGATGCCAAACTTCCTATAATAGTGCAGCATTGCTCTTCTGAGCTCCAAATCCCCTTCAGAGATGCCATACTCTATGATCTTCCTGTCATAATTCTGTATGGCGGTTATCGCTTCTCTGGGTGTCTGGATATCTGGCTGTCCGATATTGAGATGGATGACCTTTATCCCCTTTCTCTCAGCATCTCTTGAATATGGGACCAAGCGCCTAATCGGGGATGTCTGGAACCCCGATATTCTGTTTGACATCTTCATTTTCGTTTCCTTATCAATCGTTATCGATGGATAGCGTCTCTTTATCCTGCATAGCTGTTGACTGGGAGGAATCAATGAGCTTTTGGATGAACCTTCTGTTATCCAGCAAAGGAGAGATGGACCTTCCATGGTGCAAGCGGGAGATGACTCTTGCGAAAAGCTCTGTGACATCAGCTTGCACAAACCACTCCTTCTCCAGAAGTCCCTTGCCCTGATATACTGCGTTTGTTCCAATGATTCTCCAGAATACACCTTCCTTGTATGCCTGATCGAAGTTCTCAATGGCGTTGCCGTTGAAGAAAGGAAGAGAGACCATGCAGATGATTTTCTTGGCGCCTCTGTTCATGAGCTCGCGCATTGCGATGATCATCGTGCCGCCTGTTGCGATCATATCGTCAGCCATGAGGACGGTCTTGCCCTTGACATCTCCAAGAAGGTTGATGGATTTGATATTCGAGTGCTTGGCATCCTTTGATACCACAGAGTAATCCCTCTCCTTGTAAAGCATCGCAAGAGGTCTATGGAGTCCTTGTGCATAGAACTTATTCCTGGATACAGCTCCAGTGTCTGGTGATACAACAACAATATCCGGATCAGAGAAATCAATGAGCTTCCTAAGCGCCATAAGAGTCTGATAAGAGCCATGGAGGTTCTCAAGATGGCAGGTTCTGAAGGCATTCTCAATCTCCCTTGAATGGATATCGAGCGTTATCACCCTATCTACGCCCAAAACCTCACAGAAGTTCGCGAACATAGCAGCTGTCAAGGCTTCCCTGCCCGCCTTCTTATGCTGTCTGGCATATGGATATGTTGGGAGCACCAAAGTGACAGATACCGCACCTGCGAGCTTGACTGCATTGATTGTCGTGAAGAGGAACATCAAATGGTCATTCACTGATAGAGGCTTGCCATCCTCCTGACCTGCGACTTTGATAGGCGCAAGATTGGACACATCGTGGACGATGTAGATGTTCAGACCTCTGACAGGGTCGATGATCTCAGCCTTCTCCTCTCCATTGGCGAACTTCGTGTACTTTACATTGATAGTCAAGTCTGGGCAATGGAATGATGAAGGGCACTTCCCTGTTGGGATCTTCTTTGAATCAAGATCATCCATCAGAGTCACATGGCTCAGGAGCTCTGAATCAGAGATACCATGGCGCTTTGTGAGAGCCTCGGAGATCTTCTCATAGCGATCGATGTAAAGCCTTCTCAAGTGCTTTACTACTTTTCCTGTGAAATACTCAGAGCCTGGGCCTGCGATGACTCCAAGCTTATGTGGTTTAATAATGCTCATGGTAGTGTTACTTTACAACAAATAGCTGTAATCTTCAATTGATATTCAGAAAGCTGAGATCCTGCAAATCAAACACACTTGCGTTTTTTCATAGTCTGCCAAACAGGATTTAGCTCATCAAAAAAGACAACTTGTTTAAAAATTACCATATGTGTATTCAAAACGATTTTTATTTCATGCATAATTGGACCATGAACATATTATCGATGCTCATTCAAATCATTGGTTCAGTCGGTTTATTCCTCTTCGGAATGCAAATGCTATCAGATGGTCTTCAGAAAGCCGCAGGATCAAGACTCAAGTCAATCCTATCAATAATGACATCAAATAGAGTGATGGGAGTCCTTACGGGAATCATCATAACACTCGTGATCCAGTCATCCTCAGCTACAACTGTCATGGTCGTCTCCTTTGTAAGCGCAGGCTTGATGACGCTCACTCAGGCAATCGGAGTCATTCTGGGTGCGAATATCGGAACCACAGTCACGGCTTGGATCATCTCGCTCCTTGGCTTCAAGATGGACATATCGATGCTGGCTCTCGCATCGATTGCGGTATCCCTTCCATTCCTTTTCTCGAAGAGCACCAAAAAAAGAGAGCTTTCTGAGGTTCTCATGGGCTTCGGCCTCCTATTCATAGGCATCGAATTCCTGCAAAGCTCAATGCCTGATGTTACACAGTACCCAGCACTGCTGCAGTCAATCAGCAGATTCAACAGCGATTCAATCGGCTCTCTCTTGATATGCGTCGTAGCCGGTGCGCTTTTGACATGCATAGTGCAATCATCGTCAGCTACGATGGCAATAACGATCACACTCGCATACGAGGGATGGCTTGGAGTCTATGCAGCCTGTGCCCTCTGTCTTGGCCAGAATATCGGAACAACTATCACAGCCTTCATTGCTTCACTGGGAACAGGAACAGCTGGAAAGCGCGCCGCAATGGCCCACACGCTCTTCAATCTCGTTGGCTCGATTATCATAATCATCGTATTCAAGCCATTCTTGAACCTAATCAATCTCATGACTCCTGGTGACATTTTCACAGCAGATGGAGAGGCCTTAAGGAGTATGCTCCCTATATTCCTCTCAATGTTCCATACCGTGTTCAACCTCATCAACACCTTTGTCTTCCTGCCATTCACAACGCAGTTCGCGAATATCATCGAGCGTCTTATCCCTGATAAGGAAATCGTTGACGACAGCGTCTACTCCTTCAAGTACATAGCCTCTAATCGTGTGGACACACCAGAGTTCTACCTCATGGCCATAAAGACAGAGATGCAGAAGATGGCGCAGCTTGCAAAAACAATGTTCTCAGACTACCAGGTTCTCTGCTTCAAGCAGGGCGACATAACAGAGGATATCGCATCCCTTAAGAAGGCTGAGGACTATGCAGACCAGATGCAGGAGCAGCTCATTGACTTCTGCGTAAAGATGCTTCAGGACTCACAGAATCCTACCAACGCCTCGACTCTGCAGAAGATGATCAGGATAATCGATGAGACAGAGTCCATCACCGACTCCATTTTCAATATGGCTAAGCTCAATGAGACAAAGAGAAGCAGCGATCTCCACTTCTCAGATAGAGCGAAAGAGGATCTTGATTGCCTCAACAAGCTGACAGAGAGCTTCATGAACCTCGTTCTCAAGGATTCGGGAAACCCATTCTCTGCCCAGATGCTTGAAGAAGCCACTGTGTATGAAAGCAAAATAGATGATATGCACGACCAGCTGTCTGAGAAGTGCCATGACAATCTTGCTGACAGAAATTGCAATATCAAGTCCGAGATGCTCTATCTTGAAGTCATCAGGCACCTTGAGCATATTGGCGACTTCTGTCACAACATCGCGCAGCAGAGCTTTGAGATAAAGGATTTCACTCCATCTCTTTCAAAGTAAGCTGCCATATAACGCCATAATGGTGCTTTGGAGCTAAATTAGGCTTTTTTTGTCTATTTTTCAAAGTACCTATTACAAAATCATCCATTCTTCTGTAATAATGGCGTTATGAATGCTGTAATTTACTTAATAAAAATCGTCGGTTCTGTCGGTCTTTTCCTATACGGCATGAAGATAATGTCCGACGGTCTGCAGAAATCAGCGGGTTCAAAGCTAAAGAACATTCTAAAAGCGATGACAGCCAACAGGTTCATGGCTGTCATCACTGGCACCCTCCTTACAATGGTAATACAGTCCTCTTCTGCGACAACTGTTATGGTTGTTTCATTCGTAAGCGCGGGCTTGATGACACTAAGACAGTCAATCGGCGTAATCCTTGGCGCCAATATCGGTACCACAGTCACTTCTTGGATTGTCTCCCTGCTTGGCTTCAAGATGGATATAACGATATTAGCCTTGGCTGCGATTGCCATTTCCCTCCCATTCCTCTTTTCAAAGAACCCAAAGCAGAGAGAGATCTCTGAGATTTTCCTAGGCTTCGGCTTCTTATTCATCGGTCTTGAGTTTTTGCAGAATTCAATGCCAGATATCTCTGCCCATCCAGAGATTCTCGAATTCATGCAGAGCTTCAACAACAGCTCTCCATTGAGCCTGATTGCCTGCGTGCTGGTAGGTGCAATCATCACCTGCATCGTACAGGCATCAGCAGCCACTATGGCAATCACGATCACAATGGCATACCAGGGCTGGATTGGGGTTTGGGCAGCCGCTGCGCTATGTCTTGGACAGAATATCGGAACGACCATCACAGCATTCCTAGCATCCTTCGGAACAGGGACTGCAGGAAAGCGCGCCGCTCTTGCGCACACTCTCTTCAATGTCGTCGGCTCGATTCTGGTGCTCATCGTATTCAAGCCTTTCATGGCATTCATCAATTCAATAACACCAGGAGATATCTTCACTATGCACGGAGAGGCGCTTCAGGAATCCCTTCCTGTGTTCCTCTCAATGTTCCACACTGTTTTCAACCTTGCAAACACAATCCTCTTCCTGCCATTCACAACAAAGTTCGCAGATTTGATCGAGAAAGCAATCCCAGAGACAGAGGCCTTCGAGGAAGATACCTACCACTTCAGATATATCGGCAACTCCCGTGTTGATACCCCAGAGCTTTATCTGATCACAGTCAAGGATGAGGTGAAGAAGATGGGAGAGCTGACAAAGGCCATGTTCAAGGACTATGAGGCTCTCTGCTTCAAGCATGGCGACATCTCTGAGGATGTCAAGAGACTGAAGAAGACAGAGGATTATGCAGACCAGATGCAGGAGCAGCTCATCGACTTCTGCGTCAAGATGCTTCAGGACTCCCAGAGCCCAACAGGCGCAGCAACCTTGCAGAAGCTTATCAGGATAATCGACGAAACTGAGTCAATCACAGACTCAATCTTCAACATGACGAAACTCAACGAAGCTAAGAGACAGGATGGACTACACTTCTCTGAGCATGCAAAAGAGGAGCTCGTCAAATTCAACAAGCTCACTTACTCATTTTTGGAGCTTGTGACAGACGAGCTTGGCGGAGCACTCACTCTTTCTGGCATGACAGCAGCGCAGCAGCTCGAGAAGGAGATCAACAGTATGCATAAGAGGCTTGTTGCAAACAGCCACAATCTTCTGGGCACGACAGACTGCGACATCAAGTCAGAGATGCTCTATCTTGAGATAATCAGGCATCTTGAGCATATCGGAGACTTCTCTCTCAATATCGCTGAGACTGCTTTCTCAATACAGAAGCACACTCCAACTCCTCAAGTGCAGAGTGCTAAGGCTTGAGAGAATAAGTAGAAATAGACAACAAACAGATAAATATTTGCATTTAGGGGACTGTCGAAGCGCGATGGTCCTTTTCTGTTATGAAGGCCTGCACCACCATTTTTCAAAATAGCTCACATGCAAAAAGGAATTTGGAGCGACGCTTTTATAAACAGTGGATTATTCAGATTATTCTTCAAGAATCATCGCTTCACTTCCTCAGTATGCAATAT
>JAZURW010000105.1:0-9772 GCA_045606405.1 Candidatus Ornithospirochaeta sp. | reverse complement strand
CTAGTACCCTTCTTGAGATGCTTAAGGCACATATCCGCCAAGCTCCCCCAGGCAATGACTGTAAGAAAGAGCGTCTCCTTCTGCTTGTTATTGGCTTTATCGACATACACTCGATTAGAAGCTACTGAGAATCTGACAAGCTTGTTATTGCTGTCCTTTGCAATCGCTACGACTTCGGGATCAACAACCAAAGTCCCTTCAATCAAAAGATTATTCAAATGGTTCATAATCATAACCTCCTGATATATAAACGAAATATCTATCAATTCTTGTTGCTGCTTTTTGGCAAATCCCTAAATTAATCGTTTTTACTTGATTCCTTAACGCCATGATTTAACTTGTTGTCCCATCATCACTAAGCGTTTATAATCTAAGCATGGCTTCTGTATATGGTATTGGAAATCCCTTAATCGATTATTTATGCTCAGTTGAAGAAGAAGATCTTGCTAAGCTTGGCCTCAATAAAGGCACAATGCTCCTGATTGACAGCGAAAGGCAAGCCGAGATTGTTGATTACACAAAAGAAAAAGATATCAAATATTCCCCTGGTGGGTCCTGCCCAAACACAATGGTCACACTAAGATCTCTTGGGATTGAGACAACCCTGGCAGGTGGCGTTGGAAGAGATGAGCTTGGGGCGATGTACAGAAGACGTCTCACAGAATGCGGCGTCAAGGATGAATGCGTAGATAAAGATGCTGTGACTGGAACCTCTATAATTCTTCTCACCTCTGACAAGGAGAGGACCATGAATACCTTTCTGGGAGCCAATAGGCTCTTTGGTCCAGAGGATGTAAACACAGAGAGCGCATCAAATGCAGACCTCTTCTATTTCACAGGATACATGTGGGACACAGAATGCCAGAAGAATTCCGTGAAGAAGGTACTGGATATCTATAAGCAAAAAGGAAAGAAGATCGCATTCGATATAGCAGATCCCTTTGCTGTCGGACGCTATAGGCAGACCTTCCTTACATTGATAAGGGATTATTGCGATATTGTCTTTGCAAATAGCGAGGAAGCGAGATTTCTCCTTGATAACTATGATGCATATGAATGCTGCAAATCACTAGGAAAGCTCTGTCCTATCGCAATCGTCAAAAATGGAAAGAAGGGGTCATATATCTCACGTGATAAGACTATCTATGAGATACCACTATATGGAACAGACACCCCTGTAGACACAACAGGCGCAGGAGACACTTATGCAGCTGGCTTTTTATATGGTTTTCTCAAGGGCTATGACATTGAGACAACAGGAAAGATAGCATCATATCTTGCTGGCGAGATAATATCCCAAATTGGGGCACAATTTGATGAAAACAAGATCAAAACGATAAAAGAGACCATCAAGGATATTGTAAATGGCAAGGCTTAAAGCAAAATCAATCATCAAATGGCTGCTATGGTATGCTGTGATTATCTTAGTGCTAATTCTCACTGACAGCCATGCAAGGCTCTCAGCAGCACACTATTTCGGCATATTCATTTCCATCATCATAATCGACTTAACCTACTCAGAAAGACATATAATGACAAAAGCTGATGAAGAGGATGAAAAAGAAGAATAAGCCATCATCCCCTTTGCTAAGATAAAAAAAAGGGACTGTCGCAAAATAGCGATGGTCCCTTTTCTCACATGAAACTTAGATTAATAATTCTCAGCGAGAAGCTCGAAATATGCCTGTGGATGTGCGCATACTGGGCAAAGGCCTGGTGCCTTCTTTCCAATGACAATGTGTCCGCAGTTTCTGCACTTCCAAACCATCTCTCCATCTCTTGAGAATACAAGTCCTTCCTCAACATTCTTCAAAAGAGCAAGATATCTCTTCTCATGCTCAGCTTCAATCTTTGCAACACCTCTAAAGAGAGCAGCAATCTTTGTGAAGCCTTCCTCATCTGCTACCTTTGCGAACTCAGCATACATATCTGTCCATTCATAGTTCTCGCCTTCTGCAGCAGCTTTGAGATTCTCTGCTGTTGTCTTGAGCTCACCACCCTCAAGAAGCTTAAACCAAAGCTTAGCATGCTCTTTCTCATTCTCTGCTGTCTCTAAGAAAAGAGCTGCAATCTGCTCATAGCCTTCCTTCTTAGCCTTTGAAGCAAAGTATGTGTACTTGTTTCTTGCCATACTCTCACCTGCGAATGCAGTATGAAGATTCTGTTCTGTTCTTGATCCCTTAAGTTCCATTTATCTCTCCTTTGCGGAACTGCACTCCTTGCAGATTCCTTCAAATATTAATTCATGAGACAAAAGCTTAAAGCCTTCCTCTCTGCTTACCGATTCATTATCGATGCTTCCCTCTCCAGGCACATCGATATCAACTATCTTACCACAATTTACACATACGCCGTGAGAATGAATAGATAAAGTCAGATCATATCTTGTCTCAGTCAGCCTGGAATGCGACTCAATTCTCCTTATCCTTCCTTCCTCAGCTAATGTCTTGAGATTCCTATACACTGTTGCCTTCGATATCGTAGGATATTTCTTATTAACGATCTCATAGACTTCCTCAGCGCTAGGATGACCCATATAAGCTACTACGGCATCATATGTTATCTCTTTTTGCATTGTATTTCGATGTAAAGTCATTGCACCTCTTATTAATATTAAATATCATTTACATCTTATTATTAATAAGATAGCAAGTCAATATCTAAAAAACTAAAAGCGCTGCTTTCCTTTTGGTCTGCAACGCCTTTAAGAAAATCAATTGATTGCGATAATCACTTAACAGGTATGATTCTTACCTGCTTATATAAGCCATCACCTTCTGACTTTGTATCAACACCTTCAATATCATTCAATGCTGTATGAACCAATCTTCTTTCAAATGGGTTCATTGGATCAAGAAGCTTTGATCTTCCGCTTCTCTTAACCTGCTCAGCAGTCTTGTAAGCATTTCTGATGATCAAGTCCTCATGTCTCATTCTATAGTTCTCTGAGTCCACAACGACCTTGATATCTGGATCGAGATTGCCTGCATATACATTCGCAATCAGCTGGATAGCATCAAGGTTCTTTCCCTTTCTGCCAATCAGAATTGATGAATCTGCGCTCTCAATGTTGATTCCGATCTTGCTCTCTCTTCTGAAGTTGATTGATGCCTTTCCCTCATAACCCATCTTCATGATGAGTGTGTTTATGAACTCAATAACCTTTTCCTCAACATTATTCTCAACGGATAAAGAAGAACCACTTGCTTCCTCTACATTCAAATCACCTTCATCATCCTTGCCATAATAGACGCGGATCTTGACATATGGCTTCTTGAATAAGCTCTTTTTCACATTCTCAAGGATCTCAACGTCATAATCCTTATCCTCAAGACCAAGTTCCTCTATAGCTTTATTTCTGGCTTCTTCTTCAGATTTGCCATCATAATCTTTATACATAATCAATACCTCTTAATGTCTTTTCTTCTTTGCAGCCTTCTTGGCCTCTTCCTTTGCCTTTATCTCCTCGGAATAGACCTTTCCCTTCTTCTTGTTTGTCCTTAGCTGCTGCAAGATTGAGATGAAGTTTGTGATTGTCCAATACACTAACAAACCTGATGGGGCATTATACATCACAAAGAAGAACATGATAGGCATGCCATATGTCATGAACCACATCATACCCTTCTGTCCCTGTGTGGTCGTTGTCTGTGTGATCTTCATTGAGAAAATCATTGAGACAGTGTAAATGATTGGAAGCAGATGTATGCTATTGCCAAGAAGTGGAATATTGAATGGAAGTGTTGCCACAGTATCTGGAAGTGAGAGATCTGGGATCCATCCTGGGATGAACATAGCACCTCTTAAATCAAAGTTCTTATTGAGAAGTCCATACAACGCAATAAAGATAGGGAACTGCAGAAGCATAGGAAGACATGAGCTGATTGGGTTGATCTTCTCTTCCTGATAAAGCTTTGTCATAGCAGCATTCTGAGCTTCTGGGTCATCTGCGTACTTTGTCTTTATCTCCTCCATCTTTGGTGTGAGCGCACTCATCTTGGCTGTTGACTCCATACCCTTCTTTGAAATAGGGATGAGACAGATCTTGATGAGGATAGTAAGAAGGATGATAGCTACACCATAGTTAGGAATAACGAAGTAGAATGCCTCAAGAACGAACTTCAGGATATTCTCAAGCCAGCTAAGCCATGATACATCAAGTGCCTTCTTAAGTGCATGATCAGCAAGACCGAATATATTGTCTGATGCTTTATCATAGATTCCCAAGGTAGAAGCAAGCTGTGGTCCGGCATAGAAAGAGTAGATATCTGTGATAGCTGACTCAGTTGTTGCAACACGTGTCATATAGATCTCATTGACCTGGGATAATCCTTCGTCCTTGCTCTCTGTCAGTGCTCTTACAGAGGAGATTATTGAGTCTGTCTCTGGAATAAGGAGATAACCGAAGTACTTTCCTGTGACACCCATCCAATCAACTGGCTTCTTTGAATAGGTGAAATCTGCGCCATTTGCGTTCTTTCTTGAATTCTTGCCATCGATTTTATAGATGGTTCTTCTATAGTCATAGTTACTTGAGAGTGTCTCGAATTCAGGACCAACCTGAGGGCCGACTGAGATTGTATAAAGGCTTGCATCCTTATCAAGAGGAATCATGGATCCATCCTCTGTCTTGATTGTTATAGCAAGCTGGATCATGTACTCATCATTCATTGGGATGGCATAATCCTTTATTATTGTGAATTTCTCCTTGCTATCGAGCATCTCGTAATCCCTGGAGAAAGAAACCTGGGTCAAGCTCTCGCCATTCTTGACTGTCTTCACGCTCTTTGAGTATGAGAAGACATCGTCAATTGGCTGCATGATATCATCACCAAGATATAGCATGAACGAATTCTCGCTATCCTCATCATCAAGAAGGATATCAACTGGCTTTCCTTTCTCAAGATGTTTTGTTGCCTTGATTGATGAGATTGTTCCACCTACAGGATCGAATGTGATATCGAGAACATCACTTTCCACATTGAATTTCTCTGTGGGTCCATCTCTTCCAATTGCCCTGAATGGCCTTTCGCTGCTTTGAGCTAATAGCTGATTGTCATCAACACTCTCCACTGTTGAAACTGAATCTACAGTCGTAGCATTCTCAGGAGGGAAGAAGGTTGTCTGTATAGTCATTCCAATGGAAATGACGATAGTGCACAAAATAATCGCGATGATAGTGTTCCTATCCAACTTAAGACTCCTAATTTGAATTTAGTTGATGCACCAATGGAAAGCTGGAATAGGAAGACTCTGCTGATGAGGATGAAGGAGCTATTTCTGGTTAGACCTGTCAAGAAGCTTTATAAGCCCTGACTCAAGCAAGGAAAAATCAGAAACCTTTCCAGGGTACATGATTAAGACATAATCCTTGGATTTGTCTATGCAATCTGGACCATTGTTTCGCCCTTCATAGTTTCTAAAGACCTCTTTGGCCCTTCTTCGAGCCAAATTCCTGTCAACAGCCCTGCCGAAATGCCTAGCTGGAATAACTATAATGCGATCGTAGCCTAGATTGTTCTTAAGACTAATTAATCGCATCCCAGATGAAGAACAAGAAGTGCCTTCATTGAAGATGCGATTAATTTCCGTTTTTTTTCTGATTATCTCGGTCTTAGTAAGGCTTCTTCTCATCGCTTACTGTAAGGCTGTATCTGCCCTTAGCTCTACGACGAGCAAGTACCTTGCGGCCACCCTTGGTTGCCATTCTTGCGCGGAAGCCGAACTTTCTAGTTCTCTTCATCTTACTTGGCTGATAAGTTCTCTTACCCTTGTAACTCATGGTATACTCCAATTTCAACGCTATAAAAGCGGTAATTTTTACAGTTTTTTGGGACACTAAGACCCACTACGAAAGTTTAGCGAGTTGAGATAACGTGGTCAAGTCCTTTTTACTATTTGAATTCGCTTTATTTTCGCTTTAGGAAACATTTTATTATAATCCTCTATTATCCTTTCCTTTCTCATTAATAAAAGGCTTTTAGCAGAGGGAGAATTAGCAAAAATCCTAAGAACGCTATCTGTAGCGTCAACTAGTTCGGTGACAGCAGATAACTGGGGGCCTGCTATGATTGACCATGCTTTCAAGCTCTCGATTTTTTCCCATGTTTCAGGGTTATCAGCGAATAATTCCTCAAGCTCTTCAGACAGTGTCTTGATTTTTATTTTTCTCATCTAAGATAAATTTTCCTTCCTCAACTGTATAGTATAACGCATTGTCCATCCTATCTGAATATATTTCGAACGGAAGGAAAGTATAGAATGACTGGCTATAGTCATCCAAATATGACAAGAGCCTGGACCTCTTTCCATGATCAAGCTCCAATAGAACATCATCGATCAGGATTATTGGCTTTTTACCTGTTTTCTCAGTGAAATAGATTGATTCAGATAATCTGAAAAGTATTGAGCATAGTCTTAGCTGACCTGTGGAGCCAATTGATGAAAATGGGCCATTTGGCGATTGCACTATGAACCTATCTCTATGTACGCCGCTTGTTGTTGTGCTCATCTTGATATCGCGTTCTACCGTATCCTCAAGATAAGAGACTATCTCTTCAATGGAGCCATGGTCTTTCCAAGAAGGCTGGTAATCCACAAAGAGCTCCAAATTGCTTCCTGAAACCTTCTTGAAGCCCTCTGAGAATATCTTATTGAATTCATATACCACAGCAGCTCTCTCTGACATGATTTCCATGCCATAATAGGCAAGGCGCTCATTATAAAGACCAATAAGCTCATGACTTGAGTTCTTTATCGCTGCATTTCTTTGTGCCAATATCGATTTATAGCTTCTTAGATTATCGAAGAAAATAGGAGAATAAAGAGTCATCATCTGATCGAAGAATCTTCTTCTATTCTCTGGCTCACCCTTTATGAATTCAATGTCCTCATGGCAGAATACTATGCAAGGAAAGGAGTATATGAGCTCCTTTCTATCCTTTATCTCCTTATCATTTATGAATATTCTTCTTTTCCCGTCATTGAATGAGACTTTGACAATCTCTTTCTCACCATAGTCATTGATGAATTCGCCGCTTATGAGAAAGCCCTGCTCTGAATGCTTTACGCATTCTTTTATGTATGGGGTTCTAAATGAGGAGCCATAGCAAAGCATATAGACTGCCTCAAGAAGATTTGTCTTTCCTTGGCCATTTATCCCAGTGAGAACAATATCCTCTGAATCAGCATCGACAGAAGCAGAGGATATATTCCTGAAATTATTTATTCTTAAGCTTGAAAATCTCATTATACCTGCATTGGCATCAAGACATACAGATAGTCCTTCTCTGGCTCTGGTTGGATGATCATTGCCTGTGAAGGATTGTTATATGAGATCTTGAAATATTCTGAGTCAATTTTCTTGATTGGTGTCAGAAGAAGATTGTAATTGAATGATATCTTAGCCTCTGGGCCATCATATTCGCATTTGATTATCTGCTTTGAGTCTCCATATTCATTATTCTCTCCAGAAACCATTACGCCATCTGGATTCAAATCGATGAAGATCCTCTTTGACTTTGATTCAACAAGGATAGAAATGAGTGAAATAGCTTTCTCCATATCCTCAACCTTCATCCTGCAATCATATTTGAGCTCTTTTGGAATAACCCTTGAGTAGTTAGGATATGTGCTTGCGATAAGATTTGAGTATATTATCCTGTCTCCGATCTTAGCGAAGATGTTAGCAGGTGTTATAGCGAGTGAGAATATTCCTTCATTTGTGGATATGCTCTTTATAAGCTGAAGGAATCTAACTGGCACTATCACAGGAATGAAGTCAGGTATCTCCTGCTCAAAAACCCTATTGCAGAGAGCAAGTCGTCTGCCATCTGTTGCAACCATGACCAGTTTTCCATCCTTCTTCTCCATATAGACTCCAGTGAGGAAGAATCTGGCTGAGTCTTCACCTACCGCAAAGGAGGTCTTATCAGTCATGTCATTGAAATCCTTCTGTGTGAGTGAGAAATACAGGGATTCGTCAACCTCAGCTAAATCTGGGTACTTTGAAGGGTCTGTTGTTTTCAAGTTGACATTTATATGTGATGCATTCAAAGGCTTAATGGTGAATTTCTTATCTTCTTCCTTGAATTCAACGTCTGAGTTAGGTAGGGTTTTGAGGATAGCTAGAAACTTATCACAGAATACAGTCGCCTTTCCAGGAATCAATGTCTGAACAGGGATTTTAGCTATATATCCCATCTTTTGATCTGTTGCTTTTATAGTAAGCATGTCGTTGCTATTCTCGAGAAGGACATTGCTTGTTATCGCAAGAGAGTTTCTCTGTGTTGAGAAGTTCATTGCATATTCTATTTCCTGTCTTAATGCTTCACATGAACAGATGAATTTCATAGTTTTCCTCACTCCTTTCTACTAATACTATATAATATCATAAATTAATATTTAGTAGTATTAGTAGTATCAAATAAAATGTTAAAAACTTTGATAATTTTTTTTATTAAAAGAAAATACGATGTGTAAAACTATGTTGAAAAACAATGGGTTTTCCACATTTGGGAAATTTGATGTGAAAAAAACAAACCGCCCTTATTGAGGTTTTCCACATCCAAGGACGGTTTTGCACATCTTTTTAAAGAGTTTTAAACAGGGTTTTTACACATTTGTTGAAAACTATTTTGAATCAAGCTTCTCTTTTATATACCTAATGGTCTTCTGGAGATTATCATCAGCTTCAAGCAAAGGCTCTATTTTGCTTACAGTGAAGCCAATTGTTGTGTGGTCCTTATTAAGGTATTTTCCTATATCTGTCTGAGTATGCCTTCCATATTTGTATGATATGTAGATAGCTATCTGCCTTGGAATTATGATATTCTTGCTTCTGCTTTTGCCCTTCATGTCAATAAGAGAGACGTTGAAGTAGTTGGCGGTTGCTGTGAAGACATCATCGATAGTATAGCTCGATATGTTCATGGCTGGCTCAACTATGATGTTCTTTATATGCTCTTTGGCAAGCTCTATGGAAGCTGGCTGCTTGATGATTGATGAGACAGCATTCACTGTTATCAGCGCGCCTTCAAGATCTCTGACATTGGTCTTCACGGATTGGCAAATGAAATCTAGTGTCTCATCAGGGATATTAAGACCAAGAGAATTGCACTTTTGCTTTGCGATCGCCATTCTGACCTCGTATTTTGGAGGTGTCAGATCAACATTGCAGCCTCTTGTAAACCTGGTTCTGAGTCTGTCTGTGATATCTGTAAGCTCTGTTATGGGCCTATCGCAGGTGAATACAATCTGCTTGCTGTTCTCATAAAGCTCATTGAATATATGGAATAGCTCCTCTTGGGTTGATTCCTTCTTCTGCAAAAAGTGTATATCGTCAAGCAAAAGCACGTCCACGTTCCTGTATTTCTGCTTGAATTGATTCTTTGAGCTATTATTTGCAATTGAAGCGATAAACTCATTTGTGAATGACTCAGCAGTTACATAAATGATCTTCTTCTTGGGATTCTCTTTATCTATGTAGTTTCCGATTGATTGCAGCAAGTGAGTCTTGCCTAATCCTACTCCACCGTATATGAGGCATGGATTCAAGCTTGTGCCAGGATTCATGGCGATGATTCTCGCAGTCTGGTAAGCAAGTGTTGAGTTGTCACCGCAAATAAAGTTATCGAGGGTATAATTCTTATTTAATGTAGTGTTTTTTGATACTTTTGCTACATCTGAGGACTTTTTTTCAGATGGTTTCTTAGTTGTGCTTGGCTTAGTTAGATATTCCTTCTTCTGGGTATTATCAACGATGAATTTGATT
>JAZURW010000104.1:0-20165 GCA_045606405.1 Candidatus Ornithospirochaeta sp. | reverse complement strand
ACAAGCGCATACTCATTTGACTCTGGAAGCGAAAAGACGCCCGACTACGCAGCGCGGCTCTGCTCAGTTCTCAGCCATGGAGGGTATGATGACTGGTTCCTTCCATCAAAGGATGAACTAGATCTGATGTACGACAACCTTGAGGCAAAAGGCATGGGCTCATTCTCTGACAGCAACTATTGGTCGAGCTCTGAGAGCAACTACTACTTCGCGAATTACGCATGGGACCAGAATTTCAGTGATGGCAGCCAGTACGACAACTACCGCCTCTACGACTTCTCCATTCGCCCATGCAGGGCTTTCTGACAATTTAACTATTTAACAATTCAACTATTCTCTGAGCCATTGAAAGAGATGGCTCAGAGAAGAATAAAATTCTATAGGAGGAATGAATATGTGTAATAATGTATTGCCTACAAGATCTGAGATTGAAAGCTATGCAAATGCTTTCAGATTGGTAAATGAAAGAACAGAGTCTGAGCTATATGGATTATTTTCACAGCCAGCGACAAGAGATATTGTAGAGAAAAGAGTTGAAAGACTGAATGCAATTTACAGAACAAGAATATCCCAAAAAGATAGAGCCATTCTTGCTGATAGAATCCTAAAACTGAATATTGAGGTAGAAGCAAAGAAAGCAGATATCAATGCTGAGCTGGTTTCTGCTTTAGCTAGAAGATGTGATGGATTAAGCAAAATGCTCTTTCTTTTGCTTCAAAGCATTTCATTTTGACGATAATTTCTATCAGACTTCAGAAACCTTAGTGATGATCTAAAGTCTGTTAGCGTCAATGATTTAGATAAGTATATGTGGATTAAAGGAAGCAACTGATTATCATTCAATATATTTCAAGTGGCAAGAGGAGACGGTATTTGGTATGTCCAGGTATCGTTTTTTCATTTTTATAAGGAAGATTTCTGCTTTCATGAATAGAGATGATCCCAATAATGGATTTTATCTGTGTATCTATTTTGTGATTACTTTCACATGTGGTTTATTCATACATTTTAAATAATAAGTGTATGGGTATGTGGTGGTTTAGCGTGTTTTGCCTATATTCCCCCCATATAAGAAGCTGCCTTTATTCCAGCTCTGATATTGACCACAACAGAGTAACAATCTAACATTTTTCATATGTTGGATATTTATAAGCTTGGAGATGATATTCTCCGTCAGAAGTGTAAGGAAATAAAGGAATTTGACTCTACATTGGAAATGCTTGCAAATGCTATGATTGAGACAATGGACGAGGCTGATGGAGTTGGCCTTGCTGGGCCTCAGATTGGCGTGGACAAGAAGATTTTCGTCATTCATCTTCAGAATGAGGAGCCAAGAGTGTTCATCAATCCAGAGATTCTCGAAACAAGCATTGAGACAGGGCCATATGAGGAAGGATGCTTATCGCTTCCTGGTGTGTACCACAATGTAATAAGGCCTTTGAGAGTTAAGATTCAGGCTCAGGATGTTAAAGGCAAGGCTTTTGTCCTGGACGCTGATGGGCTTCTTGCAAGAGTAATACAGCATGAGAATGACCATCTCAAGGGCAAGCTCTACATTGATCACCTTGATGAGGTTGAAAGAGAGCTGATCATCAAGGCCTATGAGAAGAGAAACAAGCCTAAGAAGAGAAAAAGCAAAGCATAATGAGAATACTATACGCAGCTACAGATCATATCGCAGTTCCCCTTCTTGAAGCGTTGCATAAAGAGAATCTTGTTGGGGCTGTGCTCACATCTCCTGACGCTCCTGGCAAGAGAGGTAAGAGCCTGATTCCAAGCCCAATAAAGGTAAAGGCATTGGAGCTGGGCTTGGAGGTCTATTGTCCAGAGACACTGAGGACGGAGGCGAGGGAATATGTCAAGACGCTCTCTTGCGACACTCTTTTATCCTTCTGCTATGGAAAGGTGTTTGGGCCAATGTTCCTCTCACTGTTTGAGCATACCTTCAATGTCCATCCATCTGCTTTGCCAAAGTACAGAGGCTGTGCTCCAATTTACGCAGCTATCAGGAATATTGATAAGGAGAGCGCGATCTCTCTTCAGTCCATTGCCCTGAAGGTTGACGAGGGTGATATCTATGCCCGGCTATCCTTTAAAATGGATGGCACGGAGACTAATGACTCCTTATCTGAGAAGGTTAGCCTTCTGGCTCCTGAATTGGTGCTTCCTGCTTTGAAGAAGATAGGATCCATTGTTCCTGAGAAGCAGAGCCAAGAGAACGTTTCTTATCAGAAGTTCATAACAAAGGACGATGGCAGGATTGATTTCTCCCAGCCTGCGAAGCTCATTCATGCGCAGATCAGGGCAACCTATTCATGGCCTAAAGCCTATTGCCTACTAAGCGATGAGAAGCTCATTCTCACATCTGTTTTCGGCTCTGTGTTCGATGAGTTTGAGAAAACTGAGGGTGAGGAGCCTGGCACTGTTGTTGCCCTAGATAAGAAAAAGGGTTTGAAGATAGCAACCTCAGATTGCTACCTGTATGTCAATAGAGTACTTCCTCCAATGAAGAAGGAAATGGATGCCAATAGCTATGTCAACGGAAATAGAGGCATAGTCGGAAGCGTCCTAAAATAAGGTGATTTGAATTGTTAAAAATTAAAAGAGTCATTGCTTTTGTTGTCATCGCTATCTCATTATCAGCTGCTTTTGCCCAAGAGCGCCCAACTTTTGCGCTTGTCTTATCAGGCGGAGGCGCAAGAGGGATTGCGCATCTTGCGGTCATTGAAGAGCTTGAGAGGCGCGGGATTGTCCCAGACTATGTCATCGGCACAAGCATAGGTGCGCTCGTTGGCGGCTTCTATTCTGCTGGATACACATCTTCAGAGATAGCCACTCTGCTTGATGAGACAGATATCATGGATCTTATGATCCAATTCAACAACAAAGGTGGCTCCAATCTTGCGACGAGCCCTAACTCAGAGCTTGAGGACAATATCCTGTCACTTAATTTCTCAAGCCATGGCGTCGGCTTGAATAGCGGCCTCTTGGATGATCAGGACCTGAGCGCATTTTTCAGAAGAAGCCTTATCAAGGTTCTCCCAATCGATGACTTTGATGAGCTCTCAATCCCCTTCAGAGCCATAGGCATAGATGCCGTATCGGGAGAGGAGATTGTATTTGAGGATGGCTCTCTTTTTGTGGCAATGCGTGCATCAATGTCTCTTCCCATAATCTTCTCCCCTGTTGAGACTGAGGATGGAAGATATATCATGGATGGCGGAATGGCGAACAATCTTCCAGTGGATGTCGCAAGAGACTTAGGCGCTGACTATGTGCTGGCTGTAGATGTCAACGATGCGTTCAATTACAATGAGACCGAGGCAAATGAGAAGATGCAGACATTCTCAGGCGCCTTCAACGCTTTTACGACCATCATAACAATCACAAACACAATCCCAAAGTACGAGATGGCAGATTGGGTGCTCGTTCCTGATGTGAACGACTACTCAACAATCGGCTTTGATTCCAAGCAGGAGATACTTGAGAAGGGAAGGCTGAACGTCAGGCAGAACATCAGTGTCTTTGATGAGATTGAAGAAGCCCTGGCCTCTAGGGAGGAAAAGGAGTTCCTTCTTTATAGGGAGAGGCCTGCATATACAATAAGCGGAATTGACTCTAGCGGACTTCTTAAATACAAGGATGATCTTAATAAGTTCATAGGCAGATCCCTCGATAGCTTCACAATGCTTGAATTCGAGGAGCTTTTAGACAAGATCTCAGGATATGAAGGGCTCAAGGACCTTTCATATAAAATCGAAGGCACCACAATCAAGCTCAAGCCTTCATATTATTCAGCAAGCACAGGAGTCGCAACTGTTGGGCTCAATGGCGAGCTCGGAGTGATATATTCGGGCTTCAAGACCCCTTATTTCTCCTTCACTCCTGCTTTATCCATTGGCACAGGATTGCATCTGGATGAAGAGTCCAATGTCACACTGGGCATCATCCTCGATAACAACCTATCTCTTGAGACTCTCTATTCCAAGCAGATATTCGAGGCAGGCTTCTTCTATGCCGGCTTGAATCTCAAATATCTTAATCTTGCCTACAATACAGATGGCAGGGTCTATGGAAATAGCTCAAAGAACGATTTCGGCTCGTATATCGCAGCCGGCATCTTCTATTCTCCAGAGAACAATATGCAGGTAGATCTATCTGTTGGCTTTGATTACAGCCATCTGGCAAGAGTTTTGAACCACAAGGACTTCAATGCAGAGGATTATGAGAGCGCAACCGATCTCTTCCATATACATGCAAAGCTCATTTTCGATTATAAGAACAGTGGCTACAGTGAATTGTTCGAGAACGGACTTGTTTTGAACAGCACACTCTCAATCGGACTGGATATCGCTCCAAATGGAGAAGAGAGTCTTGCAGGAAGGCCAAGCCTCGCCTATGCCTTCGATTTCAACCTTGAGTATGTATTCGGCATCGATAATTTCATGAATGTCCTGAGCTTTGAGGCTGACTCAATAAGAAGATATCCAAAGAGCAAGAGCGCATACATGGTCACAAAAACAGGAGTGCAGACGCCTGACTACATCTATGCCTACATGGGCGTGCGAGGCGCGATCAATAAGAATGCTTACTTTGAGGCAGGCCCTTTTGTGGAGTTCTATAAATCCTATCCAGATAAATACTCCTTGTATTATCTAGAGAGAATCTCCAAGACCCCTTTCTCTAGCCTGGACTCCTTCTCAATAGGTCTAAGTGGTGAGGTTGGCATCAGCTCAGAGTTCGGCAGGCTTTATGCAGCGGCCTATTTCTCTTTCTATGAGACCTTCGCAACTTCCATAATGATAGGAATCCGCTAATGGGCGTTTACTCAAGCTATCCTGATTATCTTAAGAAAAGATATGGACACCCGATATACAGAGTGGGGGTCGATGGAGGCTTCAACTGCCCAAACAGGGAGAACACCAGACACGGCGGCTGCGCATTCTGCGATGGCACTGGCTCTGTTGCTGTTTATCAGAGAAACACAGAGAGCGGTTTTTTCAGGAACTCCGGGTATGATGACGATGTTGCATCCCGGATTCTAGATCGCTTTGCATCAATTGAGGCTCAGATAGAGAAGGGCAAGGCCTTCTTGAGACGAAGATACAAGGCAGAGGAGTTTGCTCTCTATTTCCAGTCATGGACAAATACCTATGACTCTGTGGATAACCTCAGGAGAATATATGACAAGGCCTTGAGCTATGGCCCATTTAGGGAGTTCATAATATCGACACGTCCTGATTGCCTTTCTGAGGATATCCTGGATCTTATCGAATCCTATAAGACAGACTTGATGGATGTGTGGGTCGAGCTTGGGCTCCAAAGCGCTAATGATGCGACATTGATGAGGATAAACAGGGGCCATGATGTCAGATGCTATCTTGATGCTGTTAAAAGCCTCAAGCAAAGAGGCATCAAGGTGTCAACGCATGTCATCTTAGGGCTTCCCGGGGAAACGCAGAGGGATTACATCAATACAATGAGATGCGTAAGCTCCTCAGGCTCTGACGCGATAAAGATCCATAACCTGCACGTCTCAGGAGGCACATTGTTAAGCGAGGGGTATCTTGATGGCAACTTCACTGTAGCAAGCGTTGAAAGGCATTTGGAGGACACCGAGCTTTCCCTTAGACATCTAAAGAGCGATATCATAGTGCAGCGTCTCATATGCGAGACTCCGATGCATAGACTTCTATCGCCTCGCCATTTCATAGATAAGTCCCTCTTCTTGTCACGCCTTCAGAAGAGGATGGAGGAGAATGGGACTAGACAGGGGGATTTATATGAAGCTTGAGAGCTTGATCGAGGATGCGCTTATAAAGGCTGTGCGCATATTGCCTGAGGATGTTGAGGAAAAGATTCGGAGGGCCTCTGGCACGGAAAGCAACCCAAATGGCGCTCTGGTGATGCAGGCGATAGTGGAGAATATGGAGATTGCAAAGGAGAAGGATATCCCTCTTTGCCAAGACACAGGTATGTTTTGGTGTCTTGTTGAGATAGGAAGGGATGCCAAGGTAAATCTCAAAAGCCTTGAAAAAGCGATCATCAAGGGCATGAGGCGAGCCTCTGAAAATGGGTATTATAGGAAATCCGTGGTCAAGGAACCTATGGGAGAGAGAGTCAATACAGGGACCAATCTCCCTGCCGTGATAAGCTATTCTCTCATAGACGGAGAGGATATCACATTGAGCTTCTTGATAAAGGGCTTCGGCTCCGAGAATTGCAGCTCTGTGAGAATGCTCAACCCAACTCTAGGGGAGGATGGTGTGATCGATGCTGCTCTTGACATGATGAGATCGGCAGGAGGAAAGCCATGCCCACCATGCTTTATCGGCATTGGAGTCGGCGGCACGATGGATAGAGCTGCTTTTCTATCGAAGAAGGCTTTCTTCAAGGCGGGGAGGGAGTCTGCTTTTGAAAGGAGGTTGAGATCAAGGCTCAATGAACTTGGAATCGGACCTGGCGGGCTTGGAGGGGACAATAGCGTGCTCTCTGTACAAGTGCTTGAGGAGCCAACCCATATCGCAGGTCTCCCTGTTGCGATGACTGTCAATTGCTGGGCAGATAGGAAGGCCCAGATTGTGATAGTGGGAGGGTATGATGAATAAACGTCTCACTCTTCCCTATACCCTAGATGAAATTAGAGCAATAAGATGCATGGATCAGGTCCTCCTCTCTGGCACTCTTTATGTTGGCAGAGACCAGGTCCATAAGAGGCTAGTGGACTCGATTGAGAAGGGTCTTTCCCTTCCTTTCGACTTTGAAGGGAATGCTATTTACTACATGGGGCCATCCCCTGCGCCCATTGGTCTTGTGATTGGGGCAGCTGGCCCTACAACAAGCGCGAGGATGGATTCCTTTTCACCTCTTCTAATTGAGAAGGGTCTCAAGGTCATGGTTGGAAAGGGTCCGAGAAGCGAGGCTGTGGCAGAAGCTATAAAGAAGCATAAAGGTCTTTATCTTCAGGCCTATGGTGGCTGTGGTGCCTTATATAGCTCCAAAATCAAGAAGGTGGAGGCAGTGGCCTATCCGGAGCTTGGTCCTGAGGCCCTTGTGAGGCTAGAGGTTGAGGACTTTCCTCTTATATGCATCATAGATAGCGAGGGGAATGTCTTCAAAGGGTCAATATAAGGCGATGAAGCTCCTCGTATGATGATACTGAGTAGGTAGCCTTCTCTGATCTTTTGCCCTCAAAGCTGATGAAGATCGACTCTATTCCTGCGTTTATCGCACCTTGGATGTCACTCTTTTCAGAGTCGCCGATCACTATGCATTCATCAGCTCTTTTTCCGAGCTTTGCTAGAACATGGTCAAAGAAAGCCTTCTCTGGCTTTGCCACTCGCATCTCTTGGGAGATGAATATGTGATCGAAGTACTTCTTTGTATCTGTCCTATCGATTCTTCCATGCTGGGTCTTGGCAATCCCATTTGTAACGATTGACTTGCCCATATCCTTTATCGACTCAAGAAAAGCAATCGCTCCGTCAATCATGATCCCTGCCTCTGCTAAGCAGTCGACATAGAAGTCTCCTGCCTTCTCTGCATCTTGATCGATGGATAGCCTCTCAAAGAGAATCCTGAATCTTTCGCTTTTAAGCTTCTCTTGGCTCATGAGCCCTTTCTCATATGAGTCCCAGCAGAAATGGTTCCCCTCTTCATATAGATCGAACATCTCCTTGTTCCAGGCAATTCCATTTGCCTCGAACACTCTCTTGAGGGCAATGCTCTCAGTTGCCTTGAAGTCATATAAAGTCCCATCTGCATCAAATAAAAGATATTTTGCCATATCAGGATTCTATCAAAAAAGGTAGAATATGAGAAATAGGGGCGCATTTGCCCAAAAGCATCAATTTCCAGGCGTGGATATGGACGAATGCGATTTTTGGCTTCATATTCTATATAGGAGCAAGTTGTGAGAAAGGCTTTGTATTATTCAATTTCAGGTTTGTTGATCATCGGATTCGGAATATTCATGTGGGCTAAGCCAAATACATTCATGAATATACTTGCATTCGCCTTTGCCCTTTATATTCTCTTTGAGGGAATCAAAGGCTTGATTCTTTATTTCAGAATCAAGGGCAGGGCTTCAAAGGCTCTGAGGATGTCAATGCTTGTGAAGGCTTTGATGAATGTTGCCATCAGCGTCATCACCCTTATAGTCGCATCTATCAATAGAGAGGCAATACTCAATATAGTCGTCTACCTTTTTGCAGCGAACTTCATCCTCTCCTCGCTAGTGGACCTAGCAGATTACATGATGGTCAAAAGGGCCAAGCTGGAAGGCATATTCTCATCCTTGACTCTTCAGGCCGCCCTTGGGCTTCTGTTTGGCATATTGTTCATCATATTCCCACAATTCATTGGAAAGGCAAGCCTTGTGATCATTGCTGTCATCATAATCGCAATCGGAATAATCACAACAAGCTATGGCATCCATGCCTATTTATTGGATAAGGCCTTGAAGAGCTATGCAAAGGAAACCCATGCGGAAGCGGAGTTCGTCAATATTTCCGCTGATGAGGAAAAATAGATTGACGATATAGTGCTAAAGGATTACAGTTTACGCATGTATATTTTTGTTCACCACATCCATCATATGCTTGTTGTTTAACCTAGCCATGGTGGATTTTGTCATATCTGAAGTCTCCGTGGTGGAGACTTTTTTCGTATAGGGAGGGTTTGATGGAAAAAGCATTGAGAATAGCAGTTCAGAAATCAGGAAGACTGTCTGAGAAGAGTCTCAGCATAATAAGGGATTGCGGAATTGATTTCGGTTGCGATGGCAGAGTCCTTAGAGAGAAGGCATCGAATTTCCCAGTGGAGTTCCTGTATGTGCGTGATGATGATATCCCAACCTATGTGAAGGATGGTGTTGCTGATATAGGCATTGTCGGAAGAAATGAATATGACGAGAAGGGCTATGATCTGGATGTTGTCAGGGATTTGAAGTTTGCTGCCTGCAGATTGTCCATAGCTGTTCCTCACGGCTTTGATTACAAGGGCCTTGAGAGCTTAGAGGGCAAGAGGATTGCGACAAGCTATCCGAACATCCTGATGGGCATCCTGAATAGCAAAGGGATATCAGCTACTCCTGTGGTGGTGTCAGGTTCTGTCGAGATAACAGTCCAGGTTGGCATTGCGGATTGCATTTGCGACATAGTCTCAACGGGAACGACTTTGAAGATGAATGGCCTTAAGGAAGTTGAGCCAATCTACTATTCAACTGCTGTCATGATTGCAAGAAAGGGATTCATGGATGATGAGGAGGAGAAGGCGATGATCTTCTCCCGCCTTATTGAGAGAATGGATGCGCTCATGCTCGCAAAGAACAAGAAATATGTGCTCTTCAATCTGCCTGAGAGCAGGCTTGAGGAAGCAGCATCAATAATCGGCGGAATGAAGTCCCCAACTGTCACGCCCCTTATGGATAAGGGTTGGGTCTCTGTCCAAAGCGTTGTCGGAGAGGATAGGTTCTGGTCTGTCTTTGAATCCCTTAAGGAGATTGGCGCAGAGGGCATTCTTGTTCTCGATATTGAGAAGATGACGGAGTGAGTATGGCATATCTTAGATATGAGAAGGTTTTTGATGAGAAGCTGCTGCAGAGGCCTGATTCTGACACAGCCTCAATAGAGGACAAGGTCGATGAGATCTTGTCCTATGTAAAAGATTCTGGCGATAAGGCTCTCATCGATTTGGCTTTACGCTTCGATCAGAGTGACTTATCAGAGAGCCTATTTGCGCTTGAGGATGAGTTCGATGAGGCTGAGAGGGCTGTTGATGATGAGTTGAAAGATGCGATTTTGCACGCAAAGAGGAACATCACCGCATTCCATGAATCACAATACCCAATTGGCGAGCGCGTGATCACAGAAGAGGGGGTTGAATGCTCAAGGCGCATTGTTCCCTTGGAGAAGGTTGGCTTGTATGTGCCAGGTGGGACCGCTCCTCTTTTCTCGACAGTGCTTATGCTTGCGATTCCAGCAAAGGTCGCAGGTTGCAAGGAAATCATACTCGCAACACCTGCACGAAATGGGAAGGTGAGCCCTGCTGTGTTGTATGCAGCCAGGATATGCGGCGTTGATAAGGTTCTTAAGGTTGGCGGGGCACAGGCGATTGCCGCCCTTGCTTATGGCACAGAGAGCGTTCCAAGGGTTGATAAGATATTCGGGCCAGGCAATAGGTTTGTCTCCTTTGCCAAGATGAGAGTGCAGTCCATTTGCTCAATCGATATGCTCGCAGGTCCTTCCGAGGTCATGGTCGTCGTTGATAAGACATCGAATCCCCTCTATGCTGCGACAGATCTTCTTTCCCAGGCAGAGCACGGAAAGGATAGCCAAGCAATGCTTTTGATCATCGCAGAGGACGAAGCTGATGGCGATAGGATATACTCTGAGGTGGAAGAAGCTTTGGAGATCGAGATTAGGAAGCTCGGGAGAAGGGAGTATCTGCTTCCATCTCTATCGCACTCTGTCGCTTTTGCATTCTACAGCAGAGAGGCTGCGCTAAAGGCCATCAACATGTATGCTCCTGAGCATCTGATCATAAACACAGCGGATGATGAAGCGATTCTTGAAGGGGTGAGGAATGCTGGGTCTGTGTTCTTGGGCCCATATTCACCAGAATCCGCCGGTGATTATGCCTCGGGGACAAACCATACGCTTCCAACCTCTGGCTGGGCTAGGTCCGCATCAGGTGTTTCCTTGGATAGCTTTTTGAAGAAGATCACGGTGCAAAGGCTCTCAAAGAGAGGTATTGAATCACTTGCTCCAGCTGTTATCAAGATGGCAGAGGCAGAAGGACTCTCTGCGCATGCGGAGGCCGCAAGAGTGAGGGTGCTATGAAGAGTATAGAGAAGCTGATCAATCGCCACATACTCGACATGGCTCCATATAGCTCTGCCAGGGATGATTTCAAGGGTGAGGCTGAGGTATATCTTGATGCCAACGAGAGCTGGTATGCTGGCTCCTTAGGCTGCAATAGGTATCCTGATCCAGAGTGCGTTGAGCTTAGGAGGATGCTGGAGAGCGTCTTGGGCCTTCCTTTCAGCAACACAGTGGTGGGTAATGGATCTGATGAGATAATCGATCTTCTTATCAGGATATTCTGTGCTTCAGGAAAAGACTCCATAATGATAATGAGGCCCACATATGGGGCATACAAGGTGTTTGCGGCAACAAACAATGTAGGCGTCATCAATGTTCCACTGAAATCTGATTTGAGCCTGGACTTGGGTGCTATAAAGAGCGCTATCGATCAATATGAGCCGAAGATTATCTTCATTTGCACCCCTAACAACCCAACAGGTCTTATCTATCCGCTCTCTGAGATTGAGGAGATAGCAAGCTACAACAAGGCGATCACGGTAGTTGATGAAGCTTATGCTGACTTTGCTGAATCCTTTACCAGTGCCATCTCCTTGATAGAGAGAAATCCAAGAGTCTGCGTGCTCAGGACTCTTTCCAAGGCATGGGGGATCGCAGGTGCGCGAGTTGGGATCCTCGTTGCAGATGAATATATCAAGGCGACAGTTGTCAAGGTCAAGCCCCCATACAATGTATCCTCTCTTTCGCAGAGAGCAGCGATTGCTGTCTTGTCTGAGCCAGAGAAGGTCTACGCTGTCAAGAATGAGGTTCTTAAAGAGAGGGAACGACTCATGGAGAGAATCTCAAGACTTCCCTTCATCAAGCAGATAATCAGAAGTGAAGCGAATTTCATCATCGTCAAAACAGGAGATGCAGATAAGCTCTACTCGTATCTGATGAATAGGGGCATCATAGTCAGGAATAGGACAAAAGAGCCTTTTCTTGAGGGTGCATTAAGAATTACAATTGGCTCAAAAGAAGAGAATGAAAAGCTCATGGAGGCCCTTTTTGAATACTCTGAATAAGAAGAAAGCGCTTTTTATAGATAGAGATGGCGTCATAGTCGTTGAGGATCAGGTCGATTCCTTCGAGAAGATAATCTATATACCTCATGTATTCGAGGCTTTGCGCGAAATCTCCAAAACAGGCTCCTATGAACTTGTCATGGTGTCTAACCAAGACGGTGTCGGCACTCCCTCCTTTCCAATGGAGGATTACAAGAAGGTCGCAGATAGGATATTCATGACACTAGAGGGAGAGAATATTGTATTTGATGATGTGAATATCGATTTCTCCCTTCCAGAGGATTGCTGCCCTGGCAGAAAGCCTGGCGTTGCCATGCTTGGAAAGTACATGACAGATGAATATGACATGTCGGCTTCATTCATGGTTGGCGACAGGCTCACGGATATGCTCCTTGCAAGGAATCTTGGCTGCAAGGGCTTCTGGCTCACAAATGAGAAGGAGATCCCAGCTGAATACCAGGATATCATTGCCTTGAAGACAGACAATTGGCTTGATATAGCGCACTATCTGACAGCTTCAGATATACTAAGGCCTCGCAGAGTCTCATTGAAGAGAACCACTAAGGAGACAGATATCGAAATCTCCCTGTGCCTGGATGGCACAGGAAGGGGAAGCGCTTCTTCCGGCCTGGGCTTTTTTGATCATATGCTTGACCAGATCATCAAACACTCAAGATGCGATATGGATATAAAGGTGGATGGAGACTTAGAGGTTGATGAGCATCATTCAATTGAGGATACCGCTTTGCTTCTTGGCGAGTGCTTTATCAAGGCGCTTGGCGATAAGAGGGGAATCGAGCGCTATGGCTTTGAGATTGTTGCGATGGATGAGGTCGCAGCCACTGTAGCGATAGACTTCTCAGGGCGCCCAGAGCTTGTATGGGACGTTGAGTTCAAGAGAGATCGTGTAGGCGATGTTCCCACTGAGCTTTTCAAGCACTTCTTCAGGTCCTTCTCCTCTAGCGCAAAATGCAATCTATACATAAGCGCAACAAAGGATGGAGACACCCACCACACTGCTGAGGCTGTATTCAAGGGGTTTGCACGGGCTGTGAGAAAGGCTGTGAGAAGAATCCCTGGCGCGACTGAGCTTCCTTCCACAAAGGGGGTTCTTTGATGATTGCTGTCGTCAAATACAATGCAGGCAATGTCCACTCTGTGATGTGCGCACTATCTAGAATCAATGCAAGGTATGTCCTCACCGATGATGAGAAGACAATAAGGAATGCTGATAAAGTCATCTTCCCTGGCGTTGGTGAGGCATCTTCTGCGATGGCTTATTTGAGGGAAAAAGGCCTAGATAAGGTCTTATCTTCGCTTGAACAGCCATTTTTAGGAATTTGTCTTGGAATGCAGCTCATGACAAAGGAGTCTGAGGAAGGGAATACAAAATGCCTTTCAATTTTCCCAGAGGATAGAGTTGAGCTCTTTCCAGAGAATCGTGGCTATAAGATCCCCCAGGTTGGCTGGAACACAATAGAGCCAATTGACGATGAGCTTTTTCACAAGGTGGAAAAGGGTAGCTATGTCTATTTTGTGCACTCATATTATGTTCCAAGAAGCAAGGAGTCTGCTGCATTGACAGACTATGATGACATCATCTACTCCTCTGCTTTGAGGCATGAGAACTACTATGGCGTGCAATTCCACCCTGAGAAAAGCGGGAGAATTGGAGAGAGGATACTGAAGAACTTCGTTGAGGTCATAAAATGATCGTAATACCTGCAATAGATATAATAGAGGGCAAGGTTGTTCGCCTTTCAAAGGGTGATTACCTATCGAGAAAGGAATATTCCTCAAACCCTGTTGAGATGGCAAAGCGCTTTGAGGGCGCAGGGCTTACCCACCTGCACCTTGTAGACTTAGATGGTGCGAAGGGTGGAAGACCAGAGAATCTTGATGTTCTTGAGAGAATAGCAAGAGAGACTAGCCTCTATGTTGATTTCGGTGGTGGAGTCAAATCCCTTGACTCTCTTAAGAGCGTTCTTGACTCAGGCGCAAGAGAGGTAAGTCTTGGTTCTGTGGCGGTGAAGGATAGAGAGTCTGTGCTTGAATGGATAGATCTTTATAAGGATCAGCTCATTCTCTCTGCTGATGTAAGGGATGGAAGCATAAGCATTTCAGGGTGGAAGGAGGATACTAGGATTGAAGCACTGGGCTTCATTGAGTATTTCCACAATGAAGGCATAAACAAGGTAATAAGCACAGATATATCAAGAGATGGAATGCTTTCAGGTCCTTCGTTTGAGCTATATCAGCAAATCAAGAGGAGGGTGCCTGGTATGAAGGTTGTCGCATCTGGCGGCATTTCCTGCTTTGGTGATCTTCTGAGGCTTGGGAGCGAGGGCGTATGGGGCGCCATCGTTGGCAAGGCATACTACGAAGGAAGGATATCCCTATCTGAGCTGAAGGAGGCTGAGAATGCTTGCTAAAAGGATAATACCATGCCTTGATGTTAAGGATGGGAGAACAGTAAAGGGTGTCAATTTCGTGAACTTAAGAGATGCAGGCTCTGCCTTGGAGCTTGCGGAGTACTACTCTGAGAATGGAGCTGACGAGCTTGTCTTTTTGGATATCACAGCAACAGTGGAGCACAGGGACACTTTGTATGATCTGGTGAAGGCTGTAGCAGAGAGAATCTCAATACCTTTCACTGTAGGAGGTGGGATCAAGTCAGCCTCTGATGTGGGCAGGATCTTATCATCGGGCGCTGACAAGGTCTCAATCAACAGCGCTGCTGTGAGACGCCCAGATCTTATCAATGAGCTTGCTTCCCAATTTGGTTCGCAGTGCGTCGTGCTTGCTCTAGATGCGAGGGCGAATAGCGAAATGCCATCTGGATATGAGACAGTTGTCGATGGTGGAAGAACAGCGACTGGACTAGATGCTTTAAAGTGGGCAAAAGAGGCTGAAAAGCGGGGCGCTGGCGAAATTCTTTTAACAAGCATGGATGCAGATGGGACTAAGAATGGTTTTTCTGTTGACTTAAATTCGATAATAAGTGGTAATATTAACATTCCTGTTATCGCATCTGGCGGCGCAGGTTCTATGGAGCACTTCAAGGATGTTCTCACAAAAGGGAAGGCTGATGCGGCTTTAGCTGCTTCTGTATTCCATTTCAGGGAGATTGATATCCTTGAGCTTAAGGAGTATCTTCATGGGGAAGGAATCCCTGTAAGAAGGTAGTGGGGTGGTTTATGACAATTGATTTTGCAAAAGGTGATGGTCTTGTTCCTGCAGTTGTCCAGGATGCTGTTACTAGAAAGGTTCTTATGGTGGGCTACATGAATGAGGAGGCATATCGCCTCACTCTCGATAGAGGTCTTGTTACCTTCTATTCACGCTCTAGGCAGAGAATCTGGACTAAGGGTGAGACAAGTGGGAACTTCCTGCAGCTCAGGGAGATCCTTACAGATTGCGACGGGGACACTCTTTTGGTTAAGGCGATCCCTTCAGGACCTGTCTGCCACACAGGCTCAGATACTTGCTTCGGAGAGGATAATGAGCCAGGCGAGATATCATCTCCAGAGTTCCTCTTCTATCTTGAGAATGTCATCAAGGATAGAAGGACAAACCCAACAGAGGGTTCTTACACAAACCATCTTTTCTCAAGAGGTCTTAATAAAATCGCACAGAAGGTTGGAGAGGAGGCTGTTGAGCTTGTAATCTCTGCAAAGGATGAGGATAAGGAGCTTTTCCTTGGCGAGGGTGCTGACTTGATGTATCACTTCCTTGTTCTTCTTGCACAGAAGGATTCCTCTCTTGCTGAAGTCATAGAGATTCTCAAGGACAGACATTCAAGATGACGTTTTCTGAGGAGAGCGTATCCTTGGTGATCAAGGGCGAAAGCTTTGAGGACGCTCTCTTCCAATCATGTGCATTTCTAGATTGCAGCTTCATTGACTGCGCCTTCTCAAGGTGCTGCTTCAATGGGGCTGTTTTTGAATCAACTACATTCAGTGGCTGTTCTATATCTGTCTCAGATTTCCAAAGCTCGCTCTTCAAAGGCTCGAATTTCCTTGATTGCAGGATCTCTGGCTCCAATTTCACAGGAGCAAGATTCAAAGATACCAGCATAGAGAGGAGCAAGATCCAATACTCTATCTTTGATGAATCTCAGTTGATCAAATCCAGCATCAAGGATAGCAGGATAGAGCAGAGCTCGCTTGAGAGAGTCAAAAGCAAGGGCCTGTCCATCATCGATTCCACACTCCTTCGCACAAGTTTCAGAGATACATCACTGAGGGATGTAACCCTTACCAGAAGCGATATATCCGGGCTTCAGCTGTCAGAGGGTTTTAAGGAGCTCAAGGGAGCAAGCCTTGATGTTGCTCAGGTAATGGATGTTGCGAGAATGCTTGGAGTCCAGATACGCGACTGACAATATCAACACTCCTTTTTCTCCCATCAATGAAACCTCCTATTTGACGCTTTCTCTTTGCATTTCCTGCTTACTTTCTGCTTGAGGGGGCAAAGGAGCGTAGCATGGAATTGGAATTGAAGGAGCTTATGAATAGGCAGATTAACTTGGAGCTCTATTCAGCATATCTTTATTTATCGTTAGCGCAATACTTTGATCGAGAAGCCTTGTGTGGCTTTGCTCATTGGTTCAGAAAGCAGGCGGGAGAGGAGCTTGAGCATGGCTTGAGGATATTCGACCATATGCTTTTAAGATCCGAGAGTGTGGATCTATCATCTGTTGATGCGCCTAGCGAGGTTTTCCTTTCTTATGAGGATGCGGTCAACAGAGCCTACTGCCACGAAAAATATGTCACTCAAGCAATTGAGGCGATATATGAAAAGGCAATAATGCTCAATGATTACAAAACCCAGAGAATGCTAGATTACTTCATCGTGGAGCAGGCAGAGGAGGAGAAGACAATGGAACTTCTCCTCGACAGGGTCAGGCTTTATAGAAAATCAAGCGAGTCGCTTTATATGCTCGACAAAGAGCTTTCAATGCGCACTGATTAAATAAGTGAGTGCTCTAGAAAGGAGTAGTAGCCCTTAGACGAGAAGATCACATGGTCTAGCACCTTGATCCCGAGTATCTCACCAGCTTCAACAAGGCGTCTTGTCACAGCCTTATCCTCCTCTGATGGCTCAAGGTGTCCAGATGGGTGGTTGTGGGCTATCGCAATGGCCGCGGCTCTTTTCTCTATGGCGGGGCTGAATACCTCCCTTGGATGCACGATTGTCTTATTCAGGAGCCCTATTGTTGAGATGAATGAGTCAATAACCTCATGGGCTCCATTGAGCATGACAGTGATGAAGTGCTCTTGATCTCTTGTTGAGTAATGGAGCACTTCCTTGAAGATGTCAGAGGGAGATGTTATCGATCTTGGCTTTTGCGTTATTCTCCTTCTCCCTAGTTCTAATGCAGCTATGATTGAGGATGCTTTGGCCTCTCCCATGCCTGGGATCATGCGCAGCTCTGACAGTGATGCATTTTGGCTTCTATCCATCTTTCCAAGAACATCGACGGCGATGGTGTCTATGCTCCTTCCTTGACTGCCGCTTCCGATTATAAGCATGACAAGCTCCTTATCTGTAAGTGCGGAGATGCCTAGTCTGGATAGCTTCTCTCTCGGTCTCTCGATTATTCTCTTGTTTTCTTCCATGTCTGATTAACAATAAAAGCTGATAAAATGCATTAAGAGAATATGATATGAGAAAAATATGCCGAAAAAGGATTGATTAATTGATTTATTCCATATGAGTTAATAACTTCCCTCCTTTGTGCTAAACTCAAAATATGGCACGATACAAAATAGGTCAGATAGCAAAGCTCAGCGGACTGTCCCATAGAACGATAAGGTACTATGAGGAGATGGGGCTTCTTTTGTCAAAGAGGACAAAAGGCGGCCAAAGGACATACTCTGAGCAGGATCTTGTGTATTTGAAGCGAATAGTGGAATTGAAGGGCTTGGGTTTCTCCTTGTCTGAAATAGAGAGGATATTCGAGCTTAAAAGCCAAGATGAGAGTGGAAACAAAAGGCGTGAGGAGCTTTTAAGCCAATATAGGGCGAAGCTTAGAGAGTGCGAGCAAAGGCTTAGCACGCTTAAGAGCCACATGGATGAGCTTGAATGGCACATCCATCAGCTTGAGAAGGCTGAGGATGGCTTCACAAACTGCCCTGGCTCTCTTTGCAAGCTTTGCGCGTATAAAGAGAAGTGTACCTTCTTCAAAGACTGAAGAGCCAATTTGAGCATAATAGAGAGTTGTCGATTATCATCTTGTAAGAGCTCTCTGGCAGATTCCTTCCATAGAACATCGCCTCATAGTTCAGAAAGCCCTTGTAATGCTCTCTGAAGGCAGGAATCACATCTTCCCAGTATATGCTGCCAAAGCCTGGTAGCAGATGCTGGTCGTCAATGCCATTGTTGTCAGCTATATGTGTTGCCAAAAGCTTTTCGCCGCATTGAACGATGAATTGAGGTATGTCCTGCCTCATCATGTTCGCATGCCCTGTGTCGAGGCAGATACCAGCCTTGTCATCGAGTCCTGATGCTATTCTCAAAAGGTCTGAGGCACTGTATATCTCATCTTTTCTCTCCATATTCTCTATTGCAAAGCGCTGTCCATCGAAAAGAGATGGAAGCAGCTTTGAGAAATAGGAGATGTTATCATCAATAGAGCCCTTTATGGGATGCGCAACTAAGGTCTTGATGCCCAGCTCAGATGAGTGCTCAATTGCGAGCTTCATTTGATCTAAATGCAGCATCTTTACATGCTCGCTAAGAGATGGGAACTCTTGGTTATAAGGGAGATGGCATTGATGATAGTTCAGGCCAAGCTCCTCCTTTAAGGAAAGAAGAGCTTTGATGTAGGGTTTTGCGCTCTCCTTATTCTTGAGCTCTGAGGCTGGATTCATCATCTCGCAGAAGTTGAGGTCAAGGTCAGAGTATCCACCAGCTGCCAAAAGCGGTATTATCTGGTTCATCTTCCTTCTTCCGCCGCCTCTGAAGAGGCATAGTAGGTTTGTGTTAGTCGATATTCTGTTCTGCATAACTAGCTATAGCATCCTCAATTATCAATACCATTTCCTCAACAGCCTCATCAATGTCCATATTCTCCTCTGTCACCTTTTGAATATTAGATTGGAATGAATAGTAAATCTGATAAGCTGAAGGAAGCCATACATTTGTCAAAAGAGGGTTGGAGGACATTGCGCTTTGAGGAGCGACCTGGAATAGGCTGTTGTTGTCAATGAACTCCTTATATCCATCAAGCTCGAAGGAAGATTCATTGATTGGAAAATAGCCTGTTGCTTCAGACCAATATGCTTGGACTGGGGCAGATGTGAGGTATTCAAGAACAGCAACGACTGCCTTTGAGTCGCTGAATGCGAAGAGCCCTCCGCCACCGATTGCTGTGCCTCCAGTTGCCTCTTTGTTGACTTTGAACACAGGTGCGACTCCAACCTCGAACGCATCGCCTACAGATGAGAGGATTGTAGTGAGATTTGAGGAGGATGCTAGCATAGAGGCTGTTCTTCCTGCTGCGAATTCTGTGGATACAGAGCTTGTGACATTGCCAACAAAACCTGTGTCATATAGCTCTTTCCATTTCTCCAAAAAGGCCTTGTAGGTTCCCTCTTTGCCAAAGAGAACTTCAGTTGGAGTGCCAAGGTGCCCATTTCTATTGTCAACAAGATAGCTTAGATTGTTCTGAGCTCCAATGAACGTTGTAAGCTCATAGGTTGTTGGAACACCAAGAAAGGCGTATCTTGCAATCTTTCCATCCTTTATCTCACCTAAGGCAGGAGCGATTGCTATAAACTCATCCAGGGTGCTGGGTGGTGATAAAGTTAGCGAATCAAACAATGTCTTATTATAGTAGAAAAGAAGTGATGATGCGTTAAATGGCAAGGCTAGAAGCCCCTTTTCGGATTTGTAAGCATTGAGTGCTGAATCGAGGATCCCGTCTAGCTCAATAGGCAGGTCTGAGGCTAGAACCAAGTAATCTGAATGGTTCATGTCTATCGCTGCAGTGGCATCCATCTGCGCTATATCAGGGAGGGTCCTATCGTCAGAGGCTTTGACTTTTGTCAGCACATCATTAGCCTTCCCTTGGTAAATTGCCTCAATTCTCACGCCAAGCTCCTCTGAGTGCTTTGAGTTGAAATCCTCGATTATTGTCTCGAAAGCCTCCCCTGTCTTTCCTGTGTTTGAGTGCCAGATTGTGACAGTCTCAAGAGTGTTCTCCTTGCTTCCTGCTGCAGACAAGCAAAGAGAGATGGTTAATGCAAAGACGATTAAAGCTATGGCTTTTTTC
>JAZURW010000103.1:0-15185 GCA_045606405.1 Candidatus Ornithospirochaeta sp. | reverse complement strand
TCTTCCTAAGACCGCTTGGCCTCCGACTTTGGACATGCAGGCATCGAGGCGGCGCTTGCGCTTTCAAGGTGCGGCTATGACACGCTTTTGATAACACAGAGCCTTGATGCGATAGGCAGGCTTAGCTGCAACCCAGCAATTGGAGGGCTTGCAAAGGGCAATCTTGTAAGGGAGATAGATGCGCTCGGGGGAGAGATGGGGCACTTGATAGACTCCTCCATGATCCAATTCAGGATCCTCAATAGAAGAAGAGGACCTGCCGTGCAGGCTCCTCGTGCCCAAGCTGATAAATTCACCTATTCTCGCCTTGCAAAGGAGACGTGTGAGAAGCAGAGCCACTTAGAGCTCTTTATGGACACTGTGGTCGACCTCCTTGTTGATGCAACAAAAAAGAGCGTCTATGGAGTTGTCACTGAACGTGGCTGGAGCATTTCCGCAAAGGTGGTTGTTCTTACAACAGGAACATTCATGGAGGGCAGGATATTCATAGGCGAATGGGACTCTCCATGCGGGCGCTTGGGAGAGAGCGCTGCTCTAGGTCTTGGCCCAAGGCTCAGGGAGTATGGCTTCAATGTCGGAAGGATGAAGACTGGAACCCCAGCAAGGGTGAGAAGAAGCTCCTTGGACTTTGATGAGCTTGAGATTCAACCCGGAGATGAGACTATGCGCCCCTTCTCCTTTGAGAACTCCTCTATAGATAGACCAAGCTTAGAGTGCTATGTCACATATACTAACGATGAGACGCATGAAATCATAAGGGACAATATTCATAGAAGCCCGCTATATGGGGGCAAGATAGTGGGTAAGGGACCACGCTACTGCCCATCCATTGAGGATAAGGTGGTAAGATTCCCTGAGCGTGAGAGACATCAGATCTTCGTTGAGCCTGAGGGAGTTGGCACAGAGGAGATGTATCTCAATGGTCTTTCCTCTTCGCTTCCTGAGGAGGTGCAGCATAGGTTCATCAGGACTCTTCCAGGTCTTAGGCATGTTGAGATAATGCGCCCTGCATACGCAGTTGAATATGACTATCTTGACCCTCAGGACCTTCTTCCATCCTTAGAGAGCAAGATACTTTCAAACCTCTTCATCGCAGGGCAAACCAATGGCACCTCAGGCTATGAGGAAGCGGCTGCTCAGGGCTTGATGGCTGGGATCAACGCATCTCAGCGTCTTAAGGGCGAAAAGCCTGTTGTGCTTGGCAGAACAGAGGCATATATAGGTGTTTTGATTGATGACCTTGTGACAAAGGGAACCAAGGAGCCATACAGGATGTTCACCTCCCGCGCAGAGTATAGACTCTCCTTGCGCCATGATTCTGCTGACCAGCGTCTCACTCCGATTGGATACAAAGCTGGCCTTGCAACAGAGGAGAGGATGGAACGCCTCAGGGAGAAGCTGGAGAGAATGGATGAATTGAAGCATCTATTAAGAAAGAATAGACGCGGGGAAAAGTCCATGTATGATGCCTTGAAGGAGCCTGAGACTGAGATCAGGAGCTTTGATTTGGAGGGCCTTAACGCATTCTCTGCCGAAGTTCTCGATGAGGTAGAGCTTGATATAAAGTATTCAGGCTATCTAAGACGTCAGGAAATTGAGGCAGATAGAGCGAAAAGACAGGAAAACATAGAGATTCCTGAGAATTTTGATTATGATAGTGTAGAGGGCATTTCGTCTGAATCACGTGAGAAATTCAAGAGCGTAAGGCCTCATTCAATAGGCCAAGCAGGAAGAATATCTGGCGTCAGAGTCTCTGATGTGGCTGTTCTGTCAATTGCAGTAAGGAGCAGGAATCGTGGCAAATGAGTTGTTGATCGATGGCTTGAGGAAAGCAGGGGTTGAGGATTATCAGCGAGCTTCTGAACGCCTTTCCCTGTACATCTCTGAGCTAATGATGTTCAATCCTGCCCTTAAGCTGGTTGGTGATAAGGATGAGAAGGGGATCATCATTCGCCATATTCTGGACTCAGCTGCTTGTTATGTCCATTTCAGGGATAGGACCAAGAGTGGCGACACCATTGCTGATTTAGGCTCAGGCTCAGGACTTCCAGGAATTGTTCTTGCGATTCTCTTGGAAGATAGGCAATTTGTGCTAATAGAGAGAATGACAAGGAGAGTCGGCTTCCTCAGAGGGGTTGTTGCGAAGCTTAAACTCAAGAATGTCATAGTAGATGATAGAGATATCAAGGATGTGGATAGGACCTTCAGCGTACTTACCTGCCGCGCATTCCATCCACTTTCAGATATCGCAGAGGATACTGTCAAGCTTCTTTCTGCCGGTGGCTTGGCTATGCTTTACAAAGGGCAGAGGAAGTCAATTCTTAGCGAGATTGAAGGCCTTGAGCGTAAGGGGTATGCTTTCATGGCTGATATCATCGAGCTTGATGTGCCGTATTTGAATGAGGAGAGGAATCTATGCATTCTCTCTGATTGGAGGAATCGAAGGGAGTTATGAGGAAAAAGGGCAGGTTTTCTTTATTTGTTGCGGTTTTGCTTTTGATCTTGGGTCTTGGAGCATCAGGTCTTGGCGTTTTAGGCTATCTTGATGTGCTTCCCGATGCGTATGATCCTTTGCTTGAAAGCATGTCCTTCTACCTCTCCATAACAGCAGGCGCTAATGGGGTTTTAGAGTTCGGTGCTCTTGTTCTATCCTGCTCTTTGATTGTCTTTGCATTCAGGCAGAGAAAGCCATATTCCATGTTCCTGCCTTTCTTTCTCATCGCGATTTACGAAACGGTGATGATCCTCTACAGAGTTAGCGGTTCAGTGGCCTGTCCATCCTATTTAGCTCTTTTCTCAAGCACATCTAAGATCAAGCTCATTGCAGCTCTTCTTTTGCTTGAATTGGTATTCACCATTTTGATGCTCGTAATAACATCCTCAATGGATTCTCGCTGGCGAAAGAGAAGGGATATTCATCTCAGAAGGCTGGAGAGCGAAGGGATCATCCTATCGAAGGAAGAGAGACTTGCTCTAAAGGAGAAGAAGAGGATCGAGAAGGACCTTGCCGCTAAGAAGAGAAGAGACGATAAGGAGATGGCTCGCTTCGAGAAGGCACGAGGGAAGAGAGAGGCTGCTGATAAGAAAAGGATCCTGAAGTCTCAGGAGAAGGAAGAGAGACGCTACGAGAGAGTGCGCGAGAAGGAAGAGCGTGCTATGGAGAGCACTAGGAAAAAGAGCAGCAGAAAGGCTCAAAAGGCACTCGACAGAGAAGAGGAGAAATCCAAGGAGAAGGCGAGGAAGCTGGAGAAGATTTCCAAAAGGGAAGCAAAGAAGAGAGAGAAGGAGAGAGCTCGGGTGCTTGAGCGAGAGAGAATGGATTTCTCTGAGCAAATTGAGGTTTTCAAGGGCTCAGTCAATCCGAATGATCCTCTTTCCTTCCCTGATTTCGTTGATATCCCAGAGCTTAAGACCTTCAAGGATGTTGAGGTTCCTGAAAGAAGAGAGGACATTGCACCATATGAGAGCTCTTCAATCCTAGATGCACTGAAGGATGAGGATCTTCAGCCAGAGCCTATCCCTATGCCTGTTTATGAGGATATAACAGCTAAAAAGAAGTTCAAGTCTGGAGGCATGCTTGAAGCGACTCTTGAAATGATGAATTCCCCTCAGCTTGAGGTGGAAAGGCCAACTGCTCCTATAAAGGGATATGATGATGTTCCTGAAATCGAAGAGACAGTGGATGTGAAGTCCTCATTTGCTCCCTCAGGTCTATCACCAGAGCATCCCAGATACAAGCTTTTCGAGGCTTTGCAGGAGAAGGCTCCCCAGCCTAAAGTGGAAAGAGAGGAGGCTCCTAAGCGCAAGAGTGATTTCGCACCATCTTCTTTATCTCCTGACCACCCTCGATATAAGCTCTTCGAGTCTCTTCAGAATAAGAGCTCTGGAAATGTCTCACATTACCCAACAAGGGCATTTGAGCCGGAGATTGCCAGCACAGTCGAGCCTCAGATGAGCTCATATAGGAGAGAGGTTCCACAGGAGCATAGGGAAAGTGCTCATAGTCAGGCAGCTTTCAATAGCACCTATCCAAAAGAAGGCTATGGATATCAAATGCCAAGTCCTCAAAGAGAGGAGATTAAGCCTAGAGTCCAGGAGATGCCTGAGAGTGAAGGCTGGGTTCAGCCTAGATCGGAGAAGAGAATAGCATCAGCTAGAGACTATGATGCCCCTAGCTATGAGGATATCCCTCAGCAGACGGAATCTCTTGACATGACAGCGGGAATTGGCGGGCTTGTTTCCAACAATCTTGGGTACGCTGCGATTATGAAGAGGGAGAGGGCGATGTACACAGCACCTCCTCTTTCCCTTTTGAAGGACTACCCGGAAAGCAGCGGAGAGATTGATGAGCTGACAAGAATCCAAGGCGAGATAATCGTTAAGACATATGCTGAGCAGCGCATACAGGTTGAACTTGATAACATAATCAAGGGGCCTACTGTCACACGCTATGAGCTCAAGATAGCTGCAGGCGTCCTGATCTCCAAGATCAGCGCAAGAGAGGGAGAGATCAACTATGCTCTTGGAGGAAAGTCGGTAAGAATACTCGCTCCGATTCCTGGAAAGCAGGCTGTTGGCATAGAGGTGCCTAATGACAAGACTACTATTGTAGGCTTCAAGGATATGATTTACTCCATTAGAAACAATGAGAGGATGATGGCTCTCAGGGTTCCTATGGTTCTTGGAAAGACAATAACAGGCGAGCCTGTGGTTGTTGATCTCGCTAAGATGCCTCATATGATCATCGCTGGAACAACGGGCTCAGGAAAGTCTGTGTGCATCAATGCCTTCATTAATACATTGATTTACCAAAAGGGACCTAAGGATGTCAGGCTTATTCTTGTTGATCCTAAGGTTGTTGAGTTGACAATGTACAATGGCATCCCACATCTTTTGACACCTGTGGTCACAGAAGCAAAGAAGGTTGTCAAGGTTCTCAATTTCCTGGTTGAGGAGATGGAGAGAAGGTATAAGATGCTTTCAAACTATGGTGTCAGAAACATTGATGGATATAACCAGAAGATAAAGGAAAAGCATATTGCAGCAGAGAAGATGCCTTACATAGTGCTTATCATGGATGAGTTCGCTGACATGATGGCAGTTGTTAAGAATGATATAGAGACACAGATTGCGCGCCTTGCAGCAAAGGCAAGAGCTGCTGGAATCCATATGATTCTTGCGACACAAAGGCCTTCTTCAGATGTCATCACAGGCACAATCAAGTCAAATCTCCCTGCACGCGTCGCATTCGCAGTATCTAGCGCAATCAACTCAAGGGTTATTCTTGATGATGCAGGTGCTGAGAACCTTCTTGGCAAAGGCGATATGCTTTTGATGGATCCAAGTCTGAATGGTCTGCAGAGAATCCAAGGTGCTTTCTTATCTGATTCAGAGGTTGAGGCCATATCTGATTTCGCAAGGCAGGTTGGTGGAGAGCCTGATTATCTGGATGATGTTATCTTCGAGGATTTTGATGAGAATCGGGATGACTTTGATGACGATGTATCTGAGCTTCTTGATGATGATAGCGATGAAGCCTTATATGAGAAGGCTAAGGAAATTGTATATGAGAGGAAGAGCTGCTCTGCCTCCTATCTCCAGCGTAGGATGAAGATAGGATACAACAGGGCGGCCAGGATTGTTGAGATGATGGAGGAGCGGGGCATAGTTGGTCCTGCCCAGGGATCAAAGCCCAGAGAGATATTGAAATATGAGTGATCTGCCCATCTTCGCCGCAATAGACAAAGAAGGTTATTCCAAATACTCTAATAGCGTTTGATATAACCTTGATCTAAGGATTTGAATATATATGAGATTTTCAGAATTACCTCTTTCAGATGAGGTTTTAAATGGTGTTGGGAAAGCAGGTTTCTCACAGTGCACAATGGTACAGGAAAGGGTTCTCCCAACATCCCTAAGCTCAAAAGATGTGATGGTCCAGTCAAAGACCGGAAGCGGCAAGACTGCTGTCTTTGTGCTGACCATTTTGCAAAAAGCGATTGAGACTGGCTTGAAGAGCACTGCTTTGATAATTGCCCCTACAAGAGAGCTTGCTGTTCAGATAGAAAAAGACGCAAAGCTTCTGTCTTCAGGGATTAAGGGGTACAAGGTTGGCTGCTTTTACGGCGGCGTCGGATATAAAGAGCAGAATGAGGAGATACAGTCAGGTCTGGATCTTTATGTAGGCACTCCAGGTCGTCTTCTTGATTTCGCTAAGGACCATAAGATAGATTTCAGGCAGTTTTCTATCGTAGTTCTTGATGAGGCCGATAGGATGTTCGATATGGGCTTCTATCCAGATATACAGCGTATGTTCTCAATGATGGTTCCGGCCTCTGAGCGTCAGACAATGCTCTTCTCTGCGACTTTGTCAACAAAGGTCAGGAATCTTGCATGGCAATACATGACAGACCCTGAGGAGATAGAGGTCCAGCCTGAGGAGATCACAGTCAAGAAGATCAAGCAGGAACTGTACCACGTGACGAAGGATGAGAAGTTCTCTCTTCTTCTGTCTCTGATGAAGAAGAATGCACCAAAATCATGCCTCATTTTCACGAATACGAAGGATAAGGCTGTGGAGGTGTCCATGCGCCTTAACATGAATGGGTATAAGTCTGCCTACTTAATGGGTGATATGCCACAGGAAAAGAGACTCAAGACTTTAGATATGATGAAGAGTGGCAAACTTGACCTTCTTGTTGCGACGGATGTCGCTGCTAGAGGCTTGCAAATTGACGATCTTGAGCTTGTGATCAACTACGATATCCCTGAGGATTATGAGAACTATGTCCATAGGATAGGAAGGACGGCAAGAGCAGGAAAGAGCGGCAAGGCAATAACGCTTGCATGTGAGGAATATATCTATGGTCTTCAGGCTATAGAGGAATACATCCATATGAAGGTTCCAGTTTTATGGGCTGACGAGGAGAACCTTGAGGAAGTTGTCGATAAAAGCGCTGGTTACAGATTCAAAAAGAACGCAAAACAGCATCCTAATCATCAGAATAAGCCTAAGTCTTCTAGTTATACTCCTAAAAACAAGCCATCACAGAAGACGGATAAGAAGAAGCCTGCACAAAGTAAGACATCAAACAAGGATAAGCTCGATTACGATGCTAAGGCATATGATAAGCTCTCTAGGATGACTCTAGAAGAGAGAATGGCTTACTATAAAGAAACATATTCAGATGGCAGCAAGGCTGGCAAGGCACCTAAGAGAACACAAGAGGAAGCTAAGGAAAGCAAGAGCATCGATGCTGCAGAGCATGTAGACAGCAAGGAAGTGAAAAAAGAGAGGAAAGGTTTCCTCTCTAGAATCAAGTCACTTTTCAAGAGAGGATGATATGGGACAGCTGAAGAGATTTTTCTCGTATTATAGGGATTATAAATTCTGGTTTGCCCTCGATATGATTGTTGCGCTTCTTGCTTCGATTCTATCCATAATAATACCAGCGATTGTGAGATCGCTGATGAATATGGTGAATTTGGAGGAGCGTGACTATAAGGTGATGGCTATTCTATTTGCTGTCATCTTGATCCTTTACATATTGGAATCTGTTTTCAGCTACATAAGGATAAAGTGGGGCCATTATCTTGGTGTGTGGATAGAGAATGACATGCGACGTGATATGTTCTCGCATCTTCAGAATCTATCGTTCTCTTATTTCGATAAGACAAAGACTGGCACGATAATGTCCAGAATAACAAATGACCTCTTCAACATCGCAGAGGTTGCCCATCATGCCCCAGAGGATGTAGTCATCTCAATAGTGACAATAATAGGCGCCTATCTGATGATGTTCACTTTTTCTTGGAAGCTTGCTGCGATTTCAATAATACCTCTTCCTTTCATGCTTGCATACGGAATAGTCTTCAATAAGAAGCTCAAGGCAAGAAACCGAGTGATCAGGAAGACTATCGCGGATGTGAATGTCGCCGCTGAGAATTCAATACAGGGAATAAGAGAGGTCAAGAGCTATTCTCAGGAGAGCTTTCAGGAGAAGAAGTTCGATGACTCTTCCAAAACATTGAAAAGCAGCAGAGAGAATATGTATGGCGAGATGGCAAGGTATCATGCAGGCATAGGATTCATGAGGCAATTCTATTACTTTGTGACAGTCTCAGGCGGTATCTTCCTTATTGCGAGAAACCAGATTCCAGTAAGTGACCTTGTGACCTTCGTGCTTTATGTTTCCGTTGTCTTGCCTCCAATAGATAGATTGATCAACTTCACAGAGCAGTTCACCCAGGGTGCTGCGTCCTTTGAGCGTTTTACTGAGATAATGGATATAAAGCCTGAGATTCAGGACTCTGATGATGCATTTGATCTAGTTGTCGACAAAGGGGATGTTGACTTTGAGCATGTCTTCTTCAGCTATGAAGCTGATGGGAGGGAGATTGTCATTGAGGATTTGAATCTCCATATTCCTGGCGGAAAGAGAATTGCTCTAGTTGGTGAGTCTGGAGCAGGTAAGAGCACCACGGTCAGTCTATTAGCACGCTTCTATGAACGAGATGGCGGCAGAATCACAATTGATGGTGTCGATATCGCATCTGTGACACAGAGGTCTCTTCATGATGCGATAGGCTTTGTGCAGCAGAATGTGTTCCTCTTTGATGCGTCAATAAGGGAGAATCTGAGATATGGCAAGGCAGATGCGACAGAGGAGGAGATGTGGCAGGCCTTGGAGAATGCCCATCTTAATGAATTTGTCCGCTCATTGCCAAATGGCCTCGACACTGAGGTTGGAGAGAGAGGCACAAGACTCTCCGGTGGGCAGAAGCAAAGACTTTCAATTGCAAGAGTGTTCCTTAAGAACCCTCCTATCTTGGTCTTTGATGAGGCAACAAGCTCTCTTGATAGTGAATCAGAGGCCTTGATCCAAAGTGCATTCAATGAGCTTGCAGAAGGCAGGACAAGCATCGTCATCGCTCATAGGCTTTCAACTATAATCGACTCTGACATCATCTATGTCCTCGATAAGGGAAGGGTTGTTGAGTCTGGAACTCATGATGAGCTATTAAAGGCAAAGGGAAGCTACTATAAGCTTTACTCATTCTTCTGATTGAATCTATAATCATTCTAGAAGGAATATTCTTGATTATGAAAAAGGCAATTCAGCTATTCAGGCTTATCTTAGGAATCGTACTGATTATTCCAGTCCTTGTGATTTGCGTATTGTTCTCGATTGTTCTTGGCGCTCCTTTGAGGCTTTTAAGACAGAGGAGGGCGGCATCCTCGATTGCACAGTGTTTTCTTGCGATAGCTGTAAGATGGATCATGATTTGCCTTGGCTCCAAGGTGACTGTCCTTGGCAAGGAGAACCTTCCAAAGAAGGGTGAGAAATATTGCATGATTCCTAATCACCTTTCCATGATAGACATCCCTGCTGTGTTCATGACTGGGCGTTGGCCGGGAATCGTCAGCAAGGCAGAGGTATGGAAGATTCCAATCCTTCATGCTCTTCTGGTGCTTTTGAATTGCATAAAGCTCAATAGAACCAGTCCGAAGGATGCGATTAAAGCAATCCATGACGGAGTTGAGAATATCAACAGCGGCATTCCTATGCTTATTTTCCCAGAGGGTACAAGAAGCAAGACAGGAGTCATCGGAGAGTTCAAAGCCGGCTCTTTCAAGATGGCGACAAGATCAAAGTCGAAGATTGTTCCTGTTGTCCTGAAAAACACAAGAGAGTGTTTTGAATCTGCTTATTACCCTGGCATTGTCCCTGTGTATGTTCAGATTCTTCCCTCGATAGACACAGATGGAATGGAAGCGGAGGAGCTCAAGGAGCTTCCAAAGATAGTCGAGAACGCAATCAAGGAAGCCTATGACAAGCTTCCGGATTTTCCAAAGAGGAAATAATTCAATGGAGGACGAGAGTCCTCTAAATTTTTTTTATTTTATTTGTGTTTCATGTTTTTTCACTAATTGTGATTATGGTATAGTCTTGATATACATCAACCGGAGGGGTCTTGAGATGATTTTACCTAATAAGCGTCCAGATGATATGGTGAGGATCACCACGCTAGAGCTAGCAGAAGCATTCATTGAAGAGCAGGTAGCTCTTTTAAGAGAACAGATACAGGATAAGAAAGTCCTTCTTGCGCTCTCTGGAGGTGTCGACTCTTCTGTGGTTGCTGCGCTTCTTATCAAGGCTGTTGGCAGACAGCTTGTTTCTGTTCATGTCAATCATGGCTTGATGAGAAAGGGGGAGAGTGAGCAGGTTATCGAGGTATTCCAGAACCAGCTCAATGCAAATCTTGTCTATATCGATGCAACAGATAGATTCCTGGATCTCCTAAAGGGAGTGGATGAACCAGAGAGAAAGAGGAAGATAATCGGTGCAGAGTTCATCAAGGTGTTTGATGAAGAGGCAAGAAAGCTTGAAGGTATTTCATTCCTAGCTCAGGGAACAATCTATCCTGATATCATTGAAAGCGATGGCGTTAAGGCTCATCACAATGTAGGTGGACTACCTGAGGATATGCAGTTTGAACTGGTAGAGCCTGTAAGACTCCTCTATAAGGATGAGGTCAGAGTTGTCGGAAAGGCTTTAGGCCTTCCTGCTTCCATGATTGATCGCCAGCCATTCCCAGGTCCTGGTCTTGGTGTAAGATGCCTTGGCGCAATCACACGTGATAGACTAAGCGCGCTTAGGGAGTCTGATGCGATCTTGAGGGAAGAGTTTGACAAAGCTGGTCTTACAGATAAGGTATGGCAGTTCTTCACAGTTGTCCCAGATTTCCGTTCAACAGGTGTCAGAGATGGAAAGCGTGCTTATGATTGGCCTGTCATCATTCGAGCTGTCAACACAGTTGATGCTATGAGTGCTACAGTGCCTGAGATTGATTGGGCAGTGCTGAAAAGAATCACAGATAGAATCCTTGCTGAGGTACCAGGAGTTTGCAGAGTCCTCTATGATATGACTCCAAAGCCAGTTGGAACTATTGAGTGGGAATGATTACACATTTCTGTTAAATCGTTATAAAGCCGACAGTTATCTGTCGGCTTTTCCGATATTTGGCTGAGTTTTCCTTAAAACCGTTTTTGGATATTCTTTGAAAATGAATTTATATTCGGATTTCTCGTATATTGATGAAAACCTAGTAATATGATTTCTTATCCAATACCGACTTGGAATACTTGCCCAAAATGGTATCTTCCTTCCTAATCATGGGATCTATCCAATCTGCCTTCTCCCTTGCCCAGACAATCCACGACTTCCCATCATCTGAAAGATCAGGTTTTGCCTCTACAGCGGCAGCATAGGCTCGGATGTTGCAGGCCATAACATAATCATTGGTGTTCTCCTTAAGCTCAAACACCTTACGTTTTTCATTCCGGATGAGTCCCAGTCTTCGGGCCCTTCTCTCTTCTTCCTCTCTATATCTCCGTTCACGCTCTTCGCGTTCAAGACGTTCTGCTCTTGCATAAGGCATAGCACGGAAGATTTCGTTTATCACCTTCGCCGCCAGTTCCTTTTGATCCGGATGTTTCTTCTCATAGATGATTTCAGGATATGTATGATAGCCCCTCTCGGAGCGGTAGACATAGAAGTTAATCTCCCCGTTCCTGCGGTAGTCGTACTTCTTGTTCGAAGGATAGTAATATGATTTTGGATTCTCTTTCTTCCACTGTGCTGGATCATGGAGTACACGTTCACGGGGCTCAAAAGCCCCGAACCGAACCTTCTCATCTCCGATTAAAGCATGGAAATCATCTGTCACGCCGCATCCCACGGATTCCAGCCGTTCCGTCCTTCATCCTCAGATCCCTTATTTACATATGGATCCGGCAGAGCAAGCAATGCTGGAAGGAGATTGCCGCCTATTATGCTCACTGCATCTTGATCCAGCATAGAATCTGCAATCCTTGCATTTCTTCAATTCATTCGAATTTCTCGTACTGTACTGAGAGAATCTACTACATGCGATACTGGACGGACTCTGAGACCTATTCATCTCGGAACACCTTCTACTGTCATAAAACCTACATTCTTTGCATTTCGCCATAACGTTGCCTCCTGAGTGTTCAGATTAACAACCAAGTGTCCGCAACATGGGAACGATTTAAGAAATACTCCAATTCACGACGAGATTTTGGATTATTTTCTGAGGCTATTTGTTTCTAGATAATACTTGAAAGTGCGGTTTCCCTAAGACAGTTATTATACTATGGATCCGTACACACATTTGGAAGATGTCGGACTAGTTCCCGTATTCCTCCCCGAACACTTCAAACGTTCGTAATATCTGCAATCCTTACATTGTGCCATGAAATCCCCCTTTCATACTCTGCCCTAGAGAGTCACAAAAGAATAAATAGAGAACAGAACGTTCATCTAATAGAAACGCTTTTCTGTTATTCTTGTTTCACTAGAAAGAAAACCTGATAGACTGAGCTAACGAGGGGAAACCATTGATGATAGAACCGGTTCCGATAACACAGTTCATATCAAACGAAGAACACTACGAGAAAGTCATTGAGCGGATAAAGAACGTCAAAAGAGTTCTATGGATAGGAACTGCAGACATCAAGGATCTCTATGTGCGCGATATCCGGGGAATGAAACCGCTATTGAAGGTTCTTTCCGACCTTGTGAAGAATGGAGTTGAGATTCGGCTCATTCATGCAAAGGAGCCCGGACCTGCGTTCAGGGAAGACTTCGACAAGTATCCTGTACTCATCAAAGGAATGGAACGCGTCCTCTGCCCCAGAGTACATTTCAAGATAATCATCTTCGATCTCAAGACTGCCTATATCGGTTCTGCAAACCTCACAGGAGCCGGGCTGGGCATGAAGGGAGAAAACACCCGCAACTTCGAAGCTGGCATCCTGACATCAGAGAAGGAACTCGTGAAAGCAGCAATAAACCAATTCGATACCGTCTGGATGGGCTCATTCTGCATGAACTGCAAGAGAAAAGAATTCTGCGGGGATCCGCTAATCTGACGATAATTGAAAAAGCGCACCATATTTCCGAACGCCTATCCTGTACCTTATGGTAGACTGAACATAGTCAATGGAGACAACAGTATGAGCGGAAAGAAGAAAGAAGATCCAAAGGGAGGCGTTTCAGAGAAACTCTTCCAGCTTACTATAAGTTACTTTGTGAACCATCCGGACAGGTGGATTCGAAGAAGGGAAATACAGACCGCTTTGGGCATTGGCAAAACCCAGGCATGCCGGCTGTTCCAGGCCTTGTCTTACGTACCCTGCCTGGAAAACAACGACGATGACGAAAAACCTGACAACAGTCCGCTCATGTATAGGCTCAGCAGTGACAGCCTCAAGCGTGCTGAACAGGAATTATATCAGATCAGTACGCTTACCAACGAAGACCGCACAATCCTGACGATCCTCATGGATATGGCGAATTCCACAGGTCTTTACGGGGACATGATCGAGAAACTCAAAGAGCATCTGTCATTAAGCCGCTTTGCAGAAAAAGGCATAATCCCAATGGTCAGCTACAGCCCGGACATGCAAGTTGCCGGCGATGGAAGAAAGTTCGTTCCAGAAATCCTGAAGGCCATTGATCAGAACAAATCAGTGTGGATTACCTATAGGAGCCCATGGGCTGAGAATGAATCACACTACACTATCAACCCTATCGGTCTTTTCTCCCAGAACGACATCCTATACCTCTTCTCCTACAACCCTTATTTCGACCACACCATGGTCCATGCCCTCTCCAGAGTAAAGGACATAGAACTGTTTGAAGATGCCGAGACACCGGAGAAATACAAGGATCTGTCGCTCGTTATCGACCCGTTCGGAATTGCAACCGATGAAGAGCCCATTACCGTAAAGGTATGGATTGACCCAGATCAGGCCATCTTTGAGAAAGAAGCGGCCCGATCCAAGAACGCCCGAATTACAGAAAACGAAGACGGCTCCATTGTCATGACAATACAGACCCGAAGCCGCTATGCCTGCAAGAAGTGGATTCTCAGCCTTGGATGCCAGGCCAGATGCCTTGAGCCTGAGAATCTGGTCGAGGAAATAAGAGAAGAACTGTCCAACTTAGTTAATCAATATGAGCATGATCACATCAAACGCAAGGCAGAGAAGATAACCAAGGAAGATCCCAGAATAGCGCTGGAGGAAGCAGACAATCAAACTAATTCTCCATACTAGAAATGCAGATATTAACGAAGATGAAGCTTGCGAACGCGTTAAGCAGCTTATTGGGAACAAGTGGTTATTCCAGAAACCTGAACAAGAAGAATTCTATTCTTTCTCATCAGATAGAATCTTTGACCAAAATGGTATAAAAAAAAACTTCGCGAAACAATTCTGCTATTCAAAGATGTGATAGAGGCAATCCGTTAGACAACAAAACCTTTGTAAATTTCAATACCCTTTATTTTCCTGAAGCAAATCGGAAAAAACTTTTTTTATTTCAGTGTAGTTGTTTTGGTTAATTAGTGTAGTAACCTCAATATATTGACCCCAAGGGCTATCCTTTTCCCAACGATCATACGACTTCATTTTTAGGTTTTTGGGATTCGTCTTCTCTTCTCCAATGAATATTCCGAAATAAGACTTGTTCTTGTATTGGTCAGCATTGCCTTCTGTTGCCAACCGTATCCCATACAGGGGTCTCTGTGGCTCGAGATCCAATCCAAAAGAATAAACTATTCCGTAGTACTTATATCCCGTCTCGCAAATTGCCTTTTCCCACTCATTAGAATCCCTGTATGTCTTGTTTGCGCAATCATATCGAAGCCGTGAGGTATCAAGCGCCAATTCTTCCGCACTCAAGAAACTCTGAACGCATTCTTTGAAGAAGTGTGTAGCATGCTTTGCATAGATTAATATATCCAATGCTTCCCTAACCTTTTTCAACTTGTCAATCTCCGAATAATCAGTATTCCAATACTCTGCACTAACCAACTTATTGACTTCTTTGTTCATCGCAAGCATTCCTTTTATTGTAATAATGAACTGCCCGACAGCACTTTTCATTTCGACTGTGTTTTCGGATTCAAGAATTGTATTCAACCAAGGTAGTACATTGTCGCTATATGACAAGCATGCAAACCTTCGTCGCTCCTTTAACCGGTTGAGTTCTTCTTTTTTAACCGAGTATTCAGAAGGTTCATGACCAAATGGAGTCAGATAGACAAGATAAGTGCTGAATCCTTTTTGTTCAAAATAATCGTAATATCTTTTCAAT